>JAEUQN010000001.1 GCA_016789725.1 Blastocatellia bacterium | reverse complement strand
ATGACGATGGGCCTGATGGCCAAGCACGCCAGCGAGGCCATGAAGCGCCGCCTGCTGCCGGGCGGCTGCGCGCCACGTTTTTGTGCTTGGACAGATGGCTTCGTAAACGCGGAAGGGGGTGCCGTGGGCGGACTCTGCGCGAATGTGCTTGTTGGCAAGCACCAGACAAGCAAAAGAGGTGGCAGGAAATATCGAAGCATCATTCCCTCTAGTGATTCAAGCGACGATTAGGATAACAGCGGGCTGGCTGAACAATTCCAATGAACCGGTAGATATTTGCTTGAGATAAACTCCTTCATCCCTCGCACCCAGATTTTAGCACACTCTGATTGAGCAGCCCTGGCCATTCCTGGATGACACGCGTATGAAAAAGTGAGCGTGACAATTTTTGCAGCCAGACATGCAGGAACAATTTTCTGCCTTGCGCCAGAGCCGCTTTCACTTGGCGTGGTTCTTCCTGCCGAACAATCAGCGTCTGACTAAGCACCGCTTGTTCAATCACAAAAGGGTTTTGCCGCATGGGAGAAACTCTTGCACAAAACAGTAAGCACAAATTTGTATAGCAAAGAAAACGACGAGCCAGCTTGCACCATTCACAACACCAACACACCTCGGTAAGAAAATTGCAGTGGAAAGAGCGAGGTGTGATATGAAAGAACTCCTCCAAGCACACAAACACATCGGGATATCAGGGACGCGCAGTCCCGCCGCTGCCCTCCAGCAATATGCCAACCGCGCACTCCTACGCCTGATCGAAACCACCAAGGCCACCATTCTCACCGGCTGCGCGAGTGGCATTGATGAGATGGCGCGCGAACTTGTGCCACGGTCGCGCATACAGGTTTTCAAGGTTGCGACAGGAGAATTCGGAACTGGCCCTTCAGCGTATGCCCTTCGCTCGATTCGCGTGGTGGAAACCGTTGCGGAGCGAAAAGGGCTGTGGGTGAGTTTTCCCGGAAAGGCGTGTCCGGCAGGCTTAGTGCCGTCAGCGTTACCATCGGAATGTTTCTGTGGAAGAGGCTCAGGAAGTTGGGCGGCATTGGCGTTAGCGATTGGCAAAGGTCTTCCTGCTTTGGTCTATCTGGGAGCCATTCCCCTGCCTCACGACTGGCCATTAGCGCAAATCACCGATTGCACCGGCTGGTGCGTTTTTCAAGGACAAAATAGATGATGATGTTACCAGACCAATTCTTTGACCTGATCGAAGCGAAACGACAGGCGCAAGCCACTGCCTTGGCACAGGCAAAAGCGGAACAAGAAGCGGAACAAAATGCCGCTTATGCACAGATACGAGAAGTGGCGAAAACGTTCATGCCCGACTTTTTGGCGGAGCAATTGTCCTTCGATCCACAGTTTTATGACGGCCACGAAGAGTGTGCAGAATTGCGCTGTGAGGAGATCACAGGCATCCGTATCTTCTTTCGTCTCCTGCACGATCAATGGGCGGCAGGAAAGGAATACAGCCTTCAGGAAGCCATCTATCGCTATCCCTACCACTACCGCAAGGTAAATGCGCATGGGGGGATGGATTGGGTCTCAACCTACGCCGAAGAATTCACGGAGGTTTGGATTCTCGCCGCCAGCGAACAAGAAAAACAGCGCGCACTAGATGGGCAAGCAAAGCCTGATGCTGACCAACCGCTCTTGGACACCGCCTTTACGTTGGATGGAGCTTCGACTCACTACCGCATTGAATTTTCACCGACCCAAGCGCTCAAATTCATCCAGCGTGCTGATCCGCAAAGCGAGTGTTGGTCCAGAGAGCCTCTGGCTTTCCTGCAAGCCATCAATCAAACGATCCCCGCGATGCAGTTTGGGGCAGGGAATCCGAATAATGGGAAGCCGCATCATCGCTTTTTCATTGGGCGGGAATTTACACGCGTGATCTATTTGGATATCGCAATGGCTTACCTCGAAAACACAGTCGAAGACATCCCCGCATTCATCGGGAAGATCAGCCAACTCGGATTTGATTATCACGCGCAAGAATCTGGGGTCTACGAACAAAGCGCCGCAGGAATCCTGTTTCGCTTTTGGTGGAAACGATGCCAACAATGCGAAGAATAAAAAGTGCTGTTTGCGCATCTCTTGTATGAGTAAGTAGTACCAAGCCGAAGGTACTGAGCAGCAGCAGCCAAGTTAGATCAAAAGCTTAATTGCCGCGCAGCATCCTTAACCTCAATT
Organism: Blastocatellia bacterium; assembly: GCA_016789725.1. Taxonomy (GTDB): domain Bacteria; phylum Acidobacteriota; class Blastocatellia; order RBC074; family RBC074; genus JAFDVL01. The sequence goes on along the minus strand of JAEUQN010000001.1, from coordinate 239,901 downwards.
GGCACGCCTTTTGCCCTCCGCCTGCTGGCATGAAACGTCAAGAACATCGAGAACGTGTCACCATCTTTACGACCACTGCTTGGCCAGGAAATGTTTTTGCGATTCGAGGAAAACTCATCGCACACGGCACAGTTCCAACTTCAGACAATCCAAAAACTCCTTATGCAATTTATCAATCCGAACGTGACAACAAGCGACGCACGATTCAAAAAAAGGAAATGCGTCCCTACTTGTTGATTGTACGCGGTATCGGCCCAGCCGTCCCGCATCAACTGGTGGATGCCACGAGACTGCCCTACGCGCCGGATGAAAAAGGGTGGAAGCGGGAAGCAGATGAAGTGATCGAAGCTTGGATCACAGAACATCCTGACCAGGTGATTGCGGATTACCGATCAATTTTGTAGTGCCGCAGAGCAGTAAACAACTATGACTTCACCGGCAACACAGCCTCACCCCCTCATAGCAGAAGCCCTAGCTGAACGCGCACGACAACAACGAAAAGCAAAAGCCGCTGACCAGCGGCTTTTTTTACGGCAAATCAAGGAGTTGTTTGGTAAGGCCACGCAACCGGTAGGACAAATTTTCTTTGATCTACCCAACAGAACGGCACTCGTAGATGGAATAACTTTACGGCAGAAGCGAGTCCCGCACGCAAAGGATGGATACCCCGATCAGTGGGTGCTGTTATATGTACAGCAATGTCCTCGCTGCGCACAAACCAAAGAGAGTCTGCCGTTGCGTTCCTTGCGCGACCTCAAACACTACCTGAGTGGCGGCCTCCGCCCTTGCGACTGTTGAAAGCAACAGGAGAGCAGCTATGCGAGCTACGGAAAGCATCAACGCGACCATCGGCAAATGCCTCCACTGCGGGCAATTTTTCGAAGCCGAACCCGTCGCCTACGGCATTTACAGTCTGCCTGAACAATGTTGCGGACAGACAGTAATTCCAATTCACTCGGGCAGCTTCACCGTCGGAATGCTGGCCTATCACAGAACTACCAAGACCTACGACATCGTGGAGGCCGTCACTGAGACGTCGATCATGATGCAAAGATGGGAAGCTGGCCCGCGCCAGGTTTTGCAATATGTAGTAGATGGCGACTGCATTGTTGCGGCGGGTGTGGGCGGCGTGCTGTATGACTGTTTGGAGGATATGCCATTGCCAACGCGCTATCGGTTGGCAGAGCTTTCAACGGCACATTCGGATTGGGATTGGGAAAGGGCGGAAGAGGAGTTGGTGAAGGAAGGATATGCGATTTCCAAACCAGCACCAGAAAGGCCAGCGCCGGGCCCCCCTTGATTTTGGCGCACACCGATCTACTTACCAGCCAGCCCAACAACCATTTCTGAGAGTTTCTTCAGTTCATCCTGCGTGAACCAACCCTAAGCATGGAACCTTCACCTGAAATACAGGAGCGTATTAATGCGCTTGATTATGACTGTTGTGTCCATCCTGGCGAACTCAAAGTGTTGCCCGATGGAAGTGTGCTGATGTTTTCGCTTGATGGCTCAGGAAACATTCATTACTACGAAAACCTGCTTATTGATCGTGTCGTCGAAGTCAAAGACGACACCGACCTGACCAATCAAGTCAAATTCAAGGTCAGCAAAACTGCCTGTGGCATTTCAATTGCACTCCTCAATACCGACGGGCAAGAGATCGCCGAGATCAGTGCTGATTTCTTCGAGAATCGCCTCAGTGTCATCGCGCACGACCCGTCCACCTACAACGGCCAAGACCCCACCGTGAACGAATGCCTGATCGCAGACGTTCGGCAGGCCATCAATAGCAAATTCGATGAAACATAAAGCGAAATCTCTCACGTCGCCGAATGCTCACACGTCATCTGACGAGGTCGTGGTGCAAATCAGTCCCGGCGGGTGGAAGGTGCTGACACGCGCGGCGAGAAGGAAGTTGGAAGCAGAGAGCCGGGAAACGACGATCAGCGCACGGGAGTTTCGCGCCATGAGAATTCCACGGTGGCTGTATCTGCGACTCCAAAAATCACTCAGCCAAACACAATAGCCCCAAGAGACAAACTCCTATGACACGATTACAACAACGTCTCACCAAACTGAAGGAAGAAGGATACGAAATCATCTTCTTTCTCGAAGAGACAACCGACACCAGAACCGTCACCGAAATTCTCGCGCAAGCAAAACAGCCCGGACAGGACGGCATTTCTTTTCTTGCTGAGAACACCGACGGGGAACGAGACCGACCGATTGTGAAAGTGGAGCCAGGCAAGGCCAGCGTATTGTTGCAAAAGCCTGACAAATTCAGCGCCAAATTCAAGGAAAAGATTGCCAGCTTGTTTAGGCTGGCGACGCGCGCCACGGAAACAACACGATTCTTCGGACAAATAATGACAACGCGCTCGGTTGTGATCACCAATCAGGAATGGATTGAGATCGGCGCGCGCGCGCGGCAGCTCTATTTGGCATGGCATTGCGGGGAGAATCAGCCGTTGCGTGCATTGAGTGAACTCCAACAAACGACGTTCCTCATTCCTATTGAAGTGCTGCCTGAGATTCAAGTAATCGGCGCAACCCATCGCACGCAACGAGCGCAAGCCATCACCCCGCGCGATTTTCGGATTATTGCGCCGCCACCGGAGCCGCCGCCCAAACGCCGCCGCCGCCGCCGGAAGATCGAAGAATCGGGCGCTTGTTTATGCATCCAGATACACGAAGCCCTCATGCTCTTTACGCTCGAAAATCTACCCCAAGCGGCCATCTGAAACGGTGCGCGGCATACCCTTTGCAAAATTGCCCCCTGCCTTACAAAGCGTAAGGCCGTTCAGTAGCCAGGGGAGATCGCAGCACGGGGACTGTGATTTCCTTTGGTTAATCTCCGCATCCTGCTCCTCCACCAACAGGGCAAGTTATGACGACAATAGCCATTGGGCAGCAGCCCAGAAAAGACCGCAAACGATATACGCTCGTAAATTTCTCACCCTACACACTACAGCAAATTCGCCAATTCCTGCGCATTGGCGAGTCGGGATTACCGTGCCTCGAAGTCGGGCCGGTAGATCGTCTCATTGAAGACGAAACCCAAGCCGTGCGGCAGTTTCAGCGGCATCAGAAAAGCCGCAAATGGGGCTACCTCCTCTTCGTCTTAGTCGGCTTGCTTCTATTGGCAATTGGATATTGGCTGAAGGGAGGATGGTGAGAAGACAAGCGTACGTCTTCGCCCTCAACTCGAAAGGACAGCTACACCGAATGCAACTAGGATCATTGCGCGTTTTGGCGCAGGAAGCGCACGCACAAACCTTAGCCGACGAGGCCGCCCTGCGCCGGAAAGAAGACGAGAGTACACGACAACAAATTGAAGCGGCCTTGAGCGACCTTTTCAATACTCCTGTAACCGCGAGTCTCGCCAACCAACGCTATCACAATTTCCCGATCATCGAAGCCGACCATCTGCGCTTCACCTTTGTTACCGGCGGCGATATGGGAAAGCAACTCGTTTTCCTCGACGTATGCCCGAGGTGTAACAAGGAATGCGCAAGTGAGCCGATCAACCATTTAGCCCAACTGGGCGCGGTCATGGCGAATTTTGAGCCTGACAACAACCACAGTTGCTAAAACCAACGACAACGAAACCAACAATGAAAGGAACAGCAATGCCAACCGATTTTGACTGGGGCGAAGTCCCGAAACGAAAAGTGATTCCGTGGATGCAGTGGACACACGGAAACCCCGACCTCGAAGAACTCCAAAACACTCCGTCCGCGATCAAATACACAGGCGGATTTCTGCTCGAACTCAAGAACCTTGACCCGGAGGAATACGACATCCATATTCCGGGCTTTACCAAGACGCAAGTGCGGTTGGATGGAAAGCCAGTGGATGTACTGGCAGCCCAGCAGGCGGAGCTTTGCGTATTGAGTTATCGGCTTCGCTTCACGAAGACAGAGAACGGTCAGAAAGTCGGTTACGGACGTAATGAATACGCCGAGGGAATGAAAGGCCACTTGCAAGCGGCAGTATTCATCAAGGGATTCGAGCCGGTTGTGTATCTGACCGTAACCGGAACGGTGTCCCGCGACTTTGAAGAGCAATTGAAACACTTCCGCAAGCTCGGCCTGCCGGTCGCCAATCAGACAGCGCCTGCAGGGAAGCAACTCGACGTGAATGCCTTTTACTTGCCGTTTGGGGCGGGGGCGCACGAAACACGTGGAAAAGGGACGCAGCAGAAGCAGGTCAGCCCGCTCAAGTTGAATCTGCCCGCCACGATGACGCGGGAATGGTTGTTGCGGCAATACGTCGGACAAGCGATGTTGCCGCGTACCTATACCGAGCAAAAGACCCACGAGAAATGGCGTGCGGCGTGGGAAAAACCGACGCCCGATCTGCCAGAAGCCCTTGCCGAAGCGCCTGCTGAAGAGGCCGTTGCGGCTGCGTGATTCATCCATCCCAGCATCGCTGTCCGCCGTTGCTTCAAGACCAGAGCGACGGCGGACAAGCACACTCCAATCACCTTCTTTACCAAGAGCTACGCCATGAATGCTGCACAGCCCCTCCCAGAACCCAAAACGGGCGTCAACCGCCTACGCGAATTGCTCGCAGGATTGAACGAACAGCAGTTGGAAGCGGCTACGATTATGACCGGCCCAGCCTTAGTGCTAGCAGGGGCAGGAAGCGGCAAAACGAAAGTCATGACGCAGCGCATCGCGATTTTGCTGGAGCAGGGTGTCCATCCAAGTGAAATCCTCGCCGTCACCTTCACGAACAAGGCGGCGAAGGAAATGGGCGCGCGGCTACGGAAATTGACACCGCATTTGAAACAGCAGCCCTTGCTTTGTACGTTTCACTCCTTCTGCGTGCGCTTGTTGCGCAAGCACATGGAAATGGCGGATGAGGTGCGTGATGGCAAATTCACCATCTACGACGCCGACCAATCCGAGCGAGCTGTGAAGGAAGCGATAAAGGCGCTGAACTTCGATCCGAAGGAATGGAGCGCTGCGGAACAACGCCATGCCATTTCCGGTGCGAAAAATCGTGGCATGACACCGAACGATACCACGCTTTTCCGTTACATTGAGATGGAGCAGATACGCGACCAAATGCGCGCGATCTATCGCAAATACGAAGAACTCCTACGTGCGAACAATGCTGTAGATTTCGATGATTTGTTGTTGTTGACGGTCAGGCTGCTGCGGCGCAACGACATCCTCCGCCACCAATATCATCGGCTCTTTCGGCATATCTCGGTGGATGAGTTTCAGGACACGAACAACATTCAAGCGCGGTTGATTGATCTTCTGGCATTGGACGGCAAGCCGCCGGAAGCAATTGGGCCGGAGTTTTGGGCGCAACCAGAGCGCAGTTTGTTTCTCATTGGCGATGACATGCAAGCGATTTACAGTTTCAGGGGATCGGATGTGAACATCATTCGGAGCTATCCGAATCGGTATCGTGCGCAGGTGGTAACGTTGGAACAAAACTATCGGTCGAGCAACGCCATTCTATCCGTCGGCAATCAACTTTCCGCGCATGCGGGCGGGCAATTCAAGAAGATTCTCCGCTCCAACAAGTACGAGGGAAAAGCGCCAGAGATCAAGGTCTATGAATCCGGCTTTGAGGAAGCCGATGATGTTGCGCGCCTGATTGCCGAAGGATTGCGGCAGCCACACTTGAAATGCGCGGTGTTATACCGCACGACAGCACAGGCGCGCGCGTTTGAAGATGCGTTGCGCAAACGGGGGATTCCTTACGCCTTGACGGGCGGCACGAGCTTTTTTGAGCGCGCGGAGATCAAAGACATTCTCGCGTATGTCGGACATGCGCAAAATCCGAAAAACAATGCGCTCTTCAAGCGAATCATCAATCTGCCCAAGCGCGGCGTGGGCGATACAGCCTTAGCCGTATTAGAAGGTGTTTCCATCACGCATCTCTGTTCACTGACACAAGCAGCCTCGCTGGAAGACTGCCCAGCAAGTATCAAGCCTCTGACCTGGAAGAAGATCAAAACGGCAAAAGCAATATTGGATCAAACGACAGGCATCTTGCTTGACGAAGGCAAAAAGCTCGCCGAGCGATTGAAGGAGGTGATCGCGCTCATTGGCTATGAAAAGCATTTGGAAGAAACCTACGACGACTGGGAAGGACGTTTGGAGAACGTCTACGAATTGATTTCAGCGGCTGCGACGCTCAATGACAGAGATTGTACGCTGGAGGAGTTTTTGGACTACGCGAGTCTAAACACGAGCCAGAAAGAAGAAGTAGAAGGACATATCCGCGTCTTTTTGAGTACGATTCACGCGGCGAAAGGGCTGGAATTCCCACTCGTCATCGTGGCTGGCGTCGAAGAGAATTTTCTGCCGCACATCAACGCCATCAAGAGCAATGAAATTGATGAGGAATTGCGACTCTTTTATGTGGCCGTGACGCGCGCGGAGGAAGAGTTGTATATGACATTGGCAAAACGACGGATGGTCTTTGGGGATTGGCAAATGCGGGAGGAGTCGAGGTTCTTGCAGGCGATAAAAAGCATTGACACAAAACTACTAACTGGAATAATGCCCCATCATGAGTGACACACTAAAACAAAAAATCGCTGAACACGGCAGCCTGACGGCTTATTATCACTGGTTGGATCGCCCACCGATGATATACGATGACGATCTTGAAGAGTGCCTCGAAGCAGAGGAGCGTGAGCGCGAACGCCAATGGGACGAATGGGCGCGGGAGGCGAACGAGGAAGAATACGATCCGACCCTGGACAGCGAACCAACCAGCGCGGAGCCGACGCCCGTTGCCGCGCCGCCTGAACTGGGCGTGAAGCCAGATGAGGGGGGCGAGATTCCTTTTTGAGTGCGACCAAAATGCCCAAGATGCACATAGGAGCCCCGCTATGACACAGAAGCAAGAGCCGCGCTGGAATCCCATCAGCCGTCTCCCTATGATTGCCACCGCAATTGACGGTATGCTCGAACTCGCACAAGAGCAATACAGCACGCTGCTGCAAGCGCGCGAGCGCCCGCATGTCCTGGACGATTACACGGTGGGCCGTGTGACCAGTGTGTTCACCCAACAAGCGAATGATCTCTGGCTGTATGAAGAGCAATTGGTACGCTGGAAGAAAGACGATCTGACTGCGATAGAGCGACAAGAAGTAGAACGGCTCGTCGGTCAAATGACCAGCTTGCGTGAAGTCATCACGGCAATATTGACGTTAGCTGCAGAACTCCAGCGCGGCACCATTGAAAGTGTCTTATCGAAAAGTGACCTGGAAATTGCGCTGGAGGTATTGTCGGGTCAACGGAAACCGTAGCGACAGCGGTTGCCGACGGAGCGGACGTGCTGGATGTCGTGTCGCCGTCGGAAATGATCCACCCCTTCATCATTTCAGCCACATCACCAAAGAAATAAAAGCATGGGTTTTTACGGGGAATAGAACGCGACGATTGTGTCCTAAGTTTCTATTTTACGGAGAAGAATCTATGCCAAATACCACACAAATTCGCCACAGCAACATCTCTCTTTTCACACCCGCGCAAACGGGCTGCCCGGTCAAAGATCATCTGGATCACGGAAGCAAGCTTGGTTTGCACCGACTGGACTTTGAGGCGTACCTGGTGCTGGGCGAGCGCGTGTATCGCTCGGTCGAAGCGGATGGGCAGGCTGCCGACGAACGACAAGCCTGGGTCGCCACCCAAGCGTTTTATGAGCGCACGTTTGCCCAAGCGCCAAAGACAGAACAATCGTTAGGACAGAAATTTCTGGCCTTGCTGAATCAACTGTTGGCGGAGACGGATGCGCAATACAAACGCGAAGTCGCCTCACACTATTACCAGCAAGTGTTGAATGGTGTCGGGGGCCGGGTGAAGGTGCTGCTGGCAATTTGTGCGGAATTGAAGGCCCTCGTGAACGCCCTCATGCCTGCTACAGACGACCACAAAGCAAACTTCGATGCGCTCGCACAATTACTGATCGGGCAAATCGGGGAAGACCTGGCGTATCGGCTGGTAGCGGCGTTGTTGGCGATCACGAAAAACGCGAGCGACGAACGGCGCGAAGGAATGATTGTCAATGCACTGACTGCGATCAAGAAGGCCAAGACGCCTGAAGCGCACATTCAAAAGCTCGAAGCGTGGGCCGAGAACGAGGCCACGGTCGAGCCTTTGGAGGAAAATGCGCCTCTGTATGCACGGTCACAATCGGGCTGCCCGAACTTTGATCGGGAGGTGATGGCGAAGCAATGCCTGATCCCTCATCGCACCAGGACGAGATACAACGACGAGTTCTATTTCGACCGCTACGTGACGTCCTTGATTGAGGAGCAGGCGTTCGATCAATTGCAGGCGGCACAAGCGCAACGCGGATTGTGGGACGATCAAGTGCCCGGCAACCAGGCTTTTGAGTTCGCCGGACACCTGGCGGAATTCGATGAAACAGAATTGCCCATCGGATTGCTCACGCTGCGGACAGACGCTGCAAAGTGGTATTGCTTCGCGCAACCGGTCTGGCTGCCCTGGAATCGGGAAGAGGCGAGCATGGCAATTCAAGCTTACGCGAATGCGCATGGCCTAACCACACGGGAAACCTATGACCTCCAATCCACCTGTCCGAACAGTTGGCGCGGCATTCAATGGACGAAAGATGAAAAGTTGCAAGCGGTCTTTCGTTGGGCCGAAGCGCAGCAGATCAAAATGACGCTCAGCCTGGCGCAAATCAGTCGTCGCCTCACGACGCTGCTGAACCGCTACAGCGCGACAGAAGACCATGTCGAGAACGTGATTGAGGAAGGCCTGGTGATTGAGCGCAGTGAACGAGCCGAGCGCCTTGCCCAGCAAACAGCCACGCTGATGAGCGAACTGCATGCGGACAAGCATTTGACGTGGATGCGCAACAATCCGACCTATCGGGAATTGTATGTTGCGTTAGCGAAAGCCACGACGATTGCGGACGTTCATCTCGCAATCACACGGGCGTATGCGATTACGCAGGAGGGCAAGCAGAACCCCGCCCAGCGACAACTCAGCGTGGCGCAATTGACAGCGTTGACGACGCGCAAGGAATTGACGGTCGAACGCATCAAGCGCAATCCGTCGGCGCCAGCACGCGCATTGCTGGCGCGAGTCGAACGGTTCGCGGTCAGCAGCAAACTGGAAGACGCAGGCTTTCTTGCCAAAATGAATGCGTTGCCACTCCACGAACAGGATGCCGTGATTGCGAAGTTGCGCGCGAAGCAAATTCGTGTGGCTGCCAGTGAGAGCTGCCAAAGCCTGCTCGCCGAAATCAAAGGCGCGCAGGAGGTCAAAGCTGCGAACGGAAAAGAAAATTGGCTGAAGGGGCTGCGGTGGGCGTGCTACGAAAAAAACACGCCGCACACCAAATATCTTCAGGGAGTGCAAACGCGGTATCAGGCGCTTCCACGACATGAACAAACCGCAGTTTGGAACCGCCTCAACGCCTAATCAAAAGCGCGTATGGCATCCCAATTGCACAATGGGGCCAGGGGCAAGGACGACCTTGCTGCTGACCCCTTTTCTTCTGCAAAACGCGAAAGGAACAAACCAATGACCGATTGGGGAAAACGGCTGAAAAAGTATCAGCCCCTGACACTCGACAGAATCAACAAAGAAAACCTGGCACACCTGACCACCTACCAGGAGATGGTCGAAGCAACCTACAGCACTCGTCCGACGGTGGAAGAAGTGGTGGAAGCGATCTTCGATAAGTACGCGAACCGGGAACACAAGATCGAATTGGAATTCCCGGAATTCGGCAAGCTTGCCTTGAAGAAAGTCAACGTGGAGCACGTCAAGTTGCTGGAAGCCGCCTGCGAAAGCACGGAGAAAGCGACGGGACGCAAACCCGAATTGACCCTGGCCGCAGATGAATATTTCGCCAAGTTCTTTGCGCGCGACACCGAGTACGGCGAATACGTGGCGAAGAAGGCGGAGAAGGAAGCCAATCGGAAGTCAACCAAATCTGATCCAGCAAAACCCCTTCCCCCAAAAGCCGACCTGCCGAAAGCACAACCAGCAGCGACGCTGCCACCGAAAGCGGAACCTGCCCCGGCCTTTGGAACGTCGGGTATCGGATCGGGCGGCGTCAACTCCTAATCACTCTTCCCGCCGTAATCAGGAGGCATCTCAGCAATGGGGTGCCTTTTGATTTTTACGGATGGTATTCGACGCGAACACGCAACAACGATCTGTGACCCTCACACGCAACCCCTCACCCGAAAAGGATTCCTCAAAATGAAACAAGTAATTCTCCTCGTAACGCTGCTGTGCGCCTGTTTCGTTACAGGACGGGCCGACTCGTTGGGAGTCTCGTTATTCCAAGACCCCGTGCGCCCAACCAGCACAACTACACAGGCAACCGATACGTTTGTTCTTACGAATGGACACACTGTCACCGCCGGGCCGGGCGTGGTTTGCGAAAACAGCAGCGGCGGGTTTTGTCGGTTGGAGGAGATTGTCGCTGGAACGGAAAACTATTTCCCCTGGAAGCCGGTCATCCTGACTTCCACCGTTATTGGGACAGGTATAACAATCTGGCGATTGACCCGACCACATCGGGGAACTGACCGCTGCCCTGTCGTTATCCCGACTGATCCCTGCGACCCTTTTAAGCCCAAGCCCAATCCGCCGCCCACCGCAGAAACCTCGGAACCCGCCTCGCTTTCGTTGTTGGCAATCGGGATTGGAACTGCAATTGCAGAGAAGCATAGACGACGTCGAAAGCTGGCGCTCAAAGGGCGTGCAAAATCGAAACTATATGGAGACTTTTCATGAAACAACAAGGCAAACTCACCATCCTCATCAGCCTGCTGCTACTGCTCACCGTGAGCGGCTGGGCGCAAAAAAGCAAACCAAAGAAAGCGGAAGTAGACCTATTGGCGATCCCTTCGCTAAAGATCAACGGCCCGGCGGAAATCAAGACCTGCACGGGCGAGGGAAAGCGCTTCGCTCTGATCGGGGTCTTTGCGAATCTGGACACGCCCGAAGCAACGGTCTGGACGATCAACGGCAAACAAGTTGGGAAAGGGAGCCACTACACGCTGGACACGGCGAGCTTTGCGCCAGGCAGTTACAAATTGACCGCCGAATTGATCGAAGGGAAATGCGTGGCGTATGACAACCGCATCATCGTGGTGAACGAGTGTACGCCACCGAAGCCAGTTGTGACTTGTTACGACGAGAAGCTAACTGTCGAAGCCGCTCAAGCGGAAGTGGATGGCGGCGAGACTGTGCGCATTACGCGCAGCCAAGTCAACGGCGGACAAAATTACGGACAAACCAGCGTGGCTTGGTTTGCGTCGGCAGGAACGATTCGGAGTTCCAATGATCAGGCGATGTTGCTCGACACGACCGGCGTCGCGCCGGAAGCCACCATTACGGTGCGTGTAGAGGTGACCAGTACGGAAGCGTGCAAAGCCGAAGGGGCAACGAGCGTAAAGATCAAAGCAGTATCGCCGCCACCAGTACCAGTCGTAGTAGCAACCTGCGATACGTTCAAGCAAAGCAATGCCCGCGTAGATAATGCGTGCAAGAACCTGCTGATGGACGTCGCGCGACAGCTTCAAGCGCAACCGACAGCAAAGCTTCTCATCATTGGCGAGCAATTGCCGACGGAGAAGGCCAGATTGGATTTGACACGGGCGAGCAACGTGAAAGCTGCCCTGACGCAAGGCGCAATCGGGATCACGATTGACGCCAATCGGATCGAGGTGAAAACACAACCGGGCCGCACGAAACAAGCGCGCGTGATCCTGATTCCGTAACCAACCAGCGTGCCTTTCGTCGAAGCGATAGGCACGCCCATTCAGGCAAAGGATAAGCAAACGTGAAACCCATCAAACTCCCCATCGTACTCGTGATCGTTCTCATCACGGCTTGCCTCGCTGCAAGCTGTAACTCAGGTAGCAAGCCGTCGGAAACAGTTGCTTCGGGCGCGCCGATCAACACGCAATTCAACGTCCTCGCAATGGAACAGAACCTGAAAGCTCTGCAAGACAAAGTTGGAGCGAAAGCACAAATTGTCGAAATGATGATTCGCCCAGCGAGCCTGGAAGCAATCGTCACAGTGAACGGTGCAAACGAGCGACTCCAAGTCATCGAAGGACAGCTTCAACCAACCCTTCCGCCTGCTAGCAAGGAAGAAAAGCGGGAAGCAGTGAGGTTGGAAAGCGTCAAGCTCAACGAGATATTGGCGGCGATGACGCAACAAAAAGCCGAAGGGCAGCAATTGAGCTATGTGAAGATTGAGAAGATCGGCGCGACGGGCTACTTCTTCTCGGCAGAGAAACCGATGACCGTCAAAACGGACTTAGCAGGGAAGCTCCAATAGGCCATACGATGAGGCCGGAACCGAGCCTCGAATGAAAAAGAAGCGGAATGGGAAACAGGTGTAAAAAAAGCGGAATGGGGATGGCTCTATAATCACAGCACGTCCCTTGCTTTCCCCCTCACGGCATCACAACCCAGAATAAGTATCATGCCAACCACTGTCTTAACACCCGCTGAAATAGGCCAACAAATCGGAAATATCTTAACGCTTGCGTGGCAACAAGCACGGTCATTGACCCGCGACGAACGCGCGCAGATTCATGCCGTCACACAAAATCCGGCGGCTGAAATCAAAATCGAAATGAATTCGGCGCGGCCCAAAGGCGATTGGTTAATCGCACGCGGACGGGATGCAGAAAAGATCATTAGCGTTACGATATATTTCCGACCATGGGCAGAAAAAGCGGAAGCGGTAAGCGCAACCCGCACGACTCGCAGCAAAGCGCAGCCGGTCGAGGCAGCAACCTCAAGCGATCCGGTTACTCCACCAGTAGAAGTTGTCGCAGAGACTACGGCTCCAATTCAGCCTGCACCGCCACAACCGGAAATGCCAATGGTTGAGGCAGAAGCGCATATCGTAATCGCCGCTTCACCAGCAGACCCTCCCACGACAACTACACCACTGGCCCATCATTCACTGACACCGATGCCCAAACAACAATCTACCCCTGTCATCACTAATACCCCTACTCAACCGAAAGGACAGCTTTCGTTATGGCAATAATCACATCAGAGTGGGGCAGGGAACTCGCCACTTGGCTGCGAACGGACGAGGTCTTTGCCATCCTCAACGCACAAGAGGAAGGCGATGAAACCTTCTGTGATTGGCTGGCTGGCGGCTGTCGGTTGTTGGCGGAGTGCATGCTTGCGCCGTTGCGCCGGACGTTTCCTGAAATCCGCTTCGATCTGCAATGGATCCAAACCCAAGGCGTGCCGGCGCACGTTTTGATTCGCGCGCAGCAACGAGAACAGGAGGAACTGTTTATTGATGGCGATGGCGTTGTGACCAAAAACGAATTATTGGCACGCTGGACAGAAGAACTGCGCGCGGAATGTCAGATCGCGGACTACACCGCAAACAGCCCTTTTATACTGGATGTCCACAACATCAGAACCCCAAATTCCAAGCGCCAGCGGTTGACTGAGAAACTTCACCAAATTGATCTCCAAGTCTTTCGTCCCAATCTCCCTGGCAATGAAATCCAAGCGATACTCAAACAGTACGAAGAAGTTGGCTCACTTCTGAACGGTGAGCAATCATGGCCTTGTGATGTTGGTGCGCTCGTGGTTGCGTCTCTCGCCGACGGGGAAAGGATCAATCGGATGCTAATTCAAGGCACATACGAGCATCCCGACACACTCAGTTACGCGCATACAACAGGTCAACCATACAGGTTGCCAATCCAATATGGCCCCATTCACGAAGCACATACTTGGATCATTTTGGGGGACGAATATGGTGATTGGTTAATTGATCCGAATGGCGAGTTGCGGAACGAGCCACGCTGTCAACGATTGGGCAACGAACGCTACCAACCATTCCCACCCAATTATGAATTGATCGAACTTCCGCCCAACATCTCCATTGCAACGCTATTGGCAGAAAACTGGGACCTTCAATTAACTGCTGCCATGAAACTCCTCGACAAGCGGCGAAACCTCACCGCAACGAACATCCTGGTGCAGCCATTAGAGCCAGACGGCTTTGGCCGCCCGCGTGTACAAGACCTCACAACTAAACAAATCTTCACTGACACATCGTTAGGCCGGAGCCAGAGGACAGAGAACGGCCTTCCCGGAGATTGGCATACAACCACAACGAGCGGCGAGCCATTTGCGAGACTGTTGCCCACGATTCTTTTGCGCTTGAGCGATGAGACGACGAACCAATATCAAGCCTCCTAAAATCGGTCAATCCGTAACCATCTGTTTCCACGGCAAACAACGGGCAGTATGCGTAGCGGAAGCCACTCCTAACATTTATTTCTCCAACGGCGAAAGTTTGAGTTGGTACAGCACCAACGGCTTTCACTGGTGCTAAGCAACAAACAAACGATGAACCGACAATACTTCCACACTGACGAAACAAGTGTTATTGGTGATCCGAACGCCATCGCAGCCTACGAGCAAGCCACTGGCACCAAGCTCAAAGCGATCAGCTTGGTCGAGTGGCAATACACGCACAAGGATTTCAAAAGTGTTTCCTGCGGCATCAATCCCGATATTCCCGCTGGGATTCCGACCGTAATGGACTACGACAAGGGGACGGTGCTGCGTTTGGTGAAAGTGATTCGCACCGAAGACTCCGTGCGCAAAAAAGAGACCCAATTCCAAGCTGAAATCCGCACGCTCGAAGAAGATTTGGAATGGGCCAAAAAGCACGAAGACGATCCGACCTACGATGCCTATCGCAATCACCTGAAGGAGAAAGTTGCCGCCGCGCAAGCCGAGATCGTTAAGGTCAACAACATGCGGCCTCTCTTTGCCTAAATCTGGACGACCGCTCAGAAACAGGGACAAAACAACAAAGTCTCTTGATTCATATTACGAGCCATCTGATGACGAACAACCGCTTTCACCGCTCGCTCAAGAACTGGCGGAGAAGCTGGAATGGGCGAAGGTCAGCGAACGCATGCAATGCTTGTCTGGTCGCCTCAGATTTAGCCTATGACGCCACGCGGGAACGGCGGTTTCGGTAAACGATTATGTTAAGCCTCTTCGACAACGAATCCTACCTCGAACGCCCGATAGCAGGCATTATAATCCTGCGTCATCATTGGTCGAAAGAACAGCAACACACGATGCTCGCTATGATCCGTACCTTGGTCAAAGCCGCACCGTTTTTCACCCCCAAGATGAACGGCGGTCAAAATTTCACCCAGCAATTGACAAATTGCGGGGAGTGGGGCTGGGTCGCGGGTGAGCAACCGTACAGTGGAACGGAATTCATCGGCGAGAAGCACGGCTATCGGTATCAGCGCATTCATCCTGTGACAGGGAAACCCTGGCCTGCCATTCCTCCTGCATTGGCAAGCGATGCGCGGGCGATTGCACAGACTCTTGGCGAGACGGAATATCAGTCGCAGTCTTGCCTGATCAACTATTACCCCTTCCCAAACGGAAAACTGGGAATGCACCAAGACAGAACGGAGCAGAATCTGAGGAATGCGATTATCACGTATTCGCTGGGTGATTCGTGCGTGTTTCGGGTCGGAACTACCATGTCCGAAGCCGGTGGTTTCAATGTGAAACTGCATTCTGGCGACGTTTGCATCATGCACGGCGCGGCGCGGATGGCTTGGCATGGGGTCAGCAAATTATTCCCAACAACCCCACAACTACTCAGGCAAGGCGGACGAATCAGTCTGACCGTGCGCATGGTAACTAACCAATGCAAAATGAACTGATAGCCTGCCATTGCCCGGAGTGCGAGTCCAACTTCATCTGGTTCGAGCCTGAATGGAACAAGCCGTCTCTGGACGGCAAGGAGTACGAAGGTCGTTATAGCTGCTCAGAATGCAGTTGGCATCTTCCCGCCAGCCCTCCGGCACACCGATGGGTCGCACGCCGAATACGAACTCGTTAAGTAGGCTTGTTTGGTCTTCAACTTGCGTAGCAACGTGACGTCCGCGATCTTAGAGGAAAAGCGTCACTAAAAATCGCCTCTCATGACAATTTCACCAACTCACAATCCCCTCGCATCCATTTCGCTTAGTCGTGGGGATGGCACTTTTATCTATCCTTTCGCGTTCACCTTTGAGCAATTCCACGTCGAGCTCTTCGCGCGCAGCATGTCGAAAAAACAGCGATATTGCGGCCTCACCTTGCGCGACATCAGCACGGCGGAGCATTCGTTGTTGCTCAGTCATTCTGTTGCCTCGGAACACGCTCCGTATGCGCTGATTCATGATATGGGCGAAGTCCCCTTTGGCGACATTCCAGGGCCGGTCAAGAAAGCACCGGGACTGGAGATCATACGCGAGGCCGAAGACGCTGTACTGAAAACGATTGCGGTGGGATTAGGCTTACGTTGGCCGTTCCCGGAAGAAGTGAGCCTCCTCGACAAGCTAGTCGTCCAGATCGAAGCGCCCGCCGCCTTTGAAACAATGCCTGTAGAATGGCAGACGCTGCCGACCGACGGCTATGAGCAGGGCTTAGCCGAATATCGCAACCGCCTGGAATTCCTATCACCAACAGTCGCCCGGACACGCTTTCTCCAGCGGTTTCATGAACTGTTCCCGCACTACACAACGGGCCAGGCAAAATGAACTCTTTGAATAAGGCGTAGGTACGATACAAGAGGGTTCCCGCCAAAACTTAAAAAGAAAGAACAAACAATCCCATGAAAATCTTAATTGAACTGCAACACGATACCACCGACCTCCCGCCGCCACCGCCCCAATATGGCACGTTAGAGATTCGCCGCGAGGTGATAGAAGGCTGGCTGGCTTTGATTGCCCAAACGGCAGGTCAGAGCTTCACGGAGCATCCTGATTTTGGACATCTGGCGTTTTACCCGACGAAAGCACCGTACCTGGAATTCCTCGCGGACACTACAAGCGAATCCTCAGAGGAATTTCTGGTGGACTTCTTCAGTCAAGCTACGTTGGATGGAACCGACTTCAAATACCTCACCCATAGCGAGTCGTACTTGGAGACCAATCGCCCGGTGGAAGAAATCGAGATGTATGTCCAACCTAACGGGCTTTTCCTCCGCCTGGAATATCAGGGACAACCGTATCAGACACCGAAATTCACCCCGACATTCCTGCGCGAGATTTTGCGTGTCTCCGAGAACCCGCCACCACCCACAGCAAGATTCCTCCGTCAGGGGCAACCATAGCTGGAGGCTGGCAGCGAACGGAGACAGCGATACCTTCCAGCGAATCGCAATAGGCATCGCAGTCCTTCTCCTGCTAACTTCTACGATTTACCTCAACTCAACTCCTCCCCATCCAAAATCTAAAATCCAAAAAACGAGCCTACTACTCACCTACCTCGACAACACGATCCGATGGCAACGGAAACAACTCCTTCTTGGCTTTGGCAATTCGATTGACGCCTTTATTCGCATGCCAGTCCGCCACCGCTTGTTCGGTTTTCGCATAGAGGTCATCACGCAGAGCACGGTTTTTCGGCTCCTTCCGTTTGAGCAAGATGTGATTGCGTAAGGTAATGATGAATTCTTCGCCTTCTTTGGAGTAGCCCGAGGCCAGCACTTCGGCGAAGCGTTTCAGCTTTTTGGCCGGCACATGATAACTGGCACGAACGAGTGCGGCGAGGATATACGATGCCCCGACGCCCGCCGTGTTATCTCGAAACGCCTCCCACACAGACTGAATCGCCTCGGCATGTTCCCTGTAGAAATCCACCAAATCCAACCGACCCGGTGCGACGGGTTTGGTAGCCGTCCCGAAGTGAAGACCGCCGATGAATATTTCTTTGGCGATGGCCGCAACGAAACCGCTGATCGGCCCGCCATGAGCCATACTCAAAGCCTGGGCATCGGTGCGCTTGCGTCCATCGTCAATGGCAAGCGCGGCTTCTTCGGTTAGACCGCGCGACACCATCATAGACACAGTAGTCCCCGTCTCAATAATGGCACGCAACCGATGTTGTCCATCGCGCAGGCGACCCTGTTCATCAAAGGCAATGCCCTGATGCGTCACATAGAACTTGCCCGCCTTGATGAGGCGCACATACTTCTGGACTGTCAGCGGGGAGATGGGGCGATTACAAAAATTCTGTGAGAGGAATTCTTCAGCTTTTTTTGGGGAAATCTTTTCGAGTTTGCTTTGCATCGGGTTACTCCTTTTCGTGAACAAACGATTTTGTGTGCGCGCACCTTAGCAAAGGTTTGCGGGAGAAGGCAAAACAAACCGTGGCAACGGTCTTCTCCGTCCAATCATTAGGGGCGCAGGAAGACATCAACTCCCTGTTTTCGGGTCCTGGAACTACGCGCCTTCACCCAATATGTCGTAGCGTGAGAGAGAACCTACCTTCTGCCAGCAACATCCCACCGCTTCGGTTTTCCTCATATAAATCTTACTTTGATAGTAGGTCATGATCTGCATTTGCGGTTCCTTTTCAACGCATTGCAGGAGACCAAAAAAGCTCGTATAGTGCGCGGGGGTTTTTGATTCTATCAAGCGCAATCTCTCATCTACTCAGGGCACCGAGGAGGCCGGCAGCGTTGTGAGAGGCACTGCCTGTCTCACCAAATGGGAACAGCAGCGCCTGTTGGTGCGTGGGATCGAACGAGAGCAATCACGGTCTCGACTCTGAGAGCTAGGGCAGAGATCACGTAAACAACCACAATGGGCAAGGGAAGCGCAAAACAGAGCAATCCTTCTGACTTTGGCTGGCGAGATTTGGAGGCCGTGCCGCCGGGGTATTGGCTGCAAGTTTGTCAGGGAAGTGCGGCGATAGCGCAGTTTCTGGTTGTGGACACGATAGATGAATTGCTGGCACTGATTGAGCGATTTCCGATCCTGTTGCTGGCGACCCTCCCCACGAGCTTAGAACATCTCAGGAAGAGCCAGCCAACCGCAGCCGGGCGGAAAGAAATACAAGCGCGTGCCGACTTCCTGCGGCAAGTCCAGCAGATGTTCGCCGAGCAGCGGGCTGAGGAATTAGCCGGGGCATACGCCAGTCTTGCCTTTGACTTGGTAGAAGAGTCGCAGGGGGCGAAGCTGCTCAACCTGCAAGTCGCCGTCCTGTTGCTGAGGGAGTCCCGGCAGCATTTTCCGGTGGGCGAGGCTGCCTTTGCGCGTTGTCAAATGCAGGAGGCGTTAGCCCGGCAGGAATTGGGCGAACGCGGCCTGATGCAGGAACGGAATTGGGCGTTGGCGCTGGAGCTTTACGCGGCAGCCCGAAAAGGAATCGGTCGCCAAAGCCTGGATTATGCTGCCTGTCTGGTGAATGAGGCGAATCTGCGCCTGAGTATCGCGGAGCAATATGGGACAGCGCAGGAATTGCAGCAGGCCATTGAGTTATATCGGCAGGCGCGCCCGCGACTCAAAGACAGCCCGGAGCCTCAGCGCATCTGCCTGCTGGGAGAGGGCAACGCTTATACGACGCTCGCGGAAATCGGTGTCGCTCCAAAACCGAATCTGAAAAAGGCGATAGACCGATTTGCGGCAGCGCGCAACGGCGCAACGCCGACGGATATAACCGATGCGCGCAGTCTGATCAACGAAGGCGTGGCGCGGATTGCACTGGCGGAGCGTGGCGCGGCGGCGCGGGAAAACTATCAACAGGCCGTCGCGTTGTTGGTCAGCGCACGTTCTGTATTGAAGGATTACGACGCCGACCATCTGCGCGCGCGCATCAACGAGGGCAATGCGCGGTGCGGGCTGGCTGAGCAAGGCTCGGACGCCGAGGAGAACTTACGCCAAGCCATCGAACTGTACCTTTCCGTCCAGCAACAAATAGAGGCCGACCATCCTGATTACGCGCTGTGCTTGATGAATGAAGGGGCGGCGCGCACACAGTTGGCGGAGTTAGGCAGCGAGTCTCAAGCCAATTGGGAACGAGCCGCGACGCTCTATGAAACCGCGCGCGAATTGTTTCCCAAAGGAAGTCTGAATGCCGGGCGTTGCCGGATGAATGAAGGCGCGGCCCGCCGCAATCTCGCCGATCTGGGGATTCATCAGGCGGCGAACCTCGCACAAGCCGTCACGCTCTATCGCGCGGCCCGCAAGAGTTTTCAGCCCGGCAGCATTTCCCACGCCCGTTCATTGATGAATGAAGCTACGACACGGCTCAGCATGGCGGAATGGGGAATTGATCTGCGTGGCAATCTGCGCCAAGCCGTCACGCTCTACCAGTCCGCTGCCGCTGCCCTGCCACGCACGAGCCTGAGTTGGGCGCGTTGCCAGTTGAGCGAGTGTAATACGCGCACGCTGCTGGCAGAAGCAGGAGTTCAGCCCGATTTGAATTTGCGCGCGGCGGTGCGGCTGGCTCGTGCCGCGCAAAAGAGCCTGGCCGCCGACCGCCTGAATGTCGCTTCTTGTCAGGTGAATGAAGCGCGCGCGTTGTATGCCCTGGCAGAGGGGTCAGGACAACGGACGCCGCTGCATCGGGCGCGACGATTGCTGCAACAAAGCGCCGCCACGCTGACCCAGGCGGGCGTCAAGCATGAGGCTTTGATCGCAAACCAGTTGCTGGGAACGGTGGCAACGGCGCTTGGTCAATGGGAGGAAGCGCACGATGCCTTTACGACAGCCATTGCGCAAGCGGAGCGGTTGCGCTACGAAACCCAACCACACCAGCGTCAGCGCGTGCAGGCACGCAATCTGGGCATCTATCAAGCGGCGATTGAAATCAGCCTGCGTACCGAATCGTATGGCGTTGCCCTGAGTGATATTGAGCGGCTGCGCAGCCGGACATTATCCGATTTGTTATCCGAGCGAGATCGCCCGCCCCGCAAAGTCTCCGCAGAAAAATGGAGCGAGTGGCAACACCTGATGGCGCGTCTGGCGGAAGTAGATGCGGCATTACAGCCTTCGCTAGTTTCGCCGAACAATTTGTCAGACGAGGACAATCCCACAGGACAACGGCGGACCGCTCTGCTCAAGGAGCGGCATCAAATGGAGGCGCGGCTTGACCTGCTGGAAGCGGAGATTCGCACGAAAGACCCGAACTATCGTTTTGCGGCGGCAGGGCTGGAACCGGAGGCGATGCAGGAAACCGCCGAGCGGTTGCAGCGGACTCTCGTTTCGTTCCACGTCGGCGAACTGGGAACGGCGCTTTTCCTGCTGGGGCCGGGGCGTCGTCCACTTTGTTTGCGCTCACGGGAGTTCACGGTCGAGCGGCTGCGAGAACTGGTCTTTGGCGCGAATGAGAAAGCAGGCTGGGTCGGCGAATATCAGCGTTACGTGGATGCTTTCCAAACAGGACAAATCGAGCAAGCGCAGCAGTGTTGGCAAGACCAAATGATGTTCACGCTCCAAACGCTCTACCGTGCGTTGATCGGCCCTTTGCACGAAGAGCTACGACAGCGCGGCGAGTCGCGCGTAGTCTTCATTGCGGGCGGGTTGCTGGGGATACTGCCGTTGCACGCTGCTGCCTGGGAAGAGGCAGATGGAACGCTACGGTACTTGGTGGAAGAGATGGAGGTGAGCTACGCGCCTTCCATCGCGGTTTTGCGGCGTTGTCTGGATCGTCGCCGCCCGCGTGTTGATGCGGCACTGGTCGCCTCGGTCAGTGGCAATCAACCTTCGCGCGGCGGCTATGCTGGGTGGGAGGCGAACCGGATTGCCAGCTTGCTGCGCACGAGATTGGATGTGGCCAATGTCCGTTGGTTCGGAGAACCGGAATACGTGACACGCGGATTGTGCGAGACTGTGGCGGAGCCGAAGGTGTTGCTTGAAACGCTGCCGCAACAGACCCTCTGCCATCTGACCTGTCACGGCAAATGGGATGCGAAGAAGTACCTGGATTCAGGCTTGCAGCTTGTCGGCGAACAACCGCTGACGCTCCGCCAGTTGCTCCGCGAAGCCCGCTTGTCGCGCGCGCACTTTGTCGCGCTTTCGGCCTGTGAATCAAGTTTGGGTTTGCAGCGTGATTTGCCAGTCGAGGAGTACCTCGGACTCCCGATAGGCTTTCTGGCGGCAGGGGCGCGCAGTGTCGTCGGCTCACTGTGGGCTGTCCCGGAATTTCCGTCCTCGTTTTTGATGGTGCGTCTCTATCATCACCTCTTGGGCGGCGTGAGCCTGAGCGAAGCTCTGCAACAGGCACAACAGTGGATCATCCGTGCGCCGCTGGAAGAAAAACGCGCGTTTTTGCGAGCGGTCAATCAACTTGATCCGCCCGTAAGTGTGCGGAGTCAGCAAACATTGGAGAATGCCTTAACCGCTTCGGAAAATCGGTTCAGCCATCCCGCTGCCTGGGCCGCATTTCAAGCCGTAGGCGCGGCTGCGAACGTGATCTTTCAGCGCCGACCGAGGAACCGAGAAACCAACCGACCCATTTCCAGGAGGAAACCATGAGCAAAAAAACGCCTGCCTCAACCCCCATTGATTTCCCGGATTTGCCCGCGACCAGCGACCCGACACATATCAAGATGATGGGTGCTGCGCCGGAACCACGTACCGGGGAACAGCACTACCCAACGAATGTAACGCTTGATCCGAGCGCGCCCGGAAGGAGTTCGCAGGGAAGTGGCACATCCGGCAGTGATGCGACGATGCAACCCGACGCGTCCGCAGGGACAAACGAAGCAGAAACGGCTGATGGAGGGGCCAGCCGGCCGTGAACCACATCGTCCGAGACCCTGCCCTTTACTTCATCCAAACCCTCTTGTTGCGCCCGGCGCGGGAGACTGGCTTTCGCTTGACACCACTCTATCGCGTCTTTGCGGCGTGGCAATCGCTGACGGGGTTGTCGGAAGAGGTTTCGCCAACGGAGGCGCAACAACGGCTCGACCGCGGTGGTGGTTGGACGCTCTGGTCAAAGAGTGGGGAACTGGAGCAAGTCAAGGGGAGTGCTGATTTGCGTTGGCGTGTGCGCGCGGATACGTTCGGAGATGACTTGTGTCTATTGTGCGGAATTGAGACGCAACAGGAATTGCCAGAATTACCAGCAGCAAGGACAGCGCTGCCACCGGAGTGGAACGATTGGCTGGATGACGCGCGCGCTCGACTCTACGCGCAATGGCAAGCGCGCACTTCGACGTTCCGGCAAGCGTTGGCGGAAAGCGTGGTCGGCCCCGCTGCCGAAGCACCCCAGGCTTCGCAATTGCGGGCGACCGGGGTAGCGTGGCTCTGTCTTTATGAGTGGATGACAGAACCCGATTGGGAGGTCTTGGGAAAGGCACGGTTTCAACGCGGAGCTTGGCAGGTCTTTGATTGGGGGATACTCGGAACTGCACCGCAGTCGCTGGCGGAACAGCCAGTCTGGGAAGCGCACGTTCTAGCATCCCCAGAGAAACACAAACGAGCAGAGGAGTTTATCTTTCAGTCCCTCCCCGAATTACTGATCTTCTATCTGAAAGTGACGCAATTGCTGACTCCACGCTACCGCCGGACGCAAGCCCCGCAAGCGCGCACGCTGGATACGAAGCTGGCGCGGTTGCTTGAGGCGGTAAATCAGATGGAGGGGAATTTGAATTTGCGCGGGGCTGAATCGTTCCTGGCGCAGATGGCCACGCAACTGGGAGAGTTCCGCACCGTGCTGGCCACGATGACCATTGATTTACACACCGCGCGCATTGATTATGAAAATGCGGAACGTTTGTTACAACGCCATCTTTCGCCTGCGCCGCCAGGGCAGGGAAGCGCCGCGCCCTACTCGTTGCTCCGCCCGCTCAAGCTCTATGTGGAACAAGCCGAAAAAGACCTGGAGTATTACCGCCTCACGCTGGATGGGGTGCAACAAACGCTGGAGTTGCTCAAGCTCCGCACCGAAATGCTGCGCGTCCGGTTTGCCAATGCCTTGGCCTCTCTGGGAGCCGGCTTTGGTATCTTTCTGGGTTTGGGGCAACTGATTGACCCGAACTATCTCAAGGAGTATCTGCAACGCTCGTGGCCAGGCTTTTGGCTCAGTCCGCATGGCAATCTGGCGCGCGCCCTCTTTTGTTTTCTTCTGGCGGGCTTGGCATCGTGGCTGGTGTTTTGGTTGCTTAATCGGTTTTTATGGGCGAAGCCGAAGGCCGGGCTTGCAGCGCCCTAAGTGGAAAGGAATTACAACGGTGGTTATTTTGCACGCAGGGCTACATCCACCTGCATCTGGCTCTCGACCATAGCCGGTCAACCACAAGCTTCCAGTCGCTTAATTGCCGAGCCGACAGAGGCGAAAGCAAAGCCGATATGGGTCGCGTTGACGGTCACAACCTTGCCGCTCGCAAGGGCGGAAGCCGTAGACCTTCAGGAAGCACTGACACCAATGTACGACCGGGGGGCAAACCGGGCTGCCCCCGTTTACCAGAGTCGCCACAGAAAAAATAATCTGGGTGGGAAGCGGAGAGACAACCAGCGTCTGATAATGTCTCACAATTTCGATCTTTTAATACTTTCGCAAGTTTGCTGATTTTCCGTAATGGTGCAAATAATTTTAACTCTTACGGACACTTTCAAATCTCCGCCTGCAACTCGAAACTTAAAAGAAACGCCCCCAATCAAGGGGTATGATTTTCTTATGCCTTGCGATTTTTGCTGGTATCGCCCAAATTGTCATTTCCTATTGCCGTAAGGCAACATACTACTGATTGCTATTGTAATGGTTTGGCCCAACCTGGACCTGGCCAATATCTGCTATGCCTGGCTTGGAACTTGCTTTTAATTCTCGACGGCTTCGTGCCATTTGCGAAAACGAAGCCCAGGCGAATGAAGAATTGGGCGTAGAAGTTGCGGGCGCTCTACAGCACCGTCTGGCGGATTTGCGTGCGGCCAGGACAGTGAAAGACCTTATTGTCGGTCACCCTTGCGTGTTGGATTTGGATGAGGCGCAGGAGCAGGTGATGTCGGTTGATCTATATGATGGGTACCAAGTCATCTTTTGTGCGAATCATGTCAACAACCCAAGGAATGGGTCGGGGAAAGTGGATTGGCTACGGGTTAGTCGTATCAAGATACTGCGAATAGAGAGAAGCTATGTTCAGTAAAGAATTTGCTCCTGATTGGGTTTCCGCACCGGGCGATACGATCTCAGATATCCTGCAAGAGCGTGATTGCTCCGCCAGTGAGTTTGCGCGCCAAATCGGATATCCGCTCGCAGAAGTGCAGGACCTTTTGCAGGGACGTGCCACTATCAGTCTTGCCGTTGCGCGCCAGCTTGAGCGCGTGCTGGGTGCTTCGGTGGAATTCTGGATGACCCGTGATTTTCAGTATCGACAGGACACTCAGCGGTTACACGTGGCCGACAACCAATGGCTGGCCGGTCTCCCCGTAGGAGATATGATTCGGTTTGGGTGGCTCAAGCCGGTACCGCATCCTGCTCACGAAGCAGAGGCGTGCCTGCGCTTTTTTGACGTACCCAGCGTGCGGGCTTGGCACAAACTGTATGGCAACTTGGAGGAAATGGCCGCTTTCCGAACCTCTCCTTCTCTGGATTCACGACCAGGAGCAGTGGCGGCGTGGCTGCGCCAAGGGGAGATTGAAGCGCAGCGTATTGACTGTAAGCCCTGGAATCCTGACGGCTTTCGTGCATCCCTCTCCTCCATCCGGTCTTTGACGCGAGAAAAAGATCCGGATCGTTTCTTACCAAAATTACAGGATCAATGTGCTGAGTATGGTGTAGCGGTAGCCATCGTTCGCTGCCCCGCTGGGTGTAGAGCGAGTGGCGCAACACAATTTCTGACGAAAGAAAAAGCCTTATTGCTACTTAGCTTTCGTTTCCTGACGGATGATCATTTCTGGTTTAGTTTCTTTCACGAGGCCGCCCATTTGTTATTACACGGTGCAAAAGGATTTTTCCTGGAAGGCGAAGATACGCCGCAGACAATGCAAGAGGAACAAGCCAACGAATTTGCTGCTCAGACTCTCGTTCCACCAGCACTACAGTCCGAAATGTTATCGCTGCGGGTGGATTCGCGACAGGTCATCCGATTTGCAATGAACGTTGGTGTGTCCCCGGGCATTATTGTTGGTCAATTGCAGCATCTCGGAAAATTTAAGCGGAACCAATTGAATAGCCTGAAGCGTCGGTATGAATGGGTGATGTAGCGATTACCCGCGAAAGCGTTTGAACTTGGTAGGGCTTTTCTGCCAATTGCAGAGTGCATCTTCTAGTACCTGCATTCCGACGCCGAGTTTGGCATCCAATTCGATCAGCCAGGAATCAAGTTCTGCGGCACTCAGCGCTGCTTCTTTTTCCCCACCAAATAATAGTCTTGCTCCGGTTACCGGGCCGGTCGAACCTTGCATATACGTTGATCCCGGTTCGAGTGGAGCTAAACCAAGCTTCCCAATCATCGTTAGATAATCAAACCGAGCGGTTCTGCCAAATCGTTTCACTTCCATTGAGTGGTACAAATAATCGAAGGCTTTGCGCGGATCGCCTGCTGTGTGTTGACAGGCTTGCTCCATGCGTTCCTGGTGGGTTCGACCAACCCAATTGATGTAGCTTTCCACGACAGACCCTGTTCCATTAGGGGAATACGCGTCGAGGCTTTCGTACTTACGATGATTGCCGAAGCCGCTAGGAGTGCCATTATGCTTTAAGGCGCTGCGATGATCGTGCAACCAAGCTCTAAATCCAGGAAGATCGGTACTCGTGTTGGCCCAGTTCCACCGCTCACCATTTCCTAACCGACCATAGACATCGCGAATGTAGCGCCAGCCAGCGCGCGCGTGCTTGCCAAAATGAACAAAGAGGAAGACCAACCAGAAGGCTTCGTCCAGTTCGCCTTTCTGGTGATGCACAATGGCAGCTTTGATTGGATCAAAGAAATCGTCATTCGGATCGGCGCTTCGTTCGCTCAAGGTGCGCCGACGGATCACCGCCACATATTTGACGCGGTGAACACTCTCGACAAGTTGCTCTAGGAAAACGCTGCGTGTAACGGGATTGCGTATCCCTATAAGCGGGCGTTCCTGATCATAAGCAAGTAATCCGGCTTCGAGTCGTTGGGCAAGCGATTGATCCTTGGGTCTCACTGCCTAGTCTCCTGTGCGATCCAGTCGCGAATGGCATTCACCACTGCCGTGGTGACGCCAAAGCTGCTTTGCAGATTGTGGTTGTAGCCCAGTACCAGAATCCCATGACCGAGTGAGATTCCTGAAAGCGTATCTACCACCCCACGATATGCAATTCCTGTGACATGGGGTTTTGTTTGCCGTGGGAGTGACCATGTAGGCATTTCCTCTTTCTCCAGCTTTACGTTGGCAATGTCTTGGAATTGTTGGATGACCGCGTTGCCGTTCAGGATGAGGGTATGCACAGGCGAATCACGCAGCAGAAGGGCGAGCGTATCGCCGGCAATTGTCAGGAGCGATGACCGTTGTTGCCAAGTCAGTTCTGTCCATTTGCAGGCCGTCGCGTAGGGAATCAAATCAAGGTGGCAGGCTGTCGCATCGTAATACGAGGCTTGCGTGCCAGCAACAACGTAATCGAGTTTTCTGAACCATCTGTCGTAGGGATTGCCGAGAAAATATTGATGACAGGCTTCCAGCATTATGTTCAAGTGCCGGGCATCTACTTCTGACCAGGAATTGAGACCTAGTGAGCGTAGGGTATGAAAGCGGCGCGCTGGACCTTGCAGCTCCTCCCCGGACTCATCAACGAATTCACGATTGCTTGGGTTTAACCCTAACGTAGCCACCTGCGCATTGGCTAAATTACCAAAAGCAGGAACAGGCGAACCCCAGCGAATAACATTTGTTTTTGAAATGGCCGAACTATCCAGGTGATTGATCAATGTGGTCAGTGTTGTGTACATGGTTTAATTTACCGATGTGGTAATCAAATTGTGCTGATGAGCCGGTGAACATCGCTTGCCGATGAAGAGATCGTAAGTTGAAGAAGTCATCTTTTCTCGCAACGCTTCGATTTCCTCAGCACACTTATTTTTTGCATACCAAAATATTTGCAGTAAGCGAATCAAGTCAACCCAGTAGGAGTCTATATCATTGAGTTCTCCAACTTTGGGAGCGCCCTGTAATCGGATCGTTGCCTCAGCTTGCAGCAATGATTGAATGGCAGCCCAAGGATCACCTACCGGCATTGGCGGCATGGCCATTTCAGTTGTTTGCCAGCCTTCGCTCAGGAATTGTCGTGCCTTTTCTTCATCGCGATCATACAAGTGAAGGCTTCCAACAGTGTGTTTGTAAATTCCCACCTCGACCGCGAGCGACCGGGCAATAATTTCCTGAAGCATGGTAAAGCAAAAAATGTCGTGCGGCAGTCCCAAGAATACATCGTTTGAGCGCATGTAGGTAATCATGTGTAGGTAGTTATTCCGAATCAGAAATTGTAACGTGCAGGTGCAGGGGGTGCTGTTGGTTTGCTGAGCAATGTCTCCGGCTTCGAATAACTGTATTACGGCCTGCCGCGACGATGGTTTTTTACGAAGCAGCGCAATAACATTTTCTATCTGATTTTGCCCCTTCCAGTTGAATAGGCGTGGGCCATAACCGCCCAAGACAATCTCCCCGTCGGCATATTCCTCATAAGGCACGTAGTAAGAAATGAAATGCACTTGGTTGGATTGCGCCAAATACCAACAGAGTTCACCCAAGCAACTGAATGGTTTTCCGCGTGTTTCTGTTCGGCTCAGGCGTGATCTAGGATCATTGATCTCAAGCATTACGCCCGTCAGCTCCCGACAGGGCCCCTGGCTTGGGCAAATCTGCTCGCCATGTTTCAGGATCGCCTCCATCACTGCACGCATCACATCGTCAAGCGTTTGCTCGGAAAAGAATGGGACCTCCATGACATGCCTCCTGAATCGGTTGCCGGGGCTGCGCGGTCAAGGGAATTTTGACAGCATTACCCCGGGTACTGGAGCGGGGATCAGTGGGTTGGATGGGCACGAGGGTTACGATAATGGACAATTAGGCTCGGTACAGCCCAGAGTCTAGTGAAGCAAGTATCTGGCGTCAATGGAATTTTGTTACCGTTTTATTGGGTGGGTTGTAGTTTCCTGAGATTTTTCCTGGGGTTTTTCAAAGCGGTTTTTATCAAACAGACCCAACTGACATAAACTATATTATCGGACGCAAGATTCTTCAGCGTTCTCCTTCCTCTTTTCTCCCTCCTGGCGTCAAAATTGCTTCCCTTACCTTTCCGTTCCTCCGCTCTCATAATCATTGAGAAAAAAAGAGAAGTGGAAAGGTGTCAGTGGATGGTGGGACTGCGCCATCCGATTCTTATGACGGCCTCATCCTCAAAAAATCGAACCATCACTGCCGTAGACCTCTTCTGCGGCGCGGGCGGAACAAGTACGGGATTGCGCCAAGCCTGTGGGCAGCTTGGTCACATCCTCCACCTCACGGGCATCAATCACTGGGATGTCGCGATTGGCACGCATCAAGCCAATCACCCGGATGCCGCACATTATTGCGAAGACCTTGACAACGTCAATCCGCGCAAGCTGTTTCCCGATGGTCGCATTGATCTGCTCATGGCCTCGCCCGCCTGTACGCATCACAGTCGCGCGCGTGGTGACAAGCCGATGAACGATCAGTCCCGCAGCTCGGCCTGGGCGATCTTGCGTTGGGCCGAGGCCTTGTATATTGACGCACTGTTGATTGAGAACGTTGTGGAATTTCAGGAATGGTGTCCACTGGGAGCCAACGGTCGCCCAATGGCGAGTAAGAAAGGGCAAACCTTCCAAGCTTTTATTACCTCGCTACGCAGCCTTGGCTACAATGTCGAATGGAAGGTTCTCAATGCTGCCAATTATGGCGATCCGACCTCGCGCGAACGGTTATTCATTCTTGCCCGGCGTGGTCACAAACGAATCACCTGGCCCGCGCCCACTCATAGCGAGACCGGCGGCGAAACCCTCTTTGAGCAAACCGAGCGGTGGCGCAGTGCAGCGGAAATCATTGACTGGTCACTGCCCTCACAAAGTATTTTCGCGCGCAAGAAACCGCTGGCCGAAAATACCCTCAAGCGCATCTCTGCCGGACTCCATCGCTATGGCGGACTGCCCTTCCTCACGCCTAATTTCACCGAGCGTCCCGGCCAGCAACCGCGTACCCATTCCTTGCAATCTCCGACCCCTGTCATCACTTCACACGGAGCAGGCATGCTGGTGCAACCGTTTCTCGTTAAGTTTTATGGCGGCGCGAATGCGGAACCCATTGATCGCCCCTTATCAACCGTGACCGCCAATTATGAACATTTTGGCATTGCTCAACCCTTTGTCGTCGAATTGCGCAAGAATGCCACGGCGAGTAGTCTCACAGCACCCCTCTCGACGAGTACCACCAGCGGCGCGCATCAGGCGTTGGCCCAGCCCTTCCTGATCAAATTCACGCGCACCGGGCAAGCCTATCCGCTCGCCCAACCCATTGATACCATCACAACGCGCGATCGCTTTGCTTTGGTAGAGCCGCTTCCCCTCGGCAATGGATTAGCGCTGGATGTACATTTCAGAATGCTGCAACCACACGAGTTGGCGGCAGCACAAGGATTCCCCAAACATTATCAATTCCACGGCAATCGCAGCGAACAGATCAAACAGATTGGCAATGCTGTGCCTGTCAATCTTGCGCGCGCGCTGTGTTTTCAACTACTAACCCATTGACACTATGACGAGACCCTCTTTCCCCCGGTCGTCTCATTCCTTCTACGATTTCCATGACATCACCAACGCTTTCGATCACCGGCAAACGCTGGCAATACCATCCTCCGCTTGCCAGCACAGCACGTATCCAAGCGACACAGGGCAAACCCCATCGCATCGTAGCGGCGTCACTCGCGCGGCAAGGCTACAACGAAACCACTTATCACCTTGCGCTCAAACCCAATTACCAACGCGACCGGCACGATTCCTTTTTGTTACGCGATATGCGCAAAGCCGTCGCCCGGATTCAGCAGGCCATCACCAACCGCGAGATGGTCTTATTGATTTCCGATTTCGACGTGGATGGAGTCACAGCCAGTCTCGTGACTAACACCGGATTGCAAGCGGCTGGGGTTAAGGCTTCTCAATTGGGTGCTCGGATTCCTGATCGGTTCACCGAGGGCTACGGTTTATCCGAAAAGATTCTGCGCGAGGCCAAAGCACAAGGCTACCAAGTCGCTATCACACTGGACATTGGCATCAACAGCCATCGAGAAGCGACCTTAGCGAAAGAGTTGGGCATTGATCTCATCATTTGCGACCACCATTTGCCCGACGGCGAAGATACGCCCGCCGATGCGTTTGCGGTTCTCTGTCCCAAGGGAGGCACGGGGAGCGACTATCCGAACAAGGATTTGGCCGCTTGTGGCGTCGCCCTCAAGTTCGCCGAGGCGCTGCTACAAGCGCATCCCACCCGACACAAAATCATCGCGTCGCTCTTGAAGATTGCGGCGCTCGGCACCGTGGCGGATATGGTTAGCCTCACGGGGCTTGAAAACCGTGCTATCGTAGCGAACGGTTTGGCAGCCCTCAGCGAGAATTGCACCAATCTGGGCTTACTGGCCCTACTTAATATCAGTGGCGTTACAGGCGCACTAAAAGCTTCTGACGTCGGGTTCAAGCTTGGCCCCCGCCTCAATGCCGCCGGACGTCTGGCTCATGCGAACGAAGCGTTGCAACTGTTCTACGCTAAAACGCCCGCCGAAGCCCACCAGGCTGCCCGACGACTTGATGATCTCAATACCGAACGCAAGGAATTGCAGGAACGGCTTACGCAAACCATTCTCGCTTCCCTTGATCAGCGCGCCTTGCCGCCCGTTCTGGTCTTTGCTGGGGCACACCCGCCTTATCATCAAGGCGTCCTCGGTATCGTGTGTACCCGCATCTCCCAAGAAACCAATCGGCCTGTCTTCATCGGCTCCCTCAACAGCGCCGGACTCATTCACGGCAGCGCGCGCGGTATTCCAGGCTTTCACGTCGTCGAGGCCATGCGCAGCACGGGCGACCTTTTGATCAAATGCGGTGGGCATCCGGCAGCGGGTGGCTTCACGCTGGCACAGGAACATCTCGATGAATTTCAGGCGCGGCTGAATCGCTATGCCGAAGCGCTGCCGCCTTCCCTGCCCTATCCCGAACTGTGGGTTGATGACCAGCTTGAATTGCGGGAACTAAACGAGCGATTACTCACAGAATTGGCGCAACTGGAACCGCATGGAATGGGAAATCCTGCGCCGCTCTTCGCGCTCAACAATCTGATGTTGGAATCGTTGCGTGTGATGAAGGAGAAACACCTCCGACTGGTTCTCACCGATGGAACACAAACAATTACAGCATTGTGGTGGAATGCTGCACAATACAGCAAGGCGATAGAAGCGGCGTCCCTGCTCCATCTCGCCGGGCAACCCGAAATCAATGAATGGGCCGGACGACGCTCACTCCAATTTAATATCACCGACGTTATGGTCCAGTAGCCCATTGTTATCATACTCTGCGTTTAGTCCTGCCAAACGTAAAGCACAATATCAGATTCCAACTCTAAGCAAGGAACTCTCTGATGCCATTTGAGCCTATCGCCACCGAACCAATACCCGCCCCTTCGCAACTGATTCAGCAAACCAAAGTCGTTCTGCGCGCGCGTCTTCAATGGTGGGAGGCTTTGCGGAGTCTCGAAAAAATACTTGCCGATGAAATCCCCGACAACCTCACTGCATTGCTTGATGAAATTGTGATCGGGATTGATGACCCGCATGAAGTAAGCGAGTTCCATGCGGCCCACCTGTTGCGCCAACTCGCTTGTACAACTGAATACTTGGGTTGAGTAACCAATGGCACGACGATTGCCAAGTGCAACCGTACGGGTGAACCTCCTGATAGTTGGGCCGCGAGTGCCAATGGCTCGCGGCATTTTTTTGCCCGAAGAAGGAAGAGCGGGAAGGGCGAGGAGCTTATGGGCACCGCCAACCGCAACAAAGCAAAAATGGAAATTGGAAAATAAAACCTTCAAATGCAAGCATCACCCCTCATCTCTACCGACTTGCTTTCCCACCCAGTACCTGTACCGCCAGTTGATCTCAACCCCTGCTCAACCTGCCAGGGCACTGCCTGGGAATTCGTTCCCGGCAAAGGCGTGCGGCCTTGTTCCCAGTGCCAAACGAAAAAGAACACCGCTCAGACCTGCCAGGACACTCGCATCCCACGGCGCTATCAGCATTGCACGCTGAAGAATTATCAGCTTGTCGGCGCAGTCAACACATCGTCTTATGTGTCCCAGGCGACTGCATTGCGCGTCGCCCAAACCCTCGCTGAGACCTACCCAAAAGAGCAAAAAGGCTTACTGCTATTAGGGCCTTGTGGCGTTGGAAAAACACATCTCGTGGTTGCCACCGCGCTCGCGCTGCAAGCCAAAGGCGCGCTCATTCGTTTTTATGACTTTCGGGAATTACTCAAACTCATCCAGGAGAGCTACAACGCGGAAGACCGCACTTCCGAATGGAAAGTCCTCGCGCCTGTGCGCAACGCTGAGGTGCTGATCCTGGACGAAATCGGCGCAGCCCGTCCAACCGATTGGGCGCTCGACACCATGACCCAGATCATCAACCATCGCTACAATCATTGCCAATTGACCCTATTCACGAGCAATTACGCGGACACACCCACACCAGAACATCCCCAATCGCTGACCGAGCGTGTGGGTCCGCGCATTCGCTCTCGGTTGCGCGAAATGTGTCGCACTCTCGAACTGTGTGGAATGGATTATCGCGCGAAAAAAGAGCGGGAAGCATAATTCACGTCAGAAATTTTCTCCCCCACCAATCTCACTGCCGACACGGCAAGAAAGAAGACCTTACATGCATATCATCACCAGCAAATCTGCCATTCTCAAAGAACTGAACGCCATCCAACGCATCGTCGAGAAAAAGAATGCGCTACCAATTCTTGCCAGTCTCTTGCTTGAGACCAAAGACAATGAGCTTGTCATCACGGGCACCGACTTGGATGTTTCGTTAACCACCTCGTTGACCGCCGAAGTCCGCGCCCCCGGAGCCGTTTGCGTCCTCGCCAAGAAGCTCTTTGAAGTTGTGCGCGCGCTCCCAGAGGCACCGATCACGCTCAAACTCGATAAAAAAGATCATCTGCTGCTGACGTGTGAACAAGCAAAATTCAAGTTGCCCACGCAGCCCAAACAAAACTTCCCTGACATCCCCACATGGAAAGCCGCCTTGATTGAATTGTCCGCGCCAATCTTGCAAGCCTTCATCGAACGCACAGCATTCGCCGCCACCAATGAGGAATCACGCTATGCCCTCAATGGGGCCAAATTCGAGTTGAACCGCGAAAACCTCCGTATGGTCGCCACCGACGGACATCGGCTGGCCTTCCTGGAGAAAAAAGACTCTTTCAATATCACCGATCCGGTGGAAGCCATCATTCCCAAAAAGACGTTGGTGGAACTCGGCAAACTTGCCGACGAAGCCGATACGACCATTGCGTTTGCGAAAGACGACCATCACTTCTTCTTCCGCCTCGGTCACCGCACGCTGACCACGCGCTTATTAAGTGGGAACTTCCCCAATTACGAGATGGTCTTGCCCCAACAGAACCATCTGCAATTCACCGTGGGTACGGGATGCTTGGCGGCGGCGGTGAAGCGGGTTGCTTTAATGGCTGATGAGCGGAGTCGAGCGATCAAATTCGCCCTGGCAGACAATCAACTGACCATTTCCGCTCAAGCGTCGGATATCGGGGAAGCGGGCGAAACCTTGCCCATCGAATGGAAGCATCCGGCCCTTGCGACTGGCTTCAATGCGGAGTATCTGGTGGATTTATTAGGCATCGTCAACGGCGAGGAAGTCCGCATTGAGTTGAAGGACGGGGTTTCTCAAATCCAGGTGCGACCGACCACAGAAACCGCCTACGATTTCCGTTACGTGATTATGCCCATGCGGTTCTAACTCGAAGACATCATCAATCATGCAACCAGCCAAAACCACCGCTTCGTTCGGCCTTCGCTATCGTGTGATTGCCCCAAGTCACACGACAGATTTGTATATTTGTCACGGCGACGGCTCTTACAGCAATCAAACGCTCCTCCGACAAGCGAAGGCCAAAGCCCAAGCCTATTCTTGGGAGCAGGCTTTACAGGCCGCGCAAAAACTCTACACTTACTTGGGACAAACGATTGGGTATCGGCAATATGAAATCCAAATTTGCCACCTTCCGTCTTGGCGCGTCGCCAAACATTTCCGGGAGATAGCGATGCACACCTATCAAGCAGCCCACAACATTGAAGTCAGACTCCACCTAAAATTTCTCCAACGGTATCAACTGCGCCGCAACGATGGACGACAAAGAATTTCAGTCACCTATCTCGGTATTCGCTGGCATAAAGCCGACAACCTCTTCCCTTCGGCAGGCTATTATTTTTACTTCGAGGAGCATCCGGCAGCGCATCATTGGCTTCCCTGCTCTTCGCTTGAACTGCCGCGTGTACACAATCCCCATTGCGTTTATCGGATTACGCTTCTGGCAGAATCACGCTTCGCGTGGCAACAACAAGGGGATCGCTTTGTTGCGAACTACGGCGCAATCACCTTCTCCATCCTGAAAACGCGGGAAAACCAATTCCATTGGGAAGGACTCGGCTACCAATCAAACGAGCCCTATTCTTGCGTCGGCGAGGCGCAGGCAGACTGCGAGGCATTCTTCTTCGCGAAGCTTCAGGCTGCCTTTCAGAAGCTTCCCATCTAACCTGTCTACACGCCGCTTCTACAATGAGTCCTCTTTCTTATGACAAAGCGAAGCATCCATAAACTTATCCCCTTCGCCAGCCCCGACCAAGAATTTGTGCGCCACTATTACCCTGGGGCTGTTGCGCAGGAAAAGCACAGCTCTAACGCGCGCCATTGGAATATTTACCCTTTTCCTTACGACCGCCCGCTGCTCATTAGCAATGCCGAAACGCAAGCCGAAGCCTGGAATGCTACCGCACGACGCATTCGCGATGCCTATCAGATCATTGACAACATTGCCCCATACGACTTGCGCAATCTCATCGAAGAAGCCCTCCGTCCTACGGCGAAGAAGTTTCGCAAGAAATCGCTCCATTGGGTGCAGGGCGGCGATGAAGGGCTTTCCTGTTGCTACTCCTGTGCGGAAAAAGAAGTCCGTCGGTTACAGAAGAAATTTCCGAATGATGAATTCTTCGTAGACGGCGGTTGGGGGAGCGAAGAGGATTCCCAAGAATTTTGTCATACATGCGGCTCTGCACTCGACAACAGCTTTACAAATTTCGCGTGCGAACAGGAATTACGCCATTTTGCGGAACACAGCTTCGATCCAACCTGCCCGTCAGATTGTGATTCATTTTTGGAAATGTGTGGCACGCTGATTGGCTACGACCCAGAGAACAACACCGACACCAAAGATCAGCAATTGACGTATGATCTGCATGTACTGACCCGCCAGATTGCCTACCAGTTATTGCACTGCGACAAAAAACTCGCACAGAAAATCAACCTTCTAGTCGTACCAGAGGTAGCTTCCCTATGAGCGACTCAGGACGTATTAGACAGCTCTTAATTTGATTTCGACGACAAAGATATTCGCAAATGCGATCACATCCTCACGTTATACTCAGTTGGGGACTGGGCACAGAATCCTCCGCCATTCTCGCGCGCTGGTGTCTGTCTTGGATTCTCCAACACAAGCTGCCAGCACAAGGACTATTCGCGCATCCACTCACTAAGCTTGCCCGCTTCGCTGTAGATCCGGGCTTTCAACCTGAACATCTCACCGTCATCACGGCCCAACTCGGCAGCGAACACGACGATACTACTGAGCATTGCGAACGTTGGCTATTTCCGTTATTGCGCTTGCTGAAAATTCGCTTTCTTGAAGTGGCGAAGGCGGGGCCAACCCTTGGGGATGGTGTCATCGTGCTGCAAGACACCACCAACCCGATACAGCTTCATCAAGGAGGGGCATATCGCCTCTTCGATGAGTTGAAAACGGCTGGCGTGTTGCCATCATTTGCCGGTGACCACTTGTGCGCCCTCAAGCATAAAGCCGCCGTGATTGAAGAGATTATCGCCTATCTCTGTGACCGCGAGCGCGCCAAGCCTGAACGCATCCATCGCATCATTGGCTACAACCGTGACGAAACAACACGAATCCAAAAATCCGAAGCGGCATTCGCTTCGCACAACCAAACTCGCAAACCGCAATACTACCGATTGACCTTTGGCTACAACGCAGAAGAAGAACGGCGCATTGCCAAAGCCAAGCTCTACGACGTGGCCTATCGGGAAGGTCATTATCCGTTGCAAGCCTCGCAATGGAATTGGTCGCGGCAGGATTGTGTGACGTTTTTAGAGGAAACTTTCGGCGTGACCTGGCAACGGTCGTGTTGCGTGTTTTGCCCCTTTGCCAAGCCTGATGAGGAACGCATTGCGCGCTTACGACGGTACCCGCAAGCTGTGGCAGAAACCTTAATTCTGGAACATGGCGCACTATGCATGAACCCGCGTGGAACGCTCTATCGAAACGAGTCCTTTTGGGAAATGCTTGACAGAAACGGTATCTCAGACGGCATTGCTGAATACAAGCAAATCATCGCAGCAGCGCCACAGGCATTGTTTCGTGTGCGTCGAATCTATTCGACCAAAGGCAAGGCAGATCGCTGCACTGAGCATCTGGCAACTGGCAGCCAAGAAGCAATGAAACGTGCATTGGAATATCTTGCCAACCAAATCAAAGCAGAATGGAAAGAAGCGCGTGGCGTCCGCTATTTGTATGAGACCACGCGCGATGAAAAGATTTACCCAACGCGCGAATGTTTCTATGTCGTTGCGCCTGCCTGGATCGCTGCCAAAACCCGCCACGGCCTTGCCTCATTCAATCAACGGTGGGAGGCGATAGACCGCGCTCAACTCAAAATGTTTGTGTGAATCTATGGACTAAAATTATTGCCACAACTCAAAGACGCTGCCGAACAGTTACCGCCAAAATCGTCTCTTTCACTCTTTTTCCTGACGACGTAAAGCGTCAACTCTCGCCTATCTATTCCGTCCGGCTCAACGAAGGCAGCTCGGAAAACTTTTCGCAGTTGATGGCCCAACTGTGCCGGCGTGGAGATGCTCTCTGTCAGAGATAGTCTTTGAGATGTCAGCCCGCACGGAAAATTGCGCCTCTATCGTGTCAGGAAATATCATCAGTTTGTCACCGTCTTGCGACCCTTATTCTGTGTGATGATTTCCCCGGCCATCCAAGGAATGCAATGAATCACAACGTATGGCAAACTCTGGCAAGTCTCGGACGCGCAGGACTTCCCGCCGCTCCTGATCTGGAAGATCGGCATGTCTTCAAAAGCAAGCGTAAGTTAACCAACGGCCTTAAAGTATGGACAGTAGAAGTAAGCCACTTGGCCAGAAGCTGGTTCGGCCTATTCCTTGCGTGTTATCTCGGCCTGACACTTCCGCTCGCCTGGAAGCTGAATCTCTGGATTGATGAGGCTTCGACGTTACAAACGACGAGTCGGGGTCTGCGCAATGCAGTCGGCATGGCCTTGTCTTATGAACTGCAAGCTCCACTCTATTTCGTCCTCCTCGCCGGTTGGCGGATGCTCAGCAATACCGTTTTTCACGCTCGTCTTTTTTCCGTCCTCTGTATCGTAGGCATGCTGGTGGTGCTGGTCGGAGTCGCGCGGCGCTACCTGCCTACCATCCACCCCAAATGGGTCGTGTTGGCGATTGCCTTCAATCCTTTCACTATCTGGGCGGCAACAGAAGCGCGGGTTTATGCGCTGGTGCTATTGCTGGGGGCCTTGCTTTTCTGGCTCTTCTTTGAAGGGTATGTTGCGGAGTCTCCGCGACGGAGCGTACGTTGGGAGTATGGGCTGGTAGCCCTTCTTGCACTCTACACGTATTACTATCTTGGCTTTCTGCTTTTTGCGCATGGTTGTTCTTTACTGTTGCTACGACGCTGGCGAACGGCAGGCGCTTTTCTGGGTGCAATGTTAATGGTTGGGATAGGGTTTGCACCGCTGCTGGCACAGATACCTGGACAGATGACTGGATATACGGGCGCAGTGACACAACAGCAAAGCTTTAAGGCAGGCGTGCAGATGCTTTCCTGGCGGCTTCAGGAACAGCTTCTGCCCGTCGGGTGGCCCTCACTAGAGGTAGGACGACGGGGCGTGCTGATCGTCTTCGGTCTGCTTGCGCTCGTTTTCGTTGTGCGGCGCATCCGACAAACAGCGACGCCTGCACATTATGTCATCTGGACGACTGGCGTCATTACTTCGGTATGTTTGCTGGCTGCCTATTTATTGACTTCGGCAGAGTTTCTCGAAGCGCGCCATTCCACCGTATTATTTTTGCCAGCGATTCTCTCTGTCTTTGCAATTTTTACGCTCTTTACCCACAGAGGCGCTATTGTCGGAGGAGTGCTGGTGCTGTGTTTCTTTTCCCTGACATCGCTAATGGCGACCTACGCTTATCCGGCCAAAACGGGGGATTGGGAGCGAGTTGCCAGCCACTTAATGGCAGCGGAACAACGCGAGCAACCCATCCTCATCTTTCAGGCCATCAGTGCCGCGCCGCTCTCGCATTACTATGCAGGAGTCAATCGTCTTCTCCCCATCCCACAAGCAGAACAATTTCAAGCCTTCAACCATCCTGATAGCGTGCTGAAGAGCGAGGCGCAGCTTCATGCCATCCTTGCGCAAATACCTGGAAAGCAGGAGTGCCTCTGGCTGGTGACGGATGAACTGTGCCGGAGTGTGAATCTTGACCTGAATTGCAGAGTGCTGGAATCCTTCGTTGAGAAATATTACGACGTTGAAGTCACTCAGAACTTTTACCGCTCGAAGGTCAGATTATTGCGTCGCAAACCACCAACACTACATTGACTGCCTCGAAAGCCAAGAGGCCGTGTCTTTCAATTGAGACGTAGTTGGGATAGGATTACGGCAGATGCGAATGGTTAACCGCTCATTCATCGTTACTGGTTCAATCGCCTTGGCAGCAAGCTTGCTGTTGGTACAGGTCTGTAGCACACTTTGCCTGCTCTCTGGTTGTGGGGTTTCTCCGAAGAATCTTGTCACCCAGCAAACCAAAACGAAGAAGCAAAGCCATTGCCATTCGTCACCAGCAGCACCAGCCCAGCCCCCGGCAAATGACTCGCATCAATGCCCAAATCACGACTCAGACGCGCTCCAAGCAGCAAACTATTTACAAGCTGATGTTATAGATCAATTAAATCTGCAACCTGTTCTTGCCGAGCCGTTCTTTTTCGCTACTTCTCTCTATCCCTCTCCTCAAGAAGTGGGCAAGTGGAAGCCACTTCGTTCACCGCCACCCTTACCCCAACGCGCCATCCTGAGAATTTAATCCGCCTTTTAATCTGATTAAGAAGCGTAGGCAAAAGTGTGCCTACGTGTCGGTCTTGGTACGTCTTTTGCAAGACACCCAACAATCTCTATTCAGAAAACAGGAGGATCAGATCATGTCTTTTGACTGTCCGCAGAGATGGATGTTTCACACAACAAGCTCCGTCTATTTTTGCGCACTACTATTTATATTCGCTTTGCCGTCCATGTCATTCGCCCAAACCCCTGTGCCGGTGATAACCACGACTTCACCACAGAACCAACTACTAAATCATTTCTTCTCTCAAACTCAATCGGCAAACACCGGAACCCCTTTGCGTTTGGAAGACCTGGAACAAATGGCGCTCAAGTCGAACCCAACATTGGCGCAAGCTGAAGCGGCAATTCGTGCGGCAGAAGGAAACCGTGTGCAGGCCGGGTTGATGCCGAATCCAATTATCGGCTACGCGGGCGAGGAATTGGCGTTTCGTGCGATTGGCGAAAAGAGCGAACATCTGGGATTCATTGAGCAAACGATTCCGCTCGGCGGCAAGCTGAAGAAAAGCCGCGCCATTGCCGCACAGGAAAAACTGCAAACTGAGCAAGTCGCCGCCGCGCAAAAACAACGAATCCTGAACGGCGTCCGCGTGTTGTTTTATCGCGCGCTGGGCGCACAGCAATTGGTGGAAGTGCGCACCGAACTCGCCAAGCTTTCGCGTGACGCGGTCAAAGTCACGGGCGAATTATTCAATGTCGGGCAAGCGGATCGCCCGGATGTCGCACAAATCCGCATCGAGGCCGAACGCGCCGACCTGGATTTAATTATAGCTGAGAACGAACAAGCACAAGTTTGGCTGGAATTGGCGGCAGTTGTCGGCAATCCGTCACTCAAACCCGCGCGGCTGGTTGGGGAGTTGGAAAAGAATTTGCCCGTGCTGGAGCAGCAATCGTTGTTGCAGCAACTGCTCACGAACAGCCCCGAAATTAAGCGTGCGCAAACTGGCGTCGAACGTGCCAGAGCCGTGATTTCACGCGCCAAGGCGGAGGTCACACCCGATCTCTTTCTGCGTGGTGGTTTTGGCTACAACCGCGAATTGCTGGAAAAGGAAATTCCGAATGCCAGACGCACTGGCCCGGAAGCACAGGTTGAAGTTGGGTTGCGTATCCCGCTCTTTAATCGCAATCAAGGCGGTATTGCAGCGGCGACCGCTGAACTCGATATCGCCGAACGCGAAGTGCAGCGGGTGGAATTGTTATTGCGCACACGGTTTGCCTCAGCCTATCGCAGCTACCTGAATGCGTTGCGCATCGCATCGCAATACGAAAAGCAAATTGTGCCGCAAGCTCAAAACGCCTATGACACCTATCTCAAGAACTTTCGCGGCATGGCAGCGGCCTATCCACAAGTGCTGATCGCACAACGCACGCTCTTTCAAGTCCGGGCGGATTATGTCACGGCGTTAATCAACACCTGGCAGAGCGCTGTGCTGCTGCAAGGCTATTTGCTGAACGGGGCGCTCGATGCACCGGGCGGCATGACGATGGAAGGCGGCAATCCAGCCAATGCGGATGACCGAGAGTAGAACGCACTAATAATCATAAGGAGTAATTGCAATGGAAAACATGAATTGGATGCGGAGAAAGTTTTTGCAAGGTTCGAGTTTGCTGGGCGCGAGTTGGCTTTTAGGCCGCGCCGCTTCAGCGCAACACGAGGGGCATCAGATGCCGAAGAGGGAGCAGAAGGCGACGCCCGCTAAGCCAAAACCCAATCAACCACCGAAACCGACGATGCCTGACCACGATCACGCAAAGATGATGGCAGAGCAGGCCAAACAAGCGCCCGCGCAATACGTGCCAGTGCAAACACCAGATTTGCCAAAACTGGAATACACAATGGACAACGGCGTCAAGGTCTTCAACCTGCGCGCCGAAGTTGTCCATTGCGAGATCATGCCGAAAACACACATGGGGCCAGCGCGCAAGATGTGGGCGTGGGGCTATAACGGCAGTGTGCCGGGGCCGATGATCGAAGTCGTCGAAGGCGACCGCGTGCGCGTCATCTTTGAAAACAAATTGCCGGAAGCAACAACCGTGCATTGGCACGGTCTGGAAATCCCGATTGAGATGGATGGCACGCCGTACATCAGCCAGCCGATGGTTGAACCGGGCGGCATCTTCATTTACGAATTCACAGTCAATCAGCACGGCACGTTTTTCTATCATTCACACGGCGCAATGCAGGAGATGCTGGGGATGATTGGGATGTTCGTCATTCATCCCAAAACGCCGCACACGCCGCGTTGCGACAAGGATTTTGCGATGATTTTGCAGGGCTGGGCGCTCTTGCCAAATAACGATGTACCGAACACATTTGCGATGGAATTCAACTGGCTGACGCTCAACGGCAAATCCGCGCCCGCAACCACCCCCTTGATTGTAAAGAAAGGCGAGCGCGTGCGCATTCGCCTAGTCAATCTCGGCATGGATCATCACCCGATTCACTTGCACGGCCATCAGTTTTACGTGACAGGAACAGAAGGCGGGCGCATTCCTGAAGTGGCGTGGTTTCCGGGCAATACGGTCATCGTTGGCGTGGCGCAGGCGCGCGATGTCGAATTCGTCGCGCAATACGAAGGCGACTGGATGCTGCATTGTCATTTGCCACATCACATGATGAATCAGATGGTTTCGATGGTCGGGCCGATGGCGATGTCACACGGTAGCGGTTCCGAAACGGGTAAAGGGATGGAAGAAGGCATGGGCGTGGTGCGCCAGGGCCACGCGCTCAGCGAAGACTTAGGCCCCGGCATGGGACGCGGCATGGGCATCACTTCGGCAGAAACGAATGTTTCCAATCTGGTAGCGCAATCAGCACCAGCGCAGGCGGAGATGTACGCTTGTCCGATGCACCCGGAAGTGCGTTCCAACAAAGAGGGCAATTGTCCGAAGTGCAATATGAAACTGGTCAAGCAGAAAGCGCCTGAAATCTATGCCTGCCCCATGCACCCGGAAGTGGTTTCGACCAAAGAAGGCTCCTGCCCCAAATGCAATATGAAGCTGGTCAAGAAACAGCGCACCGCAGTCGCGCTGACGGAAGAGGAGAAGAAGAAAGTTCCCGGTTATCCGCAAGACGAAATGATGATGATGATTGTGGATGACGAAGTGGTCAAGCCGGAGACGTCGGGACTCGCGCCCGGCTGGACAGCTTCGATGATGGGCATGATGAATCTGGTGCGTGTGCTGCCGGAAGACAAATACAACAAGATCATGGCGATGATCAAAGAAGGAAAAACTGACAAACCGAAAGCTACGCCCGAACACAAACACGGTGATTAAAATTTAGGCAGCGCGGCTATTCACACTGCGCCGCCCTTTTCAAGGAGACGATAGAATGACTACCAAACATTATCTTCGTTTGGCTCTTTGCACCAGTGGCTTACTGGCAACGCTATGGGCTATCAACACGGCTTCTGCCAGCGGCGCAACGCCGCAAACTGGTCAGGGGGCAACACACCAACATGACGACCATCACGCTGGGGTCAACAAGCGAGGCGATAAGGTGATGGGCTTCGCACACGATAAGACGACGCATCATTTTCGGTTGCGAACAGATGGAGGGCTAATCGAAGTCGAAGCTAAAGACCCAGATGATACGAAGAGCCGCGATCAGATCAGGACACACCTGCAACATATCGCGCAAAAGTTTACAGCAGGCGATTTCACCGCGCCGATGCTGATTCACGCCAAAACACCGCCTGGCGTGCCAACGATGAAGCAATTGAAGACCGCCATTAAATATCAATTTGAGGAAACGGCGCGCGGTGGTCAAGTGCGCTTAGTGACAAGCAACTCCAAAGCGATTACGGCCATTCACAAATTCCTGCGCTTTCAAATCGCCGATCATCGAACGGGAGATACAACGAAAATTACGAAGGCTCCCTGAGTTGCGAAATAGAAAGGCAATTCCTGATGAAGCGGTTATTCATCAAGGTACGTGATGGCAAAGCAGATCAAAGAGGAATTAGTGATGAGTAATCCTTTTTCATCACGCGAAAAACAAACGCGCCATTGGCAGCCGTTCGTCCTGCTTATCGCAATCGTTGTGATCACGATACTGCATTACCAGACGGTCGGCAGGAGCAGTTTATGGCACGAAATCTCGCAGCGACTGTATTACTTGCCGATCATTTATGCGGCGTATAGTTATGGGTTTCGGGGCGGCTTGATGGCTTCCGTGGTGAGCGCCGCGATGTACCTGCCGCACATCGTGCAGCATTGGGCGAATCAGCATTCTACCATCAATCAATTTGCCGAAACCATCCTGTTCCTTGTCATCGGGGTCGTGACTGGTTTATTGGCAGAGCGCGAGCAGCGCGAACGTGCGCAAAAAGAGCAGACTAATTTGGAGTTGAAGCATGCGTATGAGGAACTGCGTTCGACAATGGATCAATTGTTGCTCGCAGATCGGCATGCTTCATTAGGGCAGATGTCAGCAGCTATCGTTCACGAGATTCGTAATCCTCTGGGAGCGATCAAAGGTGCGGCAGAAGCTTTGGAAACAAAGATTCCCCAAGAACGGGCGGAATTTCTCGATATCATCAAGCGCGAAGTGGAACGGCTCAATCGGCTGGTGACAGACTTCCTCCAATTCGCACGCCCGCGTTCGCCAGAAATGCTCTTGCTGCCGCCGCGTGAGGTGGTGGATTCCGTCGT
Source organism: Blastocatellia bacterium (assembly GCA_016789725.1). GTDB lineage: Bacteria > Acidobacteriota > Blastocatellia > RBC074 > RBC074 > JAFDVL01. The sequence goes on along the minus strand of JAEUQN010000001.1, from coordinate 194,999 downwards.
CAAGCTGATACAGAAGCAAGCTGCGCAAGCGCACGTTTCCATCACTGTTCACGAGGCGAATTATCTGCCGACAGTGATGATGGATGCAGAGCAGATGAAACAGGTTTTGCTCAATCTGATTCTCAATGCGCTGGATGCCATGCCACAAGGCGGAACGCTGCAAATCAACTTGGCGGAGCAAGAAGGGCATTTCGTTCTTGCTGTGCAAGACAGCGGCAAGGGAATTGATGCCATAGTGCGCGATAAGCTGTTCAGTCCATTTGTGACGACCAAAACACGCGGCACCGGTCTGGGCTTGGCAATTGCGCATCGGCTGGTGAGTCAGCATGGTGGTCGCATTCACGTTTCTGCGGGAGTAGCAGGCGGAGCGAAATTTGAAATCTGGCTCCCGCTAAATGTTTCCCAAGCCGAAACGATGATTAGTTCCCAGTTCAGAGCAAAAGTTCGTGGAGAAGATGGTCATGGCGGATAAAACCATTCTGCTCGTGGATGACGATGATAGCTTACGTCGAGTGCTTGCCCATCACCTGACAGAAGCAGGTTATCGGGTCTTGATAGCGATAGACGGAAAAGCCGGATTGGAACTCTTCACCGAAGAGTCAGTTGATTTGGTCATTACGGATATTCAAATGGCAGAGATGGACGGACTCGAACTGCTGCGACGCATTACGGTGATGAGTCCTGATACAGTTGTGCTGGTCATCACCGCATTTGGTTCCATTGAAACGGCAGTCACGGCGATGAAACTCGGCGCGTATGATTACATCACCAAGCCATTCAACCGCGAAGAACTGCTTTTGACCGTCGCCAAAGGCTTGGAGTATACGACGCTGGTGCGTGAAAACCGCTCACTCAAACAATTCATCGAAAGCAAATTCTCGCTGCATAACATCATCGGTTCTTCGGTAGCGATGCAGCGCGTTTTCAATCTGGTCGAGAAAGTCGCGCGGACTGATCTGGCGGTATTGATAACGGGTGAGAGCGGCACGGGCAAAGAATTGATTGCCAAAGCACTGCATCAGCAAAGTGCCCGGCGTGATGCTTCTTTTGTTACGATCAACAGCGGTGCAATTCCCGAAGGCTTACTCGAATCTGAGTTGTTCGGTGCGCGCAAAGGCGCGTTTACCGGCGCTGTGGCGAATACTCGTGGCAAGATTGAAGCGGCTGACAAAGGGTCAGTGCTGCTGGATGAAATCGGCGATTTGCCACTGTCCTTGCAAGTCAAACTTCTGCGCGTGATTGAAAGCGGCGAATTCACGCGCGTGGGCGAGGCGGAGACGCGCCAGGCAGATGTGCGTTTTCTCGCTGCCACAAACCGTGATCTGACCAAGATGGTCGAAGATGGGCGCTTCCGCGAAGACCTATACTTTCGGCTCAAAGTCATCCCCGTTCACTTGCCTCCCTTGCGCGAGCGGCGCGCTGATATTCCGCTTTTGGCAGAATATTTTTTACGGGACATCGCGCAAAAAGTCGCGCGTCCGTCCTTGCGATTCAGTAAAGAGGTGTTTCGCTATTTACAGGCATACGCCTGGCCGGGCAACGTGCGGGAACTGAAGCATACTATCGAACGCTTAGCCGTGATCTCCGATGCCGATGAAATCACGGTCAACGATTTGCCCGAAAATCTGACAGCGGAAACCAGTCATGCGGCGAATGTATTACTTCAGTTGCCGGAAGACGGAATTGACTTAGAAGAAGTGGAGCGGGAGATTTTGCGCCAGGCGTTAGAAAAGAATGGGTGGAATCAGACGCGCGCCGCAAGTTATCTGAACATTACCCGCAGCGCCCTGATTTATCGCATGCAAAAATTCGGCTTGGGATCAACCATCACAGAAAATTCAGATGAAGTTTGAATCGGGGTTCCCGCAGTGATGCCGAAAGCGTAAACATCACTGCGAGAGCCAAAGTAATTGTCTATTTTCAAACACCTGACTGTCTGAAAACAGCCACCGGAAGTTAGATTATTCCGCTTCGGTCAGTGTCGTAACCAAAATTTTGCCGTCGTGTTTCATGCCTTCGACGGTCATTTTGAATTCTTTGTTCCGCTTTGATTTTTCAAAAATCGCTTTCGCCAAGTCGTTGCCTTTGGCGTCGAAGGGATACCATTTGCCTTCTGCATAAATGCCATAGCCGCTTTTCACGCAATGCTCCATCAGCGCGCATTCCTTATCGTGATCTTGCGCGGCTTTCAGCGCATCTTCTGGTTTGTCTTTGAGATGATCCGCAAAGCACATGACATCTACCACATAGCCAGTCAGCTTCACTTTCTCGTGTGCCCACGCAGTCGTGACGGCAATCACAAAAAGAGAGAGGATGAGGAAAACTGAAAATTTCTTTTGCATTGAATAGACTCCTTGAAAAGTTAGGGGGGACAGATTCAGATGATCTTCGCCCGAAATTATGGGAAACAGCGAAATGCAGTAATAGGCATCTCGTGTGCCGCAGTTGCTGGTGAACAAACTTGTTCGCCTCAACGCCTCTGGCATGTTGCTTGCTCAAGAACCCAGAATCTGATCGTAAAGGCAGGATGCTCTTCCGTTCCTTCTTTTGGGCAGAGAAACAAGCAGCGTTGGTAAGCGGAATTTCAACGGGTAAAGAAAATTTTTCATTGCTGCTTGACTCTGTAGCCGACTACAGAGTGTAACCTTTGCCTGGCTGTTTGCGAGGAGCCAATAGCCGGAAAGGAAAACATCGTATGGCTCAACTACAGTACAAAACTCATCGGAGGGAGGAAGAGAACGCTGCGGTCAGAGGACGATTGCTCAAGATTGGAGAAGTCGCCCGACGTACCGGCATCGGCATTGAGACGCTCCGGTTCTATGAACGCAGTGGCTTGTTAGGACGCCCCGCGCGCACCGAAGGCGGTTATCGGCTTTATAGCGCGGAAGAATTGCTGCGACTCGAATTCATCAAACGTGCGCAAACGCTGGGGTTCACGCTTGAAGAAATCAAACGCATTATGGCGGAAAGCCGTGCCGGTGAACGCCCCTGCGCGGAAGTGCGTGAGATCGTGCGCGCACGTCTCACAGAACTTGATGAACGGCTGAAGCAAATGCGTCGGTATCGCAATGCGTTGGCGCGAACCTTGCAACAGTGGGATGAAAAGAAACAGGCCGATGGGCATTTTTGCGGGCTGATTGAAGCAGCGGAACTGGATGCTCACAAACCTGTCACACGCCGACCGGAAAGGAGCAAAAAATGAACCAGCCAGAACACGCGCACCATTCACAGCATCGGCTCGTCATTGACCCGGTCTGCGGCATGACCGTTCATCCCGAAACGGCAGCCGGCCAGCACGAGTATGACGGAACAACCTATTATTTTTGCAGCACGGGCTGTCTGCATAAATTCAAGACTGATCCTGCCGCCTATTTGAATCAATCCCCACAGCCAATGGCGCACACGATGTCGCAGCCGATGGTGCAGCTTACCCCACGCTCGAAATCGCTGCCTGTCATGACGGCGCTACCATCCACTGCTGACGCGAAGCACATTGACCCGGTTTGTGGCATGACTGTCGTACAAGAGAAAGCGGCAGGCAGTTATGACCACAACGGCAAGACCTATCATTTTTGCAGCACACATTGTCTGCATAAATTCAAGGCCGATCCTGAAGCGTTTTTGCTAGCGCAAGCTCAGGTGACGACCACTCCGTCTCACGCGCAGATAGGTGTGAAATATATCTGCCCAATGGATGCGGAGGTCGTTTCCGATAAGCCCGGCGCGTGTCCGAAATGCGGGATGGCACTTGAACCTGAGATGCCTGCTGCGCCACTGACTAAAGTCGAATATACCTGCCCGATGCACCCGGAAATCATCCGCGATGAACCGGGCAATTGTCCGATTTGCGGAATGGCGCTGGAACCACGTACAGTGATGCTGGAAGAGCAGCCCAATGCTGAATTAACCGACATGACACGACGCTTCTGGTGGAGTGTGGCGCTCTCGCTGCCTGTTCTGATCCTCGCAATGTCAGAGATGATTCCGGGTCAGCCGGTGCAGCACGCTCTCTCGCCGCGCTTGATCAACCGGCTGCAATTCGCGCTTTCCACGCCCGTTGTGTTGTGGGGCGGCTGGCCGTTCTTTCAGCGCGGCTGGGCTTCCATCATCAATCGCAGTCCGAACATGTTCACGCTGATTGCCATTGGCACAGGCGCGGCCTATTTATTCAGTGTGGTCGCGCTGCTCATGCCGGGCATCTTCCCTGCCTCGTTTCGCGGGCATAGCGGCGAAGTAGCAGTTTATTTTGAAGCGGCAGCGGTAATCACCACGCTTGTCTTGCTCGGTCAGGTGCTGGAACTCCGAGCGCGCAGCCGCACAAGTAGTGCGATCCGCATGCTGCTGGGTCTTGCGCCAAAGACCGCGCGCCTCATCAAGCCCGGCGGCAGCGAAGAAGACATTCCGCTCGAACAAGTGCAGTCGGGAAATCTGTTGCGCGTGCGTCCCGGCGAGAAAATCCCTGTGGATGGCATCGTCACCGAAGGCACAAGCAGCGTGGACGAATCTATGGTGACGGGCGAGCCAATCCCGGTTGAGAAAACGACAGGCAGCCAGGTCACGGGCGGAACGGTCAACGGGACAGGCGGATTCGTGATGCAGGCGGAACGGGTCGGCAGCGACACCCTGCTCGCGCAGATTGTGCGGATGGTCGGGGAAGCACAGCGCAGCCGCGCACCGATTCAACGGCTCGCCGATTTGGTTTCCGCCTGGTTCGTACCGCTGGTTGTGTTGGTAGCAATCCTGACCTTCATCGTGTGGGCTGTCGTCGGGCCGGAGCCGCGCTTTGTGTATGCGCTCGTGAATGCGGTGGCAGTGTTGATTATTGCCTGTCCGTGCGCGCTCGGACTTGCCACGCCGATGAGCATTATGGTGGGTACGGGACGCGGTGCAATCGCAGGCGTTCTCATCAAAAATGCCGAGGCGTTGGAAGCGATGGAGAAAGTAGATACGCTGGTAGTAGATAAAACCGGCACGTTGACGGAAGGTCGCCCGAAATTGGTTTCCATCCTTCCGCAAGCGAGTTACAGCGAAGCGCAAATTCTCAGTCTCGCCGCCAGTCTTGAACGAAGCAGCGAACATCCGCTGGCCGCTGCGATTTTGGCGGCAGCACAGGATCGCCAGATCGAATCAGTCGAAGTCACCGATTTTCAGTCTGTCACAGGCAAAGGAGTCAACGGGAAAATCAATGGCAAGAGCCTTACACTCGGCAATCGCAAGTTAATGGACGATCTTGCGATCACGATAGACGCTGCCTTGGATGTGCAGGCTGACCAACTCCGCCGACAAGGGCAAACGGTGATGTTCTTGGCAGTAGCGAATCGCTTGGCCGGATTGCTCGGTGTGGCCGACCCCATCAAAGAATCTGCGCAAGAGGCCATCAATACCTTACGCGCCGATGGTGTGCGAATTGTGATGCTGACTGGAGATTCCAAAGCAACTGCGCGCGCCGTTGCAGCCAAGCTGGGCTTGGATGAAGAAATCGCGGAGGTGTTGCCGCAACAAAAAAGCAAAGTTATCAAACAACTGCAAGCTGAAGGCAGGATTGTGGCGATGGCTGGGGATGGCATCAACGATGCGCCTGCTCTCGCGCAAGCGCATGTTAGTCTGGCGATGGGAACAGGCACAGATGTCGCAATGGAGAGTGCTGGCATTACTCTCATCAAAGGCGATCTACGTGGCATTGTTCGGGCGCGCCACTTGAGCCAGGCCGTGATGCGCAATATTCGGCAAAATTTGTTCTTCGCCTTTTTGTACAACGTCCTGGGCGTACCCATTGCCGCAGGCGTTTTGTATCCGTTTGTGGGGCTATTGCTCAGCCCGATGATCGCCAGTGCCGCCATGACGTTCAGTTCCGTTTCGGTCATCGCCAACGCACTGCGATTGCGGAAGCTGGCTTTATGAAGACTAGGAGGTTCCGACCATGAACACTGTCACGAAACTTTTTCTCGCCGTTGTCGCTCTCGGCTGTCTTTCCTTTCCGGCCCAAGCTCAGTCAGATGTGAAGGCAGCGGTCGAGAAATACAACTCGGCTTTTCGGAGCAAAGACGTGACGACGATCAGAAAACTGCTGGCCGACGACGTGCTGCTCTATGAGCATAGCGTGCGCAACATAGGGCTGGCGGATGTCTTCGAGAATCATCTCAAACCGGAGATCATCGAGTTTGAAGACCTGAAGGCAGAATTCACCGATGTGCGCACTACATCAGGCAAAGAAATGGCACTGGTCACGCGGCAATACAAAATTCAAGGCAAGATGCGAGGCAAGGAGATCACGGCGGCGGGCAATGAAACAATGGTGTGGAAGAAAGTGGGTAAAGAGTGGAAGCTCGCCCATATTCACTATTCGCACCCTTGCCCCAGACCCGCCGCGCAACCGCAATAAAGCGTGTGTCTGCTGCTACTGAACAAACTACAATCACCCATAACCTTTTCCCAGGAGACGCCCCATGTTGAGATTCACTGCGAACGCAACCCTACAGATTCTACTGTTCGCCCTTTCGTTGATACCGGTCTTGGCGCAATCGGCCACCGCGACATTGACCGGAACCGTAACCGACGAAACTGGCGCTGTCGTAGCCGGTGCGACCGTTGTCGTCACCGATTTGTCAAAGCAGGTGGAGCGACAAACGACCACCAACAGCGACGGCTTTTTCATCGTGCCGCAACTGCTGCCGAGCCATTACAAAATCAGGGTGCAGCGCTCCGGCTTCGCTACGGCGGAATTGCCTGACGTGGCGCTGAACGTAGGCGATCAGAGTTCGATCAGGATTCAATTGAAGGTCGCGCAGGTCGGCGAAACCGTCACGATCACCGAAGCCTCGCTCGTCAGCGAAGCACCTGCGGTGGCGACGCTGGTCAATCGCCAGTTCGTAGAGAACCAGCCGCTCAACGGGCGCAGCTTCCAGACGCTGGTCGAGCTTTCGCCGGGCGTCGTCATCACGCCATCGAATCTGGTCACGCCGGGACAGTTTTCGGTCAACGGGCAGCGCGCGGGATCGAATTACTTCACGGTGGACGGCGTCAGCGCGAATTTCGGTTCGTCGGCCTCAACGACGCTGTATGAAACTGCCGGAGGCGGCGTGCCTTCGTATTCTTCGCAGGGCAGCACGGCCAGTCTGGCTTCGGTGGATGCCGTGCAGGAGTTTTCGATTCAGACTTCGACCTACGCGCCGGAATTCGGGCGGCAACCGGGCGCGCAGGTTCAGCTTGTCACGCGCTCTGGCACGAACGATTTTCATGGTTCGATTTTTGAATACCTGCGCAACGACAAGTTCGACGCCAACAACTTTTTCGCCAATGCCAACAATCTGAAACGTCCCCCGATTCAGCAAAACGATTTCGGCGGCGTAGTGGGCGGCCCCGTGCTTTTACCGAAATCTGCATTTGGGCCGTTCGCTTATGACGGGCGCAATCGGACGTTCTTTTTCTTTTCGTATGAAGGCGTGCGGCTGCGAACGCCCTTTGTGACCGTGCCCTTGCAAGTTCCTTCGCTGGCAGCGCGGCAAAACGCGACCGGTGTCTTGCGCGATATTCTCAACGCTTTCCCGCTGCCGACGGGCGCGCCTCTGGCGGCTACGCCGAACGCCGCGCCGTATCAGGCCGCGTTCTCCAAACCTTCTTCGCTTGACGCCACCAGCTTTCGCATTGACCAGAACTTCGGCCCGAAACTGTCGCTGTTCGGGCGCGTCAACCACGCGCCTTCGGTGACGGATGAACGCGCGCGCTTCTGTGCGGCCAGTTGCGTAGCGCGGCTGGATCATAAAACCGACACTTACACGGCAGGAGCGACCATGACGTTCGGCCCGCGCCTCAACAATGATCTGCGCGTTAATTACAGTAAAGCGGGGGTCAACCAATCGTACTTCATTGACAATTTCGGCGGCGCGATTATCCCGCCGCAATCGAGCTTGTATCCGTCGTTCACTTCGGGGCCGCAAGGGTACATTTACATCGAAGTTGATCCATCGGGCGAGAACACCATCAGCGACGGCTTGTTTTCCGATCAAAAACAGCGGCAATTCAATCTCGTCAACAATCTGTCTTACACGGTGGGCGGGCACGCGCTGAAATTCGGCGTAGATTACCGCCGCCTCGCACCCACCGCCGACAGCGGCACGTATCGGCGGAATTTCATCTTTCCGAATATCACGTCACTTGTGGGCGGCATAGCGCCGACAGCCTCTCTCGTCGGCATAGACGCGGTGTTGCGCCCGGTCTATCAAAACTTTTCGGCGTATGCACAAGACACCTGGCGGACGAACAGCCGGCTGACGTTCACTTACGGTTTGCGTTACGAGGTCAACCCCGCGCCTTCAGAGAAAGACGGGCGCGAACCGGTGACGGTCTTGACCTTGAATAACCCGACCGCCCTTGCGCCGCGCGGGACGCGCTTTTACGAAACGACCTTCAATAACATCTCACCGCGCGTAGGCGTTTCTTATCAGCTTTCACAAAAGCGCGGCACGGTCTTACGCGGCGGCTTCGGCGTGTTTTACGATCTGGGTTACAACTTCACCGGGACGGCATTCAGCACGACGCTTTATCCGAACGCGCGCACGCTGGGGTTGACCAATCAGACGTTCACGGCAGCCACCGCAGCCGTGCAGCCGCCCGCCGTCAATCCCAACCCCCCTTATCCGCGCATCTTCGCTTATCAACGCGATTTCAAACTGCCTTACACGCTGCAATACAACGTAGCCATCGAGCAGGCCATCGGCGCGAGCAACGTGGTCAAAGCGACCTACGTTGGCGCGAACGGCAGACGCATGGGACGTGTGACGACACTGGTCAACCCAGGCTTCTTCACGCGCATTGATGCAGTGACAAACGATGCCACGTCGGATTACCACAGTTTGCAGTTGCAATATCAGCGGCGGCTGTCAAAAGGATTGCAGGCATTGGTTTCCTACACCTTTGCCAAATCGCTCGACATCGTGTCCGAAGAGTCGTTTCAGAACCGGCAATCGCCGACGGGCCGCTTCGATCCGAAACAGGATCGTGGCCCTTCGAGCTTCGATCTGCGGCACGCCTTCAATGCGGCCATCAGCTATGCCATTCCATCACCGTTTGCCGATGGCGCGGGCAAAGCCATCTTCGGCGGCTTCGGGCTTGATACGATTATTCGCGCGCGTTCGGCCACGCCGGTCAATGTCCTGTCAGGGCGCGACCCCTTCGGTCTGGGCTTCACGACGGTTTCGCGCCCTGATTTGGTAGCGGGGCGGCCGCTCTATCTGAATGACCCGTCATTCGCGGGCGGCAGGCGCTTCAATCCGGCGGCCTTTGACGGAGTGACGCCCATTGCGCAAGGACGGCAAGGCACGCTCGGACGCAACGTACTGCGCGGCTTTGGGGCGAATCAGCTTGACGTAGCCTTGCGCCGCGACTTCAAACTGGTCGAATCGCTGAATCTGCAATTCCGTCTGGACGCTTTCAATCTTTTCAACCATGCGAACTTCGCCAATCCCAACGGCATTCTGACGAGCGCGATCTTTGGGCGCGCGTCGCAGATGTTGAGCAGCGGGCTGGGCGGCATGAGTCCGCTCTATCAAATCGGCGGGCCGCGTTCACTACAACTGGCGCTGAAGCTACAGTTTTGAGCGAATCACACAAAGGAAAGGAATCACAGAAATGAACAAATTATTGATGATTGCCAGTGTCTTGCTGTTCTCGACGCTTGGATTTGCACAAGTCCGCGAGCTGCCTTCGCCTGCGGGGCAAGGCAGCGGTCAACCAAACCTGACCGTCTCGCCGAACGGTCGCGTCTACTTGAGTTGGATTGAGCGGCTCGGCGAAGGGCGGGTCTCACTACGGTTTTCCGTGCTGGAAAAAGAAAAATGGTCAGCGCCGCAAACCATTGCGGAAGGCTCGAATTGGTTCGTCAACTGGGCGGACTTTCCTTCGATGATTGCCTTGCCGGACGGTTCGCTGGCAGCGCATTGGCTGGCGAAGAGCGGGCCAGGGACGTTTGAGTACGATGTGACGATTTCACGGTCATTCGATGGCGGCAAAACGTGGGGTAAACCGTTCGTACCACATCGTGACGGAGTGAAGGCGGAACATGGTTTTGTTTCACTGTTCGCAGCAAAGGACGGCAATCTGGCGGCGGTGTGGCTCGATGGGCGCGAGATGAAACCGGGCGAGGGCAGCCATGATCATGGTCACGGTAATATGACGCTGCGTTATGTGAAGATCAAACGCGACGGCACTCTGACCGATGAAGCGGTACTGGATACGCGCGTGTGTGAATGCTGTCAGACCTCGGCGGCGATGACGGCAGATGGCCCGGTTGTCGTTTATCGTGACCGCTCCGAGCAAGAGATTCGTGATAACTCCATCGTGCGCCTGCGCGACGGCAAATGGAGCCAACCCGTCTCCGTTTTCAAAGATGGCTGGCAGATCAATGGCTGCCCGGTGAACGGCCCATCGGTAGCGGCTGCTGGTCGCCGCGTCGCAGTGGCTTGGTATACAGGCGTCAACAATAAGCCGCACGTAAAACTGGCTTTTTCCAATGATGCTGGCGTGAACTTCGGCGAGCCGATTACGGTGGATGATGGCAACCCCGCAGGACGTGTGGAAACGTTGCTTTTGGCGGACGGCAGCGCGCTGGTTTGTTGGCTGGAAAAGATACAAGGCGGTGGCGAAGTCCGTGTGCGGCGTGTGAAACCGGATGGCAAATTCGATCCGGCAATGGTTGTTTCTACGACTGGGGCGGCACGCTCGAATGGCTTCCCACAAATGGCGCGCGTCGGCAAAACTCTGGTTTTTGCGTGGACTGGCGCGCGCGTACTAACGGCAACATTGCCGCTCAAATAGAGAGGATTAGATGAAACACCGACCTTACCAGAAATTCTTTTCCCTTACGCTTTTCCTGGTTGCTTTGACAGTTCACCTCAATGCGCAATCGGGTGGCGGCGTAAAGCTACTTCGTGTTCCCAACAATGGGCTGCAACCACAGGCCGTGATAGATGCACGCGGCACGCTTCAACTCATCTATTTTGTGGGCGAGCCGGGTGGCGGCGATCTCTATTACGTGCGGCGTGATGCTGGCAAAACGGAATTCACTGTGCCTCTTCGCATTAACAGCGAGCCGAATACTGCCATCGCTACTGGAACGATTCGCGGGGCACATTTAGCGATTGGAAAAAATGGGCGCGTTCATGTTGCCTGGAACGGGCCACACAAACCCGGTCACGAGGCAGCAATGTTTTACGCGCGAATGAACGATGCGCGCACAGCCTTTGAATCCCAGCGCAACGTGATGCAATTCTCTGGCGGGCTGGATGGCGGCGGGTCGGTCGCGGCGGATAAATCGGGCAACGTGTTTGTCGTGTGGCACGGCAAGGGAGAGCAGACCGGCGAAGAGCATCGCCGCGTTTGGGTTGCTCGTTCGACGGATGACGGAAAGACGTTCGCGCGCGAAGTTCCCGCGTGGAACGAGCCGACCGGCGCTTGTGGTTGCTGCGGAATGCGTGCTTTCAGCGATCAGCAAGGGCGTGTACATTTGTTGTATCGCGCTGCCAGAGAGAACGTAAACCGCGATATGTATCTGCTGACTTCCGAAAATCACGGGCAGAGTTTCTCAGGAACACTGCTCGACAAGTGGAAGCTGGACGTCTGTCCCATGAGTTCGGCAACGTTGGCTGATGGAGCAAATGGGTTACTCGCGGCGTGGGAGACACAAGGGCAAGTCTATTTTGCTGCACTTGATCTGAAAAAGCCGCAGTCAATTCTTCCCGTTCCAGCAACTGGTATGGCGGGAAAAAGTAAGCATCCCGTGATTGCCACAAATGCACGCAAGGAGACAATGCTGGTCTGGACAGAAGGCACGGGGTGGAAGAAAGGCGGCTCGCTGGCGTGGCAGCGTTACGATGCAAACGGAAAGCCCGTCGGCGCAAAAAGCGAGATGCCGGGGATTCCGGTTTGGAGCTTTGCTGCCGTTGTCGTGGAGAAAGATGGCAGCTTCACAATTATCTACTGATGGTGACGATGAAGCACAAAGATGAAAATTATATTCCCGCCCTCAGCTATGACGGGCTAACGTTTCTCTATGACCCGGTTGTCCGGCTGACGACACGCGAGGCCGCGTTCAAATCGGCGTTGCTGGCTCAAGCGCGGATTTATCGCGGACACCGCGTGCTTGATTTGGCCTGTGGCACAGCAACGCTGACTATTGCGATCAAGCAAGCGCACGCGGGTGCTACCGTCGTGGGCATTGATGGCGATCCGGCGATTCTTCACTTGGCCCGCACCAAAGCGCACCAGGCAAACGTCGAGGTGCAGCTTGATGAAGGGTTATCGTATGAATTGCCCTACGCCAATGAATCTTTCGACCGCGTGTTATCAAGCCTCTTCTTTCATCATCTCACGCCCGAAAATAAGCGGCGAACGCTGACCGAAGTCTGGCGCGTGCTGAAACCGGGTGGCGAATTTCATGTTGCCGATTGGGGCATGCCGCAGAATGGGCTAATGAAAGTGGCCTCACAAGCAATTGTCAGGTTCGATGGGGCAACGACAATAGATAACTTTGCCGGACGGCTGCCCGCTTTTATTGAGCAGGCAGGCTTTACTCATGTACAGGAAACCAGCCACTTCAACACCCTTTTCGGCACCATCCGCTTACATTGTGCGTTGAAGCCAGGGCGCACATAAGTGCGGCTTTGGCACAGCCATTGCTAAAGAATTCATTGCGTTTGCTGATTCCGGCAAACGCAATCATATCGGTAACCTCTAAATCAACCAATGTACTCTATCTCTCAGGCACTGATTCCTGCGGCTGGTCGTGGTCTCCGTGCCTATCCCAAAACCCAATATACGCCTAAGCCCTTACTCGAAATTGACGGGAAGACGTTGCTGCAACGAAACATCGAAATCCTGCGCGATGCCTTAGCAATTAAAGACATCACGATCATCGTTGGCTATGAAGGTGAACAGCTCATCAGCCGATACGGGAGCGGGAAGTCTCTTGGCGTGTCGCTGCGCTATTTGAAATGCGATGAGCCAGACATTGGTCTGGCGCGCGGCATGTTGCTCGCGGAAGAAGTGATGCAACAACCGTTCGTCACGATTCTCGGCGATGAACTGTATCATCGGGCAAATCACACGCAGTTGCTGAACCAATTCGACGCCACAACCAAAGCGATTTGCAGTGTGCTGGCGACGAAAGACCTGCATCAGATCAAGAAAAATTACGCGCTGAACATCAACGATGGCGCGATCACGTCTTTGATTGAAAAGCCGCAAACTATCGAAAACAATTTGCTCGGCTGCGGCACATTCGTTTTCACGCCCGACATCTTCACCGCGATTCGCAACACGCCCGTTTCGCCGCGCTCCGGTCGCATTGAGTTGATTGATGCAATCAATTTGTTGGCGCAATCCGACAAAGCTGTGCGTCCGTTTTATCTCGCAGGCAAATACTTCAACATCAACACCGTAGACGATTACAACTATGCGCAATACAAAATTCGCGCGGAACGTTTTGCCAATTGCAAAGTCAGCGTCGTGATTCCCGCTTACAACGAAGAGCAATCTATCGGCTTTGTTGTGGACGATTTCAAAGATCAGGTAGACGAGGTATTGGTCGTCAACAACTCCTCGCGCGACAACACCGCACAGGTCGCAGCAGCAGCAGGCGCGCGCGTCGAAACGGCAAAACTCATTGGCTATGGCGACACGATTCGCTACGGCTTGGATCGCGCTATTGGCGACATCCTCGTCGTTGTCGAAGCGGATCACTCCTTCAAATCGCGCGACCTGAGCAAGCTACTGGAATACTTGAAAGACGCGGACATGGTCGTCGGCACACGCACGACGCGCGAGTTGGTCGAGCAAAGCACAAACATGCGCGGCCCCGTGCGTTGGGGCAATGTATTCGTTGCCAAAGGCGTCGAAGCGTTGTGGTGGAAACAACAGCCTCGCTTTACCGATGTCGGCTGCACCTACCGCGCGTTGTGGCGCGAAACGTACCAAGCAATTCGCCCATTGCTGCGCGGCGTCGGGCCGGAATTGTCGCCGGAGATGATGATTGCCGTCTTACAAGTTAACAAACGCATCATCGAAGTGCCCGTGTCGTATCACGAACGCATCGGCGGCGAATCGAAGCATTCGGCGAATTACTTCAAGATTTCGCAAACGGCGCTCAGGATGCTGCGCACGATTTTGCGACAGCGATTCGGGCGGACGGATTTTCAGTTGCTGCAAGAACTTGCCCATCAAACCACCATTTCCTCCAACTCTCCACAATGAAAAAGTTGTCGTCTATTTGTTTGTTCATCTTCATTCTTGGGGCCGGTGTGCGTGCGATCAACATTTGGAGGCCAGTGGATCGCCCTACCTGGCGCGAGTCTGATGAAGCAGGGATTGCGCGCAATTACTACCGCGAAGGAATGAATATCTTTTACCCCAGAGTAGATTGGCGCGGTGACACCGCAGGGTATGCAGAGATGGAGTTTCCGCTGTACCCCTGGCTTATCGCGCTCAGCTATAAAATCTTCGGCTTCCATGAATTTATTGGCAGAGTCATTTCATTTCTATTTTCCCTGCTGACGCTATGGATTTTTATTCGCTTAGCACGGGATTTGATGCCGCCACTGGGCGCGCAATGCGCGGCTCTGTTTTTTGCTCTCAGCCCGCTGGTTATCAATATCTCCTCATCCTTACAACCGGAAGCGTTGATGTTTTTGTTCTATCTCTTAGCCGGTTATTGGTTCATCTGTTGGCATCGGGATCAGGGAGAGAAATTCTTTTGGGGCAGTGCGATTGCTATCTCAATGGCGATCCTGGCAAAAGCAACAGCGGCGCATTTAGGCGTGTTTTTTGGATTGCTGATTATAGAAAAAGTCGGTTTCGCGGCGTTGACGAAACTAAGATTTTGGGGCTTTGGCGCGATTGCGTTGATTCCTGGCGTACTCTGGTATTCGCACGCACATCAGTTCTGGAAACAGAATCAACTCTCCTTGGGGCTTTCCAACGAATACCATTGGGTAGGCTGGGATTTGTTTACAAATCCTTTTTTTGTAAAGGGACTTGCTCGCACAGAAGCTTTCTATGTCTGGATGCCTTTGGGATTCTTGATTATTGCCCTCGGTATCTGGCTGAACCGGCGCGAGAAGGCTGTCAAATATGGCGTCTATTGGGGAATCGCTGTTGCCGTGTACTACCTTATTGCGGCTCGCACAACTGCCGCACAATGGGCGGCGTACTATCACATCGCTTCTGTGCCTGCCGTCGCTCTGTTATTGGGGAATGGGGCGGCAGCGATCCTTCATCTCCAGAGCGATAAGCGATGGCTCAAACGACTAGCAGCTCTCTCTGCAATCTCCGCGCTGGTTCTCCTGATTTCGAGTTACTTACCACTATCGGGAATAAGATTTGAGATCGGCTTCGTTACTTCTGCAACGCTGGTCTTGACGACTCTTGTACTGATAGAACGGATAAAAAACGGGGCTGAAGGTGGAGCAGTCTCGCAAACATTTCTCTTGTCTATTGGCGTCATCAGCCTTTGCAGCGTGTTTCTCTTTCAGACTCGTCAAATTGTTGTGGACGCGCATAACTGGAAAGCGTCTGAATTGCGAAGCTGTGCCCCGTCATTTGCGGCACAAATTCCCGCCTCTACTTTGGTCTTAATAACAGGCGGTTCGTGTGTGAACGAAACGGGCTACCCAGCAGCGTACAATGCGTCATTCATGCTGTACTGGACGGATCGCAAGGGCTTCAATATTTGCATCGAAGAGCAATCGCTTGCAGCCGTCGCTTCGTTCGTCAAACGTGGAGCCAATTACTACCTCGCCGCCAAAAGCACGCTGCATCGAAGGGGCAATCTTGAAGCTGATCTGCGCCGAATCTATCCGGTGCTGGCAGAATGTGAGGGGTATATTCTTTTTCAATTGATGTCTATGGAGAAGACGGTCGAGAAATAGGGCAATTCTATTTTTCTATCCAGCCGTGCAGACCGAGGATTTGAGAAACGCATAGATGATAGCTTGCTTCACTAACGACTATTGACGGTAGTCAGAAAGCAGATTACTCTTCCTGCACCTTGGTGAAAGGTTGTCAGATATGAAAATGTCAAAGATTGCATTGCGTGGATTTCGCCCTGCCGGTCGCGGACTGAAACAGGTGCTGGGCAAATTGGAAGCCGAGGTGATGCGTGTCCTCTGGCAACAACCTGCGCAGACCGTCAACGAAGTCGAAGAAACGCTCCGCCACAAACGCGAGATTGCGCACACGACCGTGCTAACAACCCTGGATCGAATGCACCGCAAAGGCTATCTAACGCGCGAAAAGCAGGGCAAAGCGTTTGTCTATTCTCCCCGCTACACCCGTGAACAGTTCGAGCGCGCAATGGCGCAAGAAGTGCTAGGCGCATTGCTCGGTGGGATTGGTGAACCAGTGCTGTCTACCTTTGTCGAATTGGTGGGGGAAGACGACGCGCATCTGGATCGCCTTGAAGCTCTCATCAAAGAGAAACGAGAGGGTCGGAAGCGATGAATTCGTACAGCTTATCTGGATGGACACTCGCACTGGCGAGCGTGGAGAATTTCATTCTTCTGAACACGGTTCTTTCGGTCGTCAGTTTCTGCCTGACCGCCTTCATTCGCGCTAACCGATCTGTACAACTTTGGCATCCGCGTCAACGCGCCCGTCTGTATGCCCGTGCGCTGATGTTTCCCCCGCTTATTTCTGCCTGGCTGATCTTAGCCTCATTTCTGCCTGCGATGTGGCTGGGCGGAGAGTGGCAAGCGGAACACGAACATACGCGGCACTTGCTGAACGCCTTCACGCTCCCGCTTGATCCAACACTCGGCTATCTGACCTTGCTCTTTACCGTCTTAACGGCGCTCGTGGCGATTTACGCCGCGATGAGCGCGTACTTCCGCATCAATCGCGTGATTCGGCAACTGGAAATTGGCGCGGCTCCGGCGCAAACCGAACAGGTCAGCAACGTGGCGGAAACCTGCCGCCAGCATGGAATCGCAGTCGGGCTGGTCGCCAGCGACTATCCGTTCTCTTTTGTCTGGGGCTATCTGGACTCGAAGCTGGTCGTCTCGACGGGCTTGCTCAATGCGCTTTCCAAAGCAGAATTGACGAGCGTGCTGGAACACGAAGCTGCACATCACGCGCGCCGCGATAATCTCACCAAACTGGCGCTGTTGATCGGGCGGTATCTTTCCCCGGCGTTCCCGCTGACTGGCTTGCTGTATCGCTGGTGGAGCGAACAGGTAGAAATGATTTGTGATGAGATTGCTGTACATCGCACCCAGTCTCCAGAAGAACTAGCCGGGGCGCTGGTGCGGCTCAAACGACTGACGCTTGTGACGGCGTCGCTGACAGCCACTTCCGGGTTGTTTGGCGATGGCAAAGAAAATTTCCAGCGCCGCGTCGAGCGAGTGCTGTCGCTGGCCGATAAAACCAACCTAGAGGTAGGTGAAGGTGCAACGGGAGAACTCGCCCGTTCGTCGCTTGCGTTTGCCACGACGACAAGTCTGGCTTTCGCGCTTTCGCTGCTCGTATTGTTTTCGGTTGCGCCGTTAGCGGTTCACAAGATTCTGGAAGAAATCCTCCGCGTCATGTGACGTGGGTTACAGGCCGCTCGCATTCAATGAGATGGGGGCGGCTTTTTTATCCATCTTATGACTATCAATGGTAGTCACAGAACTATCGTAGGGAATAACCATGATGCGATCCAGGATGACCGCACTGCTTTTGCTGCTGTTATTAGTGGCGAGTTGTTCGCGCAAGGCCCACCACGCCGCAGCGGAAGCGGAAGAAGAAGCCCTCGCGCGCACCGAGTTCACCAACCGCATCGAGAACTTCTTTGAGTACGAACCGCTGAAGGCAGGCAAAGCCAGTCAGTTTCTGATCCACCTGACTGATCTGAACGATGGCTCTCCGGTCGAGAAGGCCGAAGTGACATTGAACATCCAGCCCAAAGGCGGCGGCACACCAGCAGAAACCAAAGCCAAAGTCGGTAAAGTGACGGGAATCTATGTGGCGGAAGTGACCATCCCGAAAGCCGGAGACTATGACATCGAATTTCGGGTTAAAGCCGAGAAACTCGATGAACAACTGCCGCTGACTGGATTCAAAGTGGAGTAAAGATTGTGACGAGATTTTATCAATTGGCAATCATCGTCAGCTTCGTGTGTACAGCCTGGGCGCAAACTCCGACACCGGAAGCGGCGCAAGTTTCAGAGCGAACGTCAAGACCAACTGTGCCGGATGTGTTGACACTCGAAGCCGCAACCGAACTGTTTCTACAACGCAATCTCGCCGTTGAAGCCGCCCGTTTGGAAATCAATGTGGCCGCCGCAGAACGGGTCGCCGCCAATTTGCGCCCGCGTCCGAGTGCAATCATTGTGGGCGAAAATCTGGGCGTGCGTGGGCCGACGCAATTCAATCGGTTATATGAAACCGCTGTGACGATTCAGCAACCGCTGGAACTTGGCGGACGCGCTACCCGTCGCCGCGAAGTTGCCGAGCGGATGGTGACAGCAGCGGAAGCGCGGCTGACGGATACATTGCAACGGCGGTTGCTGGATTTGCGCCGCGCGTATTTTGAGGCGGTGTTGGCGCGCGCCAATCTGGAAATCACCCGCGAGAACCGTGCGGGCGCGGAAGAATTGGTGCGGCTCAATACCGTCCGATTGCGTGAAGGCGATGTAGCGGAAGGTGAGTTGCTTCGCACGCGCCTGGAACAGGTCAAATTTGATTCGGCACTGGCTGCCGCTGCGTTGGCCTACGAGCAAACCAAAATCCGCCTGCTCGAACAACTCGGCGAAAGCGATTTCACCCGCGCCACCACGCTCGATTTGCGTGGCTTGTTGCAGTATCGCCCGGTGACGGTGGAACTCATGCAACTGCGGGAACTGGCACTGACCAAGCGCCCGGAATTGAAAGTTGCCGAAGCGGAGCAGGCATTGGCCGAAGCTGAACTGCGCTTGGAAGAGTCACGCGGCAAAGGCGAGATCATACCGTTCGTGGGCTATCGGCGCGTCGGCGTAGACGATACGCTCACAGCAGGCGTGACGCTGCCGCTGCCGTTCGGCAATCGCAATCAAGGCGCAATTGCACGCACAGCGGCGCAGCTTCCGGTTGCCGCAACCAATCGGCAACTCGTGCGCAACCGCGTGCTGGCCGAAGTCGAGGCCGCGTATCGTGCTTACGAAACGGCGCGCGCACAGGTGCAGGCTTACGAGTCCGGCTTTCTCAGTCAGGCGCAGGAATCCGTTGCCATCACGCTGGCCGCGTACCGCGAAGGCGTGACGCCGCTCATCGCGCTGCTCGACGCACAACGCACGCGCGCCGAAGTGCGCAGCAATTATCTCAAAGCACTTTTTGATTATCAGAACAGCCTGTTCACGCTCGAACAAGCCACCGGGACGGAGATCAAACCATGAATTCATCCATCACCAACGAACGCCCCGAAATCAATCCTGAATCTGGCGCACCACGCCGCAAAGGATGGTTCATCCTCGGCGCGCTGGCGCTGATCGCTGCGGTGATCGTCACGCTTTTGTACGCGCGACGCGGGAGTCAAACGGAAACGGCGGCAGAGCCGGAAGCTGCTTCCACGGGTACGGTCAAATTTCTGATGGAGCAGCAATGGCGCATCAAGATGAAGCTCGCGCTCGTCGAGCAACAAACCGTTGCGCGTCAGGTTACAGCCACAGGTCGCGTGATTCCTGCCGCGAATCATCAAGCAATGGTTTCTCCGCCTGTCAGCGGCATCATTCAGCGCGGCAACCTGCCTCGTGTCGGACAGCGCATTGCGCAAGGTCAGGTCATCGCTACGTTGCAACAAACGGCGACTTCCGCCGAACAAGCGCAGTTGCGCGCAGCAGCAGCAGCAGCACAGGCACAGAACACGCAACTGGCAATTGAAGCCGCCCGACTTGAGGCAGAACGACGTGCTGCCGTAGGGGAACGAGACGCCACCAACACGCAACTCGACTTAGCCCGCAAAGAAGTGGAACGCGCGCGACGCCTGTTTGAGCAAAAGGCGTATTCACAACGTCAGGTAGAGACGGCAGAAGCGAATCTCAAAACAGCGCAGGCCGCCGCCACTGCTGCGGAAGCGCGGCTCAAAGTATTGGACGCGGCTCGCTCTGACCCACCTGTGCCAATTGATGTCGGCAGCGCCAATGCCAGTTATACCGTGCGCGCACCCATCAGCGGCATGGTAACCAAGGTCAACAAAAGCATCGGCGAACAGGTTGCGCCCGGCGAAGCGATTTTGGAAATCACGAATTTCGAGACGGTCTGGGTCGAAGCGCCGATCTTTGAGCGCGAGTTGAATTTAGTCAGAACCAGTGGCAAAGCGAGCTTCACGACCACAGCCTTTCCCGACCGCGAATTTCACGGCACGTTGCTGGATGTGGGCGAGATCATCGAAGAAGAAAAACGCGCCGCCCACGCAATTTTCTCCGTCCCGAATCCTGGTCGTGCCTTGCGTGTCGGAATGCAAGCCAGCGTGCGGCTCGATGCCAGCGAATCCGTCACAGCGATGATGATTCCGCGCGAAGCCGTCCTCGACAACGAAGGGAAGAAGATTGTCTACGTGTTGCTTTCGGGCGAGGAATTTGAGCGGCGCGAAGTGAAGCTGGGCGACGAATACGGCGAGCGCATCGCGGTGCTGGACGGCCTCAAAGCAGGCGAGCGCGTCGTCACACAAGGCGCGTTGCAACTGAAATTGCAGGAACTGAATCCGGCATCGGCAGGAGCGCACTCGCACGAAACCTAAGCGCCGCGCAAAACCGTTATGAATCATCAAGACCAACATTCACACGAATCCGCTCACGCGCACGGACACGACCATCCGCATCCGCACGAAGCTTCACACGACCAAGCAGGTGGTGCGCACGGTCACGTACACGGCGCGGTAGACCCGTCCATTCTGACGACTGAGCGGGGCATCTGGGCTGTGAAGTGGTCATTCGCCGGCTTGTTCGCAACCGCCGTGTTTCAACTCATCGTCGTCTGGTTTAGCGGCAGCGTAGCGTTGCTGGCCGATACGATTCACAACGTCGGCGATGCGGCGACGGCGGTTCCGTTGTGGATTGCGTTCCGGCTCGCGCGTTGGAAGCCGAGCAAGCGGTTCACCTACGGCTATGGCCGCGTCGAAGACCTGGCGGGCGTCAGCGTCGTGTTGGTGATTTTGCTGAGCGCCCTCATCGCCGGGTACGAATCCATCAACCGCTTTTTCCATCCGCAGGAAGTGACTTATCTCTGGGCGGTCGTCGTGGCTTCGTTAGTTGGCTTCGCGGGTAATGAAGCGGTGGCGCTTTTTCGCATCAAGGTCGGGCGCGAAATCGGCAGCGCCGCGCTGATTGCCGACGGTTACCACGCACGTGTGGACGGCTTCACCAGCCTGGCCGTGCTGTTTGGCGCGCTCGGCGTCTGGCTGGGTTACCCGCTGGCCGATCCCATCGTCGGGCTGCTAATTACGCTGGCGATCTTCAAAATTGTCTGGGATTCGGTGAAGGTGGTGTTCACGCGGCTGCTCGACGGCGTAGACCCCGAAGTCATCGGCGAGATCAAACAGGCGGCGCGCCAGACGCCGCGCGTGGAAGCGGTGACCGAAGCGCGCGTTCGCTGGCTGGGGCATCGGCTGCACGCTGAAGTCAACATCGCGGTCAACCCTGCGCTCACGGTGGCCGAAAGCCATCAGATTGCAGTCGCCGTCGAGCAGCGTTTGTTACATGACGTGCGTTACCTTGCGCACGCAACCATTCACGTTGACCCAATCAATGAAGCGGGTGAGAAACATCATCACGCTTGAATACACCCAAAGAGGAACATCCCATGAAAACTGCCCCGATTAAAATCACCCTGTCGTTGTTGCTCATCGTCGCGGCGGCAAGCGCGCACGACATGTTTCTCAAACTCGACACTTACTTTCTCGCGCCCAACGCGCAGGCCGAAGCGCCGCTGCTCAACGGCGAATTCGACCACAGCGAGAACACCATCACGCGCGACCGCATGCGCGACGTATCGCTCATCACGCCGGCGGGCTTGTCACATCCGCCCGAATCGGATTGGCGCGATGAAGGCAAGACTTCTTACCTGCGTTTCAAGACCGGCGCGGCGGGCACGTATGTCGCGGGCACTTCGACCAAATCGAAAGAGCTTTCGATGAAGGCGGCGGATTTCAATCGCTACCTGCAACTCGAAGGCGTGCTCGACACCTTTATCGAACGCCGCAAGAACAAACAGTTGGCCGTGCCTGCGACCGAGCGTTATTCCAAACACGTCAAAGCCATCTTTCAGGTCGGCGACACGCGCAGCGATGCTTACAAAACGCCGCTTGGTTATCCGGTCGAAATCATCCCGCAACAGAATCCTTACAGCTTGAAAGTCGGCGATGCGCTGACGGTGCAGTGCGTGCGCGACGGCAAGCCGATTGGGAATCAATACGTGCTGTATGGCATGCAGGCGAAAGGTGCGACGCGCTTCTCACATCTCAAAACACGCAGCGATAAAGACGGCATCGCACGCATTCCGCTCACGGGCGCGGGGCGTTGGTACGTCAAATTCATTCACATGACGCCGGTCAACGATCCGCCCGTGAATTACGAATCGAACTGGGCGACGCTCACGTTCGAGATGAAGAAGTATGCTCAATAAAATCATTCAATGGTCGTTGCATAATCGGCTGCTCGTCATCGTCGGCGCTGTCGCGCTGTTGGTTTACGGCGGTTACGTCGCGTTTCGTTCGCCGGTGGATGTCTTCCCCGATCTGACCGCGCCTACCGTCACCATCCTGACCGAATCGCACGGCCTCGCGCCCGAAGAAGTCGAATCGCTCGTCACCTTGCCGATTGAATCGGCGATGAACGGAACCTCCGGCGTGTTTCGCGTGCGGTCGAATTCGGCGGTCGGCATTTCCATCGTGTTTGTCGAATTCAATTTCGACACGGACATTTATCGCGCGCGCCAACTGGTGACGGAAAAGCTGCAACAGGTGCGCTTGCCTTCCGGCGTCTCGCCGCCCGTGCTGGGGCCGATTTCCTCAACGATGGGCGAAATCATGCTGATCTCGCTGACGGGCAAGCAGACTACGCCGATGGAATTGCGCAGCGTCGCCGATTGGGTCGTGCGTCCGCGCTTGCTCGGCGTCGCGGGCGTGGCGCAGGTGACGATCATCGGCGGGCAACGCAAGCAATATCAGGTGCTGGTTGATCCGGCGAAGCTGAGCGACTATAAGCTGACACTCGCCGAAGTCACGAAAGCGGCTGGCGCGGGCAACGTGAATGCTTCGGGCGGTTTTCTCGAACGACCGAATGACGAATTTTTGATTCGCGCGCGGGGACGCGCCTACACAGCGGAAGACATCGGCAATTCCGTGCTGGCCGTGCGCGAAGGTGCGCCGATACTGGTCAAAAACGTAGCGACCGTGCAGGCAGGTGCGGCGCTCAAACGCGGCGACGGCAGTTTCAATATGCAGCCTTCCGTTGTCGCTACAATTCAAAAACAACCGAACGCGAACACGCTCGAAGTCACCGAACAAATCGAAAAGACGCTCGCCGACCTGAAAAGCACTTTGCCCGCTGATGTCGTCATCAACACCAAAGCTTTTCAGCAGGCTGATTTTATCCGGCGCGCCATCGGCAATGTGCAAAGCGCGCTGATTGAAGGCGGCATTCTCGTCGTCGTGATTCTGTTTCTCTTCCTGTGGAACTTCCGCACGACGTTCATCAGCCTGACGGCGATTCCGCTGTCGCTGGTCACGGCAATTCTGGCGATGAGTTGGTTCGGCATCACGATCAACACGATGACGCTGGGCGGCTTGGCGATTGCCATTGGCGAATTGGTAGACGATGCGATTGTAGATGTTGAGAACGTGTTCCGGCGCTTGAAACAGAACGCGCATTCCACTTCGCCAGAGCCGGTGCTGAGCGTCATCTTTCGCGCGTCGAGCGAGATTCGCAGTTCGATTGTTTTCGCCACGCTGATTATCGTGCTGGTCTTTCTGCCGTTGTTTGCGCTCGGCGGTTTTGAAGGTCGGATGTTTGCGCCGCTCGCGTTCGCGTACATCATCTCGATTACCGCTTCGCTGGTGGTCGCGCTCACGGTTACGCCCGTGCTGTGTTATTTCCTGCTGGGCAAATCGAAATTGCTCGAAGATGAAAAAGACTCGCGGCTGGTGGCCTGGCTCAAACGACATTACGCGCGCATTCTCAATTGGACGCTGCGACATCCGGCAGAAATCATCGCCGCATCGGCGATTCTGCTTGTCACCGCGTTGGCGCTCTTTCCGCTAATGGGGCGCGAATTCCTGCCGCCATTCAACGAAGGCACGCTCAACATCAATGCGAATCTGCCGCCCGGCACTTCGCTGCAAGAATCGGGTCGCATCGGCAATTTGATCGAAACCGCCTTGCACGAAGTTCCCGAAATCACTTCGACCACACGCCGCACCGGACGCGCCGAATTGGACGAACACGCAGCGGGCGTCAACACCAGTGAAATCGAAGTCGTCACCAAAGAAGGCGAGCGTCGTCACACCGAAGTGATGGAAGACGCGCGGCAAAAACTCGCTATCATCCCCGGCGTTTCGGTCGAAGTCGGGCAGCCCATCTCGCACCGCATTGACCATTTGCTGTCAGGCACGCGCGCGCAAATTGCGATCAAGCTTTTCGGCCCCGACCTCGCTACACTGCGCACGAAAGCCAATGAAATCGAAGCGGCGATGGCGACCGTTCCCGGCATCGTTGATTTGATGGTCGAACCACAAGTCGGCGTGCCGCAAGTACAGATCAATTTGAATCGCTCTGCGGCTGCCGCGCTCGGCGTCAGCGCCGACGATTTGGCACAGACGATTGAAATCGCCTTCAACGGCGAAGTCGTTTCACAAATCCTCGAAGAGCAACGCACCTACGATGTGATGGTGCGCTTGAATGACTCGGCGCGGCAATCCATCGAAACCATCAGTCGCACGCTGATTGACACGCCTACGGGCGCAAAAGTGCCGATCAGTCAGATTGCCGAAATTCACACCGATCAGGGACCGAACACGATCAACCGCGAAAACGTGCAACGCCGCATCATTGTGCAAGCCAACGTCGCCAATCGTGATCTCGGCGGCGTCATCAATGACGTGCGCCGGGCCATCGCTACGAAAGTCGCCTTGCCTCAAGGTTATTTCGTGCAGTACGGCGGACAATTCGAGGCGCAGGAAAAAGCCTCGCAACAAATCACGCTGCTCTCGCTCATCACCATCGGTGGCATCTTTCTGTTGCTCTATATCGCGCTCAGAACGGCGCACGCGGCGCTGCTCGTGATGGCGAATCTGCCGCTGTCGTTGATTGGTGGCGTAGTGATGGTGTTCCTTTCCGGCGGCACGTTGTCGGTAGCCTCGTTGATCGGCTTCATCACACTGTTCGGCATCGCCACGCGCAACGGCATCATGCTCATCACACACTATCGTCACCTGATGGAAGAAGAAGGCGTGAGCTTCCGCGAAGCGATTGTGCAAGGCTCGATGGAACGGCTCAGCCCGATTTTGATGACGGCGCTCGTCACTGGCGTCGGCTTGATTCCTTTGGCGCTTGGCGCAGGCGAACCGGGACGTGAAATTCAGCAGCCGATGGCCGTCGTCATCCTCGGTGGAATTGTGACTTCGACGTTATTGAATATGATTGTGATTCCGGCGCTCTATTTGAAATACGGACACGCGACGACGCGGCAACCTTCGTCAGCGTACCCAACTGAGAACGCGATTATTTCACCCGGAGATTGATGAGCCGTAACCGTCACCCTTTATCCTTATGAAAAAACTCAACATCCGCTTCCTTTGGTTGATCTGTCTCACACTGTCGCTTTGCTTGCTCACGGGCGCGGCGGCTTACGCGCACGGCGTAGCCGAAGGCGACAAAGGCTACATTCAAGAAATCACTGGCGTGCATATCGTGCCTTTTATTTATCTCGGCGCGAAGCACATGTTCACCGGTTACGATCACATTTTGTTTTTGCTGGCGGTGATTTTCTTTCTTTATCGGCTCAAGGACATTGCCATTTACGTCAGCCTGTTTGCGCTGGGGCATTCGACGACGATGTTGCTGGGCGTGTATTTCGGCACGAACATCAGCGGCTATCTGATTGACGCGATCATCGGGCTGTCGGTCGCTTATAAGGCGCTCGACAATCTGGGCGCGTTTCGCCGCTGGTTCGGCTTTCAACCCAACACAAAAGTGGCTACGTTGATTTTCGGTTTGTTTCATGGCTTCGGACTGGCGACAAAAATTCAGGATTACGAAGTTTCCAAAGACGGCTTGCTCGCCAACCTGCTGGCCTTCAACGTAGGCGTCTAAATCGGACAACTGCTGGCGCTCGCCGCCATTTTGATCGTGATGGGATATTGGCGACGCACCCAAAGTTTTTATCGTTACGCATCGCTGGCCAATGTCGCCATTTTCCTGGCGGGTTTATTACTCATTGGCTATCAACTCAAGGGCCATTTCGCCCAATAACTTTCGAGGAAAAAACGCATGTATAACACCGAACTGCCCAACGAAAACGAATTGCCCAGCAGCCAGCAACTGCTGCGCTCGACCATCATCGCCTTGATCACAGGGGCCGTCTTGCTGGTGACGACCGTCTTACCGGCGGAATACGGCATTGACCCGACCGGCGTCGGACGAGTGCTGGGACTGAAAGAAATGGGTATGATCAAAATGCAACTCGCCGAAGAAGCCGCGAAACACAACGCCGAACAAGCTGCGAGTGCCGCAGCGGTCGTCGCCACGCCGGAACCTACGCCGCAGAAATCCGATACCACGACCATCACGCTCAAGCCGAACGAAGGCGTCGAATACAAGCTGGAAATGGCGAAAGGCGCTAAAGCCAAATATGAATGGACGAGCGTGGGCGGCCCAGTAAATCACAACCTGCACACTGACGGCGCAGGTGGTTCGCATTCTTACAGCAAAGGCACGGGTGTCGAACGCGACGCTGGGGAAATCACGGCGGTGAGCGACGGTTATCACGGCTGGTTCTGGCGCAATCGCAACAGCAAGGACGTGACCATCACGCTCAAAACGTCCGGCGATTACAAAAGCATCAAGCGGATGTAACAGCGGGGCAGCGACGCCCTTGCCTGTCAGCAATGAATGAAACGCCACGCGCGCTCAATCGTGCCTTTGATAAGGTGTGGTTCAGCGCGCAATCCGTCTCGTTGCGGGGCAGTGTGATCGCTGACGTATTCGCTGCCCTCAACGCCCGCGCGCGTGTCAAAGTTCGATGGAACGGCTCAGCCCAATCTTGATGACGGCATTGGTGACAAACGTCGGATTGATCCCGCTATGGTTGATCGTCCTAAACCACCTCGTGCCGCTAACGCAATATCAGAATCCCCTACAAGCAGTAAGACAAGCCATCGTCCCTGCCAGTTCACATCTGAACTGAAAGAATTTAATCACAGAATTCGCATTCTCGATGCTTAGAATAATTGGGCATGTTGCTGAGATGTGCCTCCACCAGCCCCAAGGTCGAAAAACAGAGCGTCTTAAGAACAAGCTTCAGGAAAGAGAGCCAGAAAAAGAAATGGCATCAGATGCGATTATACCAATGAATGCGACTCTTTCTGCTGCTTCTCGCGGAGATGAATTGCCGCTGAAAATGGAGGCAGCGAACTGCTGTTTATGTGAGCAAGAAGACGCAACAATCATCGGCACAGGCGAAGATTTTGAATACCGCACCAGTGCCGACCAATTCACGGTGATGCAGTGTCGCGCGTGTGGATTGGTTTATCTGAATCCACGCCCCACATTGGAAGAACTTGGTCGTATTTACCCATCCAGCTATCACGCCTTTGCCTTTTCTGAAACTGAGTTCGGCTTTGTATTCCAAGCGCGGCGACGGCTCGAAGCCCGGCGTCTGTTGCGTTGGTGTGAGAGCTTGCCCGCCTCCGCACGCATTATTGACATTGGTTGCGGCGATGGGTTTCACCTCGAAATTCTGAAAGATTTTGGCCCCAAGACCTGGCAACTGGAAGGTGTGGATGCCGATGAACGGGCGGTGGCGATGGCGCGTCGTAAAGGCTTAACGATTCATCACGGCTTACTCGAACATCTGGCTTTACCGCAGGAAACCTACGATCTGGCGATTTCCTTGCAAACCATTGAGCATTTGGCTTCCCCTCCGCAACTGCTCACCGACGTGCGGAAATTGTTGCGTCCGGGCGGGCGTTTCGTCATTGTCACAGATAACACCGACTCGCTGGATTTTCGTCTCTTCAAGCAACGGAATTGGGGCGGCTATCATTTTCCACGCCACTGGAATCTCTTCAATCCGCACACGCTGCACAAACTGGCTGAGAAAACGGGCTTTGAGGTCGAGAAGCTGACGACCCAAGTGAGTCCCGTGAATTGGACATATTCGGTGCGCAATGCGTTGGCGGATCGCCATGCCCCATCGTGGCTCGTTGAACTGTTTAGTTTGAAATCCTCACTTGCGCTCGGCGCATTTACCCTTTTTGACACCTTACACAATCTTGCCGGGCGCGGCGCACTACTCAATGCTGTCCTCAAGCGTCCTGCTACAGAACCGCTATGAAAGTATCTTCTCAGAAGCCTGTCGTGATTCTTGGTGCTGGTTTGGCTGGCTTGACCGCCGCTCACTTTTTACAACAGAACAATGTTCCCGTGCTTTTGTTTGAAGCGGGTAACAAGATCGCTGGCCTCTGCCAAAGTTTTCACGACGAAGACGGATTTACTTACGATTTCGGCGCGCATTTTATTACCAACCGGTTGGCGAAAGCGGTCGGCATCCTGGACAAATGTCGCACGGTTCGGCATTACGCCGAGACGGTTTGGCTGGGCGGAACATCTTATAGCTATCCGTTTGGCTTGTTGCGTATCCCACGCATTGCTGCGGGTGGAATTGTTTCACAATTGAATTATTCTCAGGGAACACCCGCTACCGCCGCCGAGTGGTTTCGTGCCAGTTACGGACGTGCCTTGGCCGACGAAGTAGCTATTCCTTTGACTGAAGCCTGGTCTGGCGCAGCAGCCGATCAACTCTCTCCGGCTGTGGGTGATGGGATTGCGAATAGTGTCGCCCGAACGCTCTGGCTCAAGCTGGCATCGCGGCTGACGCGCCGTGCCGTTTCTTGCGGGTACAGCCGCGAACTCCCGGAAAATGCGAGCGTCTATCATGTATATCCTGAAGGCGGCATCGGGACTTTGTGCCAGGTATTAGCCGCAGATTTGCACGGTGTGATTCAACTTGAATCTCCGGTGGAAAAGATTTTAGTTGATGACAACAAAGTGACGGGCATTCGTGCGAACGGGCGCGAAATCGAAGCTTCCGCAGTCATCAGCACTGCGCCGATTAACGTCTTGGGCAAAATTGTCGCAGGTACAGATCGTTTAGAACATCTTTCCCAGTTTCGTTATCGCCCGATGGTGTTCGTTAACCTGCGATTGAACGGGCGTGGGCTTTTGCCGGATGTCGTGACCTGGACACCGGAAAAGCAGTTTCCTTTTTTCCGCTTAACCGAAACACCGCTCTCCATGCCCTGGCTTGCTCCTACCAATAAAACCATTATCACGGTTGACATCGGGTGCGAAAAAGAAAGCGAATTTTGGCAGATGGACGATGAGCGATTAGGTGAATTTTGTATAGCTCATCTGCAACCCCTTATTGCCGATGTCAGACAACGTTACGAAGGCTGTCGCGTCATGCGCACACCGGTAGCGTATCCCGTTTTTCTGCGGGAATACGAAATGGAGCGAGAAAAATTTGCGACCGGGACGGGTATTGAGAATTTATACAGCGTTGGGCGCAATGGCGAATTTATGCACATTTTTATGGAAGACGTTTATGAACGAACGAAGAGGAAAATAGAGCAATTAACGATGTCATTGGCGGCGCAAAAATGCACTTCGTTTTTCCCTGTGTTATCGCCCAAAACGCAAATGGGATAAGCCTATTACCTTGAATTATGGCAATGAAACCAGGTAAAGAATTAACCATGATTGGGCAGGGATTATTGATCGGAGCATTATATGCTCTGGGCATATTTATCTTTTGTGCCTTTTGCGCGGTAATCATTTACTTGTATATTCGCTAGGTTGATCTCCAGCTACTATGGGGATTCCTTGGGGCCACAGGATTAGCCGTAATAACCCTCGCTCTAAGCAGAAAATACTTTGGCAAATTAAGCTTTATCTGTTAGGTGTCACGACATCGTAGACAAAAAAGTGTCACGACATCGTAGACAGTTTAATTGAGCCGAAGTGTCACGACATCGTAGACACTTTTCTCAAACGGCAATAAACATCGGGGTTCGAGCGGCTTCCTGGCGACCTTTATCCTGGTCGCATGAAGCATGAAAAATCGGACGAAAGCGGCTTGCGCCGCAAGCTCTTTAGGCTCTTTGACAAAGGGAAATCCATTCGCCATATTCTGAAACTCATTCCGCGCTCGCGGGCTTGGCTCTACAAATGGCGCGCGCGGTACCAGCACCACGGGGCGCGGGCCGCACCGGGCGCGCCGACCACCCCGCGGCATTCGCCGCAGGCTTATCCCCCAGCGGTGATCCGCCTGGTGCTGCAGGTGCGGCAGCGGTTGCAACGAGAAACTGTCGGTCTGATTGGGGCCAAGGCCATCCGCCGCGAGTTGCAACGCCGGCGCTTGCTGCGCGACTTGCCCAGTATCTCGACCATCCACCGCATCCTCAAAAGGCACGGTTTGGTGGCGACCGCCGCGCGGCCAAAAAAAGAAAGCTCCTATCCCGCCCCACAACTGTCGGCGGAGCGGGTCTTTCATGCGATGGATTGGATGTTGCGGTATTTGGAAGGTGGCGAGAAAGTATTCATCTTCCACACGATTGATCTCCAGACCCACGAATTGGCGCAAACGCTGGCCCACAACAAGAGTGTGGCAGCGGTGCGCGCGCATGCCTTGCAGGTGTGGCAAGCGGTGGGGTTGCCGGACTTTTTGCAAATCGATAACGATGCCGCGTTCACCGGTTTGGGGAGAAAAGGGCGGATTTTCGGGCAATTTGTGCGGCTGGCCTTGTACTTGGGCATTGAGTTGATGTTCATTCCCCCGTCCGAGCCGCAACGCAATCATCGGGTCGAAGGGGTCAATCATCTGTTCAGTCGGAGTTTCTGGGAGAAGAACCATTTCGCCAATTTTCGCGCGGTGGAACGCCGCCGCGGCAAGTTTCTGCGCTGGTATCAGGACTATGAGCCCCCCGCACTGGCGGGGTTGAGTATCAAAGCCGCGCGGCGGAAAGGAAAGAGACGAAAGTTGCGCGCCAGCGAGGTCGCGGCGTTGCCCGCGGCGTTGCCGCTGACCACAGGACGCCTCCATTTCATCCGGCAAGTGAGCCCTAGGGGGGAGATCGAAATCCTGAAAGAGAAAGGGAAAGTGTCGCGCTGGTTGGCGGGTCGTTACGTCTGGGCGATAGTCAACACGGGCCCAGAGCGCTTGCAAATTTATTATCGTGCGAGTCCGCGCCACGCCGTGCAACTGCTCCAAGAGTATGCCTATGAAGTGGGGGAAAAAGTGCTGCCCTTGCAGGAGCGTTATCGTCGCAGCAAGCGCGTGCTCCCGGCCGAGAACTTGTTTTGACGCTGTGCTTGCGCCCCGGGCGACATCCAAGCGGGGACACAAAAAAGGGAAAAACGGACTCTTTTTTGGGAGCGAATTGAAAGCGTCCGAACGGCGTAGCACCCCGATCAAATAAGGGCGAAACGCAGTTCGGCGATTTGTGAAGGCGAAATTCATGCAAATTTGTCTACGATGTCGTGACACTTCCTTCAATTAAGAAAGTGTCCACGATGTCGTGACACCTAACATTTATCAGGCAAACCAAAACAAAATTGAAAATATAGAAACTCTCACCAGCCGCAACGCATACATATCAACAGCAAACTACGAAATTACTCGTCAAATCACGCGGGCGAAAAAAGCACATCCATTTACGGTGGGATTTTACGCTTGGAAGACTTGGCACGCTCATTGCCAAGTGAAAGTTGCGCCTGTCATTGGTATCTGGTCGCGCCGAATGGTCGAGAAAAGGAAGTGATGGCGCAGCTTGCGCGTCCCGCATTCAAGCGTGATTTGCACGATCTTTCTCTCGCGTTCATTCCGTTCAGTGAACTCCGCGACCATTGTGAGGCGATGTGCAAGTTTGGTGAGAATCATCAGGTCTTGCGCAAAATTGCGCGCTGTCACAAAGAAGGTAGCGTGACGATTCATGACGCTGGGGGATTTTTATGAGCCGGACAAAGAGCCGCCGTGAGTTTTTATGTGTTACCAGTATTAGTGCTTCTGCCATCGCAGCTAACGTCATCCCGTTTTCAATTGTCCGAGCAGCAGAGGAGCCGGATGTGATTCTATCACTCCGTGCCGTGCCAGCGGATATTCCCTTGCTCTCCCGCCAAACCACGCGCGTTTGGATGTATCAAGGAGAAGTTCTCAAAGGCGATCCCCGCAGCCTGCAAACGTTGGATCAATTCAACGAGAGTTTAGGCACGCGCCGCACAAGACGGCGCAATATCAGCAGTCGAACTGCACTCTCCAACTCACTCACCGCAGCAGAAGCCGAACCGCCGCCGCCCTCAACATACTTGGGGCCAATCATTCGCGTGCGCAAAGGACAACGCGTGCGCATCAATTTTACCAACCAACTTCCAGAAGTAACGGTGATGCATTGGCACGGCTTGCATATTCCACCGGAGATGGACGCTCATCCAAGTTATTTGGTGCAGCCGGGACAAAGCTATGTTTACAAATTCGTAGTAGCCAATCGCGCCGGGACATACTGGTTTCACCCACATCCTGACGAACGTACCGCACGCCAAGTGTATAACGGGCTGGCCGGTTTGTTCATTGTCACGGATGAGGAAGAGACAGCGGCGGGCTTGCCAACCGGAAGCTATGATGTGCCGTTAGTGCTTCAAGATCGAATGGTAGATGCGGCGAATCAGTTCGTATATCAAGCGGGTGGCGGGATGATGGGGAACGATGGCTTTCTGGGAGACCGCATTTTTGTCAATGGGAAACCAGAGTACATCTTGACTGTAGAGCGACGGGCGTATCGCTTGCGTTTACTCAATGGCTCTAATTCGCGGGTGTACAAATTGG
This sequence comes from Blastocatellia bacterium, assembly GCA_016789725.1. GTDB lineage: Bacteria > Acidobacteriota > Blastocatellia > RBC074 > RBC074 > JAFDVL01. The sequence goes on along the minus strand of JAEUQN010000001.1, from coordinate 161,903 downwards.
CGTGGGACGATGGCACGCCTTTAACTGTCATCGGGACGGATGGCGGCTTGTTGGAGCGCGCGGTGCAACGCAATTATGTAATGCTGGCTCCGGGCGAGCGCGTCGAGTTGTGGGCGGATTTCAGTGGTCGCCCCATTGATTCAATTTTGCAATTGCGCAGTCTGCAATTTTCCGGGGTTGAAGTAGGCATGGGCGGCGGCGGACAAGCTTTACCCAATGGCGCGCCGTTTACAGTGATGCGAGTGCAAATGACAGGGAGAACCAGCCAGACGGGACTGTTGCCCGCACAACTTTCCACCCTCAACCGCAATCGCATCGAAGACGCCATCAATCGTAATGCGCCGCGCAGCTTTGCTGTTTCCATTGGCATGATCAGCGGCGGCATGCGCTGGGTACTCAATGGGCGTCCGTATCAGGAGAGCGAGCTTGCCATCAATGAAGTCGTCCGACTCAACACGACGGAAGTCTGGGAATTGAGCAATACCAACACAGGCGGGATGAGCATGGTGCATCCGATTCACATTCACGGGCTGCAATTTCAGGTGATCGAACGCAGTATTAACTCTCAATTCACCGCAGGGTATGAAACTGTGCGCTATGGCTATGTGGATGAGGGCTGGAAAGACACCGTGATGATAATGCCAGGGGAACGGATCAAGGTCTTACTCCGGTTCGAGGACTTTACTGGAATGTACGTCTATCATTGTCATAACCTCGAACACGAAGACGCAGGCATGATGCGCAATTATCAGGTGCGGTCATGAAACAACAAACATTCAGGCTGGGGAAATTCACGCAGCCAACGAATTCAGCCAACAGCGTAAAAATCCCCGTTTCACACAAAAAACCTGAGTATTGAAGCCGAACTCATTCTGGAACGCCGCTTGCCATTGAGGAGATAGGTGAAGGAAATTGAAGTGGGTAACAGTAATTACTTCTTGCGTAGAGGAATTTTCACTTAGCGCAAGGGGAACGCGGAAAAAGAAAATGTTTCAGACAACGGCACAACGAGGAGGAATTTTCACCCTGCCCCATTGGCAGGTAGCAGTCACAGGGTTAGTGATATTGCTCTTGTGCGTACCTCCTACGTGGGCAGCGATGATTTGCAACTGTCCGCCTGAACTGGAATCGCTTCATGTCTGTTGTCAGACAATGAAGTCCGCCAAGCCGTCTGAAAACAAACACCAGGATCACACCCGCGGCAAAAGCGCTTCGCATTGTCAAACTACGCAGATGCCTTCCGCAAATTCTCAAGTGCGGAAATTTGCGCATTACGCGATGACGTGTTGTGAACCAGCTCCGCCACGGGAGTTGGAGAATGCTGAATTATCGTCTGCGCCGCCAATGGGGGCAGAAGAGAGTCAGCCGCTTCCTATCGCTTATTATCAGCACGTCTCTCAAGCACCTGCATTCATTCATAAACCGCCGCGACAGACGCAACGACCATTGTATCTGGCCCTGTCCTGTTGGTTGATCTAAGCCGTCCATCACAACGTTGCTTTCTTGATAGATACCTTTGTCTGTGGCGAGCAAAGCCACCGCAAGGATGGATCGTAATTCATATCTGAAGGATTTGTGATGAGACTCGCAGCACTTGCAATGCTCGCGTTGGTCGGGCTTCTCTCATTGTCTGAGAAGGTTACGGCACAACTCGCTTCCCACAATATTTCTCCGCCCGCGAAGACAGCAGCCATTCGCCCGCCTGCCAAGCCGCAACGTCCTGCCGTGTTATCGCTGCGCGCGTTGATTGAAGAGGCGTTGGCGCAGAACCCGGAAATTATTGCGATGCGGCGCAACTTCGACCTGATGCGCGCGCGCGTGCCACAAGCGAAAGCTTTACCGGAACCGATGCTCAGTTACAGTTACACCGGCAATGCTGTTCCGCTCCCGCCCTTTGATATTCAAAAAGGCGATCCTGCCAGTGCGCGTGTGGTCAGTGTAACGCAGGAAATTCCGTATCCCGGCAAACTGGCGATTAAGGGCAAGATGGCTAACGTCGCAGCGGAATCGGAGTGGTGGAACTACGAACAGGTGCAGTGGAACGTCGTCGCCGAAGTCAAAGACACCTACTACGATTTGTATTACCTGCACAAAGCCATCGAAGTTGTCACCAAGAACAAAGACCTGCTGGAGAAATTCACCAGGATCGCTGAAGCCAGCTATGCCGTTGGCAAAGGCATCCAGCAAGACGTGCTGAAAGCGCAGGTCGAAGTCTCCAAGCTGATTGACCAACTGACGGTGCTGGAACAGCGCAAACAAACGGCAGAGGCGCAACTCAATAGTTTGCTCTTCCGCGAGCCGGAAACCCCAGTCGGAAAACCAGCAGAAATCAAGCCGCAGGACTTCACGATGGGTTTGCTGGAACTCAGAGAACTGGCGCTCACGAACTTTCCGACGTTGAAAGCGCAACGACGCAGAATTGACCGCGAGCAATACGGCGTCGAACTGGCGAAAAAAGATTTCTATCCCGATTTTTCAGTTGGCGTCACGTACTTCAATCGCCCTGGGATGCCAGAAATGTACGGCGTGAATGTCGGGATGAAACTGCCGCTTTATTGGGGACAAAAGCAACGTCCCGCAGTGGCGGAAGCGACGGCCAGCGCGGCGCTGGAAAAGCAGCGATTGGACAACATCACGACGCGGCTTTTCTTCCGCATCAAGGATCGCTACTTGTTGGCAATGACGGCCCAGCGATTGTTGAAACTGTACGGCACGACGATTATTCCGCAATCATCATTATCGCTCGAATCCGCCATCGCCGGGTATGAAGTCGGGAAAGTAGATTTTCTGACCCTGCTCGACAATCTGGTAACGCTGCTCAATTACGAACTGAGTTATTACGAACAACTCGCCAACGTGGAGAAAGCTATTGCGGCGCTGGAACCACTGGTCGGAATCACCTTGAGACCCTAACGATTAGCGCACGCGAAAACGTTCATCAACTAAGCACTCAAACTAATGCCCGCAAGGGAAACTAAACAACTTATTTCAAGAAAGGCAAATATGAAAAACAACATGACAACGATTCACAACACCATCGCCAAACTCGCGTTTTTACTCCTAACTATCGGCACGCTGAGCGTCCTGGCCGTCGCGCAAGATCACCACGATCACGGGCAGGAGATGAAGGCTCCGCAGACCGCGCAAGAACACCGAGCGCGCGCTGAACAGTATCAGAAGAAGGCCGAAGAATATCGCAAGGAGGCCGCAGCGCATAAAAAGATGCTGGCTGATTACAGCAAGACGGTCGCCCGAAATCCGAAGGACACGGGAGAGAGCGGCTACATCAAGAAGATGCGGCTGCATTGCCAGAAGTATAGCAGGGCGGCTGAGGCACTCGCAGAGGAAGCCGAAGACATGGCGAAGTTCCACACGATGCGAGCGAAGGAGATGGAAGGCAAATAAACCGCTTTCCACTGGCGCTGGTTTCATTGAAATCAGCGTCAGCCATTTTCTGTGGGAAGAAAGAGGCTGCGATGATGTCGGTCACAGACAAACAACCGGAAGAAAAGCAAACCGGCCCAGTTCCCCCGGCAGTTGAACCAAAGCAGGAGGAAGCTCGCATTGAGATAGAGGCCGGACAGCCTTCTGTGAAAACAGAGGAACCTGGTGAAGGTGAAGCTGCCCGGCCAGCGAAGAAACGACCAATGTTTCGTTGGGTTGTATTACTCCTGCTCATCGGGTTGGCAAGCGCAGGCTATGCGTATCGAACGCGCTTGCTCAGGCTCATTGCAAAAGACACCACCGCACAGATCGCCGAGAAGAAAGTGCAATACTGGGTTGATCCGATGCACCCGGCCTACAAATCCGACAAGCCCGGCAAGGCACCAGACTGCGGCATGGATTTAGTGCCCGTTTATGCAGAGGAAACCACCGCAGTCAAACCGAACCTGCCGGAAGGCACGATTCAGATCAGCCCGGAAAAACAGCAGTTAATCGGTGTGCAGTACAGCACAGTGGGGTTCAAGGCCATCAGCAGAACCTTGCGCGCGGTAGGACGTCTAACCTGGGACGAGACAAAGATTGTGCGCGTCCATTCCAGAGTTGAAGGCTGGGTCGAACAGGTCTTCGTGGATTTCATCGGCAAACAGGTCGGCAAGGGACAGCCGCTCATCAGCATCTACAGTCCAGAACTTTGGCAGACACAGCAGGAGTATTTGCTGGCGCTCAAAGGCCGCAACGAACTGGCGAACAGCCCGTTTCGTGAAGCTGTGGCAAGCAGCGCCTCGCTGCTGGAAGCGGCGCGCAAGCGGCTGGAGCTATGGGACATTGAAATGGCGCAACTCGAACATCTCGAACACACCGGCAAGCCGTTCAAGGCGCTCACACTGTACGCGCCCTCGGACGGCTTTGTGCTCACGCGCAATGCGTTTCCGAAACAGCGTGTGACGCCGGAAACCGAGCTTTATGCGATTGCCGACCTTGCGACGATCTGGGTAATCGCCGACATCTACGAATCCGAAGCGCCTGAAATCAAAGTTGGGCAAGCAGCTACGGTCACCCTTTCGTATGCTCCCGGTCGTTCCTACCGGGGCAAAGTCACTTATATCAATCCGCAACTCGACAACACGACGCGCACCTTGAAAGTGCGCGTGGAGCTTGCCAATTCTGGTTTCGCGCTGAAACCCGATATGTTCGTGAACGTCGAACTGGGCATCGGCTACGGCAAACAGGTCGTGGTGTCGCAGGAAGCCGTGCTGGATTCAGGCGCAGAGCAACTGGTCTTTGTGGCCCACGATGGCGGTTATTTCGAGCCGCGCAAGGTACAACTGGGCGCAAAGGTGGATCACGAATTCATCGTGCTGAGTGGGCTAAAAGCAGGCGAACGCATCGTGACTTCAGCCAACTTCCTGATTGATTCCGAAAGCAAATTGAAAGCGGCAGCGGGCGGAATGGGCATGCCTGGCATGAATCACGGCGAGAGCAAAGCTCCTGCGTCCAACTCCCCGGCAACGGGCAAACCATCGTTTCCGCCCAAGCAAGCGGATCATTCAGGGCATCAGCCGGGCGCGACGGCAACACCGCAGTCCAAATCTGAAGACCACTCGCAGCATCAGCCGAAGAGGAAGGAGTGAGGCGATGATCGGCAAATTGATTGAATTCTGTGCGCTCAATAAATTCATCGTCCTGCTCTTTGTCGGGATGGCGACGCTCGTCGGGCTGTGGTCAATGAAGAACATCAAGCTTGATGCCATCCCGGACATTTCCGATACACAAGTCATCATTTACTCGCGCTGGGATCGCAGCCCGGACATCATGGAAGATCAGGTGACCTACCCGATTATCTCCTCGCTGCTCGGCGTGCCGAAAGTGAAGGACATTCGCGGGTTTTCTGATTTCGGGTTCTCCTACGTCTACATCATCTTTGAGGACGGCACGGACATCTACTGGGCGCGCTCGCGCACGCTCGAATATCTAAGCAACATCACGCCCAAGCTGCCGCAGGGAGTGAGTGTCGAACTGGGACGTGACGAAACTGCTGTTGGTTGGGTCTTTCAGTACGCGCTGATTGATACCACAGGCAAACACAATCTGGCGGAACTGCGCTCGCTCCAGGACTGGCGGCTGAGATACGAACTGCAAGCGCTGCCGGGCGTAGCAGAGGTCGCGCCGATTGGCGGCTTCGTGCGGCAGTATCAGGTCAATCTCGATCCCAACAAATTGTCGTCGTACAAAATTCCGCTCGATAAAGTCGTCGCAGCAATCAGAGCGGGCAACAATGATGTCGGTGGCCGTCTGGTGGAATTCACGGGCCGCGAATACATGGTGCGCGGACGCGGCTACCTTCGTTCGACCGCTGATGTCGAGCACACCGTCGTCGCCACGAATGAAAGCGGCACGCCGGTGCTGGTGAAAAATCTCGGCACGGTGACGCTCGGCCCTGACCTGCGGCGCGGCATCGCGGAACTTGACGGCCAGGGCGAAACCGTCGGCGGGATTGTCATTATGCGTTCCGGCGAGAACGCAATGCGGGTGATCGAAAAAGTCAGAGTGAAGTTGGCCGACATCGAACCGACCTTGCCTGAAGGCGTGAAGGTTGTGACCACCTACGACCGGGGCGAGTTGATCGAGGGCGCGATTGCCACGGTGTCGGAATCGCTGAGCGAGGAACTGATCGTCGTCAGCCTGGTCATCATCATCTTCCTCTGGCATCTGACTAGCGCGGCCATCCCAATCGTCACGATTACGATTGCGGTCATCCTCTCCTTCATTCCAATGCTGGGGCTGGACATCACAGCCAACATCATGTCGCTCGGCGGCATCGCGATTGCGATTGGCTCGATGGTGGATTCATCCATCGTGACCGTCGAGCAGACGCACAAGAAGCTGGAAGCATGGCTGGCGCAAGGCTCGCCGGGCGATTTCAGGGACGTGGTCATCAGCGCGGCCAAAGAGGTCGGCCCGCCGTGTTTCTATTCACTGCTGGTGATCGCAATCGCCTTCACGCCGATCTTCGCGCTCGAAGCGCAGGAAGGGAAGCTCTTCAAGCCGCTCGCCTTCACCAAAATCTTTGCCATCGCCATTGCCGCCGTGCTCTCCGTCACGCTGGTTCCGGCCCTGATCATTCTGTTCATTCGTCCGCAGCGGTTCGACTTCCGCCCGCGCTGGCTGTGCTGGCTCACCAACAAAATCATCGCCGGCAAAATCCATCCTGAAGAGCAACACCCCTTGAGCCGCTTTCTGCACTGGCTCTATCAGCCTGTCGTCGAGTTCGTGCTGCGGTTCCGCTGGGCGATAGTGATTGGCGCAGTGCTGGTCGTGCTGCTCACCATTCCGATTTACCTGCGGCTTGGCTCTGAATTCATGCCGCCGCTTGATGAAGGCGTGCTGCTTTACATGCCGACGACACTGCCCGGCATCTCCGTCACCGAAGCGCAGCGGTTGCTGCAAGTGCAAGACAAGCTCATCAAATCCTTCCCCGAAGTTGACCGCGTCTTCGGCAAGGCGGGACGGGCTGAGACGGCGACCGATCCCGCGCCCTTCTCGATGATGGAAACAGTGGTTACGCTCAAGCCAAAGGATCAATGGCCGAAAGTGAAGCGTTGGTATTCAGACCGCGCGCCGGAGTGGTTGCAAAAAATCCTGCGAGTGGGATGGCCGGATCACCAAAGCACCGAAGAACTGATCTACGGCCCCGGCGGGCTGAATGAGAAAGTGCAACTGCCCGGCGTGGTCAACGCGTGGACGATGCCGATCAAGGCGCGCGTGGATATGCTCACCACAGGCGTGCGCACGCCGGTTGGCATCAAGGTGCTCGGCCCCGATCTCACCAAGATTCAGGAGATCGGCCAACACCTTGAGATGGCGCTGAAAGACGTGCCGGGCACGACCAGCGTTTTTGCCGAGCGCACGGCGGGCGGGTACTTCCTCGACTTCAACCTCAAGCGCGAAGAGTTGGCGCGCTACGGCCTGACGATTGACCAAGTAAACATGGTGGTGATGTCGGCGGTAGGCGGCGAAGGCGTGACGACGACGGTCGAAGGGCGCGAACGCTACCCGGTCAACGTGCGTTACTTGCGCGATTATCGCAGCACGGTTGACCGGCTCAACCGCACCCTCGTGCCGACGATGAGCGGCGCGCAGATTCCCATGAGTCAGTTGGCCGACATCAAGCTGCTCTCCGGCCCCGGCATGATCCGAGATGAAAACGGGCGGCTGAGCGGTTATGTCTACGTGGACGTGGGCGGGCGCGACATCGGCGGCTACGTGAACGATGCCAAGCGGGCCGTCAAAGAACAGGTGCAACTGCCAGTCGGCTTCACGTTGGTTTGGAGCGGACAATACGAAAATATGGTGCGCGTCGCCGAAAAGCTAATGATCGTGGTGCCGATTGCCCTCTTCATCATCTTCCTGCTGATGTACTTCAACACGAAGTCGGTGGCGTACACGCTGATCGTCCTGCTGTCACTGCCGTTTTCGGCAGCCGGCGCGATGTGGCTGCTCTATCTGCTCGGTTACAACCTGAGCATTCCAGTCTGGGTTGGGCTGATCGCCTTCCTCGGAGTAGACGCGGAAACGAGCGTCTTCATGCTGCTCTACCTGGACATGGCTTATGACGGGATGAAAGCCAAAGGCCGGATGAAAACGAAGGCGCACTTGCATAAAGCAATCCTGGAGGGATCGGTGCAGCGGCTGCGTCCGAAGTTCATGACCGTCGCGGTGGACTTCATCGGTCTGCTGCCAGTGATGCTGGCGGCGGGCACGGGCGCAGACCTGACCAAGCGCATTGCTGCGCCGATGATCGCCGGGATGTTCTTCTCATTTGCGCTCGAACTGTTCGTCTATCCGGCGATCTACGCGATCTGGAAATGGCATTCTGAAGTCAAGCAGTTGGCGGTCGCAGAGTTGCCACTGCAAGGCGCAACTGGATAAGCGAGGCAACCATGCTCTTTAGAAAGGTGATAGTGACATTCGTGCTGACTGCAATCGTTCTCGCAGCGATGCAGGCGACAGCGCGCGCGCAGTCACCGGCTGAAACAAATGATCCCGTCGCACGGGCGCTGGAAAGAATCGGGACGGTGGTTGAGCGGCGCGCTGCCATTGCTGATCGAGTTATCGCGGCCTCGAAACTGCTCAATGAAAGCAGCGCCGCGAGGAAGCAGGGTGAACGCGAGCGTGCCGAAACCGCACTACAGCAGGCCGAAACGATCAGCGCAGAGATTGCGCCATCACAGCAGAATCATCTCCTTGATGAGTTGGCACGCGCAATTGCCGCCGAGCGCGCCGCACTGAATCCCGCGCCACCGGAAAAGCCACAGACACCATTCACCAATGCTCTGCCTGTGCGAAGGCTGACCCGTAATGTGGTTGCCCGCTACGGTGATTATCAAAATACACTGGGGCGCATTCTGGCTGAAGAACGGGTTCCCATCGAACTGCTCGCCGTGGCTTTGGTGGAAAGCGGCTTCAATCCGCAGGCGCTCTCGCCCAAAGGCGCTCGCGGCATCTGGCAGTTGATGCCCGCCACGGCTGCACGTTATGGCCTGACCGTGGAGCCGCTGAACGATCATCGCACACATCCCGAACACTCGACACGCGCGGCAGCCAGATACCTGCGTGACCTGTACCAGCAGTTCGGCGACTGGAAGCTGGCGCTCGCTGCCTACAACTGGGGCGAGGGAAAGGTGCAGCGGATAATTGCCAAAACTGGTCTCCGTAATTTCGACGAACTAGCGCGGCAAGGCCTGTTGCCATTGGAAACACGAAATTATGTCCCTGCGGTTCTAGCGGCCTGGGAGCAATTGCGTCAACGCCGCACGAAATGAAAGGAGTGCGTATGCAAATCTTACGATGGTTTGTCGTTTTCGGAAGCGTGTTCTTGCTCGGGCCACTCGCCCGTGCCCAGAGCTTTACGTTACAAGTTGAACATGAACACACGCTGCGGAATTGTCGTGGGAAATTAGTCATCACACCGGACAAGATTGAGTTTCAAACCGACCACAAGAAAGATGCGCGAAGCTGGCAGTATGCGGAATTGCGCCAACTCAAAGTGCTTTCTCCCATCTCGCTAGAGTTGGTGACGTATGAAGATCAACCACGTCTGGCAGGCAGAGATCGTCTTTTCAAATTCACTCTGTTGGCCGGACAAATCACGCCAGAGATCAGTGCTGTGCTGATGAAAGCTGCGCCTCGGCCAATCGTCACCAGCGTACTGATTCCAGGGCAAGATGAGCCGCGCTTCACCGTGCTGGTCAAACACGTCCGCCCACTCAATGGTTCCCTCGGAACCCTGAAAATCTATAGCGACCGCATTGTCTACGAGGCTTCCGGTAAGGTCACAGAATCGCGCTCTTGGCGGTATAGCGAGATTCAAAACTTCAGCCATTCGGAGCGCTTTCGTTTTGAAATCGTGACTTACGAAGATGGAATAGGTGGGTTGAAAGCGTATCACTTTCAACTGCGCGAAGAACTCCCGGCAGGCGCTTACGATTACGTATGGGAACACGTTTATCCGTCGAAGTTTCAGCGTCAGGAAAAGCTGGCGGCACCATCCAATGAATCAGCAATTGAGTAAACCGTATGACGCAAGACCATGACCAAGCCACGGACAAAAATTACAGGAGCGTATCAATGAAGAAAGTCCGTCTGTGAATGTCGATCCTCAAGTTAGCCCTCTCGCAAACAAATATCCGACCCTGAGCTTTTCGCTTGACTCTGGACTTGGCTCCAGAGTGTAAACTCTCTTTATGAGTTCATCTGCAATTCGCATCGGAGAGGTGGCGCGCCGCGCCGGGGTCAGCATTGACACGGTGCGCTATTACGAGCGACGCCAACTTTTACCAGCGGCCCCACGCGCAGAAGGAGGCTTTCGTCTCTTCACTGTGGAGGCGGTAGAGCGGGTGAAATTCATCAAGCAGGCGCAAGCACTCGGTTTTTCACTTGAGGAAATCGGAGGAGTTCTCACCACTGGTGGTGCAACGGAGTGTCAGCGCGTGCGCGATTTGCTCAGCGCTAAGCTGTCAGCGTTGGATGAGCGGCTGCGGATGATGCGCGAATTTCGCCGCACCCTTGCGCAGCATCTGGCGGCCTGTAAAAAGGAACTGCAAGAGCGCGGCAGCAAGGCTCAATGCCCTGTGCTCACGAATCTCTCACGCACTCGAACAAGAAAGGAGGGAACGCGATGAGATCAGAAAAGTTTGCGCTGGGCGGAGCAATCGCGGCAGCGTTCGGCGCGGGTCTTTGTTGCCTCGGGCCTGTGCTATTTGCACTTTTTGGGCTAGGTGCATTCGGCGCTGCGTCCATCTTTGAATCACTACGCCCGTATCTTCTGACGGTCGCAGGCCTGGCGTTAGCCTTTGGCTTTTATCGCGTCTATTTTCGCTGCGAACAATGTGCGCCCGGCGAGGCGTGCGCCACAGTGCCTGTCAGCAAAGTGAATCACGCGGCTCTCTGGGTGGCGCTGTTTGCGGTCGTAGCTTTTGCGCTCTCTCCCTATTACGTGGGCTATATCGCGGCGGCGGTTGTGCGTCAGAAACAATCCGCGCCGGTTGCTGCCGCTCAATCAGGCTCGCTTGAGACGGTGACGGTTGCAGTTGAGGGAATGACATGTGAAAGCTGCGAAGTACCGATTAAAGCAGCACTCGACCAGACGCCCGGCGTTCGCGCGGCTGAGGTGAGTTACAAAAATGGGAACGCGCGCATTCAGTACAACCCAACGCAAACAAATCTTGACAAGCTCAAGAATGCAATTAGCGCAACCGGATATAAGGCCAGGTAAAAACCATGAGTAACTGTTGTTGCCCACCGAAACCATCACCAACCGGAAGCGTGGCGCTTTGTGCTGAATGCGGCGCAACGGGGCGCAGCGTGGAGCGTCGAACGGTACTGCATCATGTCAGGAGCGAACTGCTTGCACGCGTGAGTGATGATGATTATCGGTTTTGTCCTGCTCTGGCCTGTACCGTTGTTTACTATGGCGCGGGTGGGGCCGTGTTCACCGTCAACGACGTGCGTGAGCCTGTCACTCCAAAGACCAGCGGAGACGCGCGGCCTCTCTGCTATTGCTTTGGCTTTACTGAAGGCGACATCCGCAAGGAATTGACGCAGACCGGAAAGACAAAGATTCCGGCTCAAATCAGCCGATTTATCAAAGAGAAGATTTGCGCTTGTGAGATTCGCAATCCAGCGGGCGCGTGCTGTCTGGGCGATGTTAATAAAACCGCGCAACAACTGGTTGCGAAAGGAGAAATAGAAAATGCGTAGAAGGGATTTCGCGAGCCTCTTACTGGCTACGCCGCTTTTGGCGTTTGGCGCAATCAAGGCGCGAGCCGAAGAGAAAACCATCACTTTCAGCGTTGAGGGGATGACGTGAGACGGTTGCGCCCGCTCGGTCGAGCAGGCTTTGAAAGAAACCGATGGCGTCATAGATGCGAAGGTGAGTTATCCGAAGGCTGAGGCTTGGATTAAATACGATGACAAAAAAGCTACCGTCACCAAGCTGCGTGATGTTATTAACAGCACTGGCTTCAAGGCCGGAAAAGTGAAAGAAGCCGCTCAGCCAGCGGCTGAGTTCAAGCTGCCTGGCCTTGACGGGCAACAGATAAGCTTGGCGGATTTGAAAGGCCGTGTCGTCGTGCTGGATTTCTGGGCGACGTGGTGCGGCCCTTGTCTGGCGGAGATTCCGACCTTCAACAGCCTGCACGCGAAGTACGCCAGTCGTGGGGTCAAGGTGATTGGGATTGCCGTGCAATCGGGCTGGGCTGAGGACATCAAACCTTATCGTGACAAACACAAAGTCACATACTCAACCCTTATCGGCGATGATGAAGTTGTCGAGAAGTACGACGTGATCGGATTCCCCACAACTTACATCCTCGACAAAGATTTCAAAGTTCACAGAAAATTCACTGGCAAGCTGCCTGACCAAAAAGAACTGGAACGCGAGATTGAATCCCTGCTCGCTGCTCACTGAAGCGAGCTACACGAACAGAAAGGAACACTGCAATGATTGACTCTGCTTTTTACATCGGCAACCGCCGCGCAGTCGTAATCGCCCGGCGCTGGATGCTGGCGATATGTTGCGCGGTTGTGCTGACCACAACGCTCCCGGTTGCCAAAGCTCAGACTGAGGGGCAATCAACCCAAGCCACTGCAAGCGACATTGAATTGAGTCCGCCGGAAAAGAAAGTGATCGAATACCTGCAAGGCGTTTGGGGCAAAGACCACAGCGTCGCAACCGTAGATCAGGCGATGGCAATGGTAGGCTTGCGCGCGTCAGATGAAACGCGCTTTCGCATCGGTCAGCACATCAAACAGCATCCCGAACTGCACCTCATCATCAGGCGCTGGGGCTGGGAAACACTTGTCCTGACGCCGAATGAAAAGCTGATTGCCCGCGTTATCAGCAACGCCGTGCGCGAACAGAAGCCAGTGCCGACGCTTGCGGAAATCGCTAAAGCCGTTGACCTTTCACAGAGCGATGCGAAACGCGGTCTGGCGATGCTCGAACGGTATCAGATTCTGAGGCGGGATGCCGACGCCGGAGGCGCAGGCTATTCGTTGGCGGCGGCGCGTTATGTGAACTGGCAGCCGCGCTTGGACTTTGTCTTTCACCGGATGACGGTTTCGTCAGGTCGTAACACGAGTGTCAACTGAGCGGTAGACGGTCTGTTGCTGGTCAGCAACAAATATGCGAAAGAAAAAGTCATCCTCGAAGACTCATCACCCGAAAGCACCACGCGCATTCGGGTGGAATTCGACAAAGGCAAGCTGCGCAAGGTGGAGCCGAAATCAGCGATGCTGTTTATGGGCGGTGGCTGAGGAGTCATCAACCTCTTCAGTTCGGAAGAGGCACTCAATCAATGGTTACAGCGTTACCCGGAACTGAAAGACCGCCAGCGGGCTAAAGTGGCGGAAGCCTTTGAAGAGATCAAAAAGCGCGAGCATAAGTAGGTTTCGCCGCTGAATCACTGCACTTCAGGCAAATGATCAAGTGATGAAAGCAATGAGACAAATGCTCCGCCAACGTGATTTTCTTGCGGTGTCGCAATAATACGTGAACTTCTCCTGCGCTGTCCCGCTCCTGGAAGGTGACTGGAACGTTTCGAGTAGGGACGGGGAATAAATAAGGCGCTTCCAGAGATTAAACGATTGACAGCGCAGGTTGCGCTCGTGTATTTCTAAGCAAGTTATGTTGAGGCGAATTGCTGCATTGCTACTCTTACTCGTTATCGCTGGTCAGGCGATGGCAGGCGGAATTGCCTGCGGGGTCGAGGCGATCAGCAGCAGTCTCAGCGAACCAACAGTTTGCACGATGCAAAGTCAGGGCGATTGCGAGGGAATGGCTGAAATGGCCTGCTGCGCGCTGGGGCAATCGCCAACCGGGTCAATGGCCGCGATGATCTGCTGCGAAGTCAAATGTGGCGAGTCCACAGGCGGCGCGCAGTTCGATTTCACGCCCCAGACACTCACGCTTGCACCTCCGATTGTTACGATTCGCGTCGTTTCACTCGTTCCTTCGCGCGAAACTGCAACCTCCAAGACCTCCATTCCAATCCAATCGGCAGAGCGTCATCTGCTGCATCATCATCCGCCTGATCTCTTCCTCTCCCAATCGGCTTTTCTGATTTAACACACCCGTAGTGTGTCTGGTGGACGTACCGGAACGCGGCTGAAGGGCTGCTTGCGGTGCGAAAACGTTCCTTCGTCTGGCAGGAAACCAGAAATCACTGCGGCGCTGTGCCGCGAGATCAGAAAAACAATGAAGGTCATACGCTCTGCACGGCGATTTTTGGCTGCCGTGTTGCTCACCATTCTTCTTCCTGTGTCGGTGGCGCAAATCTTCGCGCAGCCGCACAGTCAAACCCAGCACGCACAAGCAGGCGGTGTCAGCCTGACCAGTCTGATTGAAGCGGCGCTGGTGGCGAATCCTGAAATTACGGCGATGAAACGCGAATTCGATGCGGCGCGCGCGCGCATCCCGCAAGCCAAAGCGCTCCCCGACCCGATGGTTTCCTTCAGCAATAACACCGTGACGAATCCGCTTCCATTGGCTGGGTTGAGAAACGACTTCAGCGAAATCGCGCTCGGTTTCAGTCAGGACTTCCCGTGGTTCGGCGTGCGGCGGCTGCGTGGGCAAGTGGCAAGTGCAGAAGCCGAAGCGAAATTTCAAGTCTATGCGGCGACAGTATTGCGGCTGACGAGCGAGGTGAAGGCCGCGTACTACGATCTCTACTACACCGACCGCGCGCTGAGGGTGCTGGCGCGCGACAAGGAGATTCTCGACAAGATTGCGCAGGTGGCAGAAGCGCGCTACAGCGTGGGCAAAGCACAACAAGTGGATGTCATTAATGCGCGCGTCGAGATTACGGAGTTGCTCGACAAACAAGGCACGCTCGAAGCGAAACGTGCGATCACCGCCGCACAGTTGAATCAATTACTCTACCGCGATCCTGAAACGCCGATTGAGAAACTCGCCTCCGTGCAGATGAGTCCTGCGCCTCCGCCGCTGGAAGAACTGGCGCAGTGGGCCGAAGAGAATGCGCCCGATCTCAAACAACTGCGGCATCAAATTGACGGCAACAACAAATCGCTTCGGCTGGCCGAGCGCGAAGCGAAATACCCGGAAGTCGGCGTCAACTTCACCTATCACAACCGGCCTTTGTTTGCGGATTACTACACCTACGGCGTGACGCTGCGGCTGCCGCTCTATGCCGCGACCAAACAGCGGTACGCGATCAAGGAGCAGGCCGCGAATCTGGCCGCGACACAGGCGCGCCTCAACACAAACCTTTCGCTGATTCGCTACAAACTGCGTGAGGCGCGCGTGCGCGCAACCACAGCGGCGCGGCTCATCAAATTGCACGAGCAGGGATTGATTCCGCAGGCGACGCTGGCGCTCGAAAGCGCACTCTCGGCGTATCAGGTCGGGCAGGTGGAGATGCTGACGCTGCTGACGACCCTGAAGCGCGCGCTGGATTACGAAACGCGCTATTACGAACTGCTGAGTGATTACCAGAAGGCGCTCGCCGAGCTGGAACGATTCACGGGCGTCGAATTGACGAGGTAAACGATGAAACGAGTGACTGCATTTCTCAAACGGCGCTGGCGCTTGCTGCTGGCGCTCACGATCTTGCTGGCGACGTTCGGGACGCTGGCGGCCTTCGCCTTTGCGCCCGCCCTGCGTGCGACAACGATGGCGCGCAAGCTGCGCTTCTGGGAGAAAGCGCCGCCGCCCGCGCCTGCGGTTCCTGCCGGACAACTCGCCGTTGAGATGGAGCAAGCGGAAGCCGCGAATCAAACCAATGCCATCACGATTGATGCCAATACCGCGCAGTTCCTCGGTTTGCAAACGGCGACGGTCGAGTGGCGCTCATTCAATCAACCAGTCAGCACCACGGGGCGGGTGATGCCCGACGAGCGGCGCATCACGCATGTGCAGGCGAAAGTCGAAGGCTGGATTGAGGAGACAATGGGCAACTTCGAGGGGCAGCAAATTCAGAAGGGGCAGCCGCTCTTCACCCTCTACAGCCCGGAACTCGTCGCCACGCAGCAGGAGTATCTGATCGCATTGAAGGCACGGCAGGACTTCGGCAAAAGCGAATTTGAAGTCGTGCGCAATTCGGGCGGCTCGCTCGTGGAAGCCACGCGCCGCCGCTTGCAGTTGTGGGATGTGACGCCACAGCAGATCGCTGCGCTTGAGCAGACAGGCCAAGTGCAAAAGGCCATCACCGTCTACGCGCCGGCGTCAGGCGTCATCATCGCGCGCAAAGCCTTCCCTGGCACGCGCGTGATGCCGGACGTCGAACTTTACACGCTCGCCGACCTCTCGACGATCTGGGTGGAAGCCGACGTGTACGAAAGTGACCTGATGAACGTGCGCGTCGGAATGCGGGGTGAAGTAACGCTGCCCGATGGCAGCACACAGACGGGACGGGTGGCGTTCATCAATCCACTGATTGAGCCGACGACACGCACGGCGAAGGTGCGGCTCGAATTCAGCAATCCGAACCTGCGCCTCAAGCCGGGCATGTTCGTCAACGTGAGTCTCGCGGTGCAGCCGCCGCCGCAACTGGTCGTGCCGCGCGATGCCGTGATTGATACGGGCGCGCGCCAACTCGTGCTGGTAGACGACGGCAACAGCAAATTCTCTTTGCGCGAAATCAAAGTCGGCACGCAGGGGCAAGAGGTTTACACCGTGCGCTCCGGGCTGCGCGCGGACGAGAAGGTGGCGCGCAATATTCAGTACCTGATTGATTCGGAGACGCAGTTGAAATCTCAAATCGATAATTTGAAATCCGCGATGGGAAAGAAGGAGCAGCAATGATTGGCCAGATCATCGAATTCTCCGTTCGCAATCGGTTCCTGGTTTTGCTGGCGTATATCGCCATCGCGGGCTGGGGCTACTGGGCGCTGCTGCGCACGCCGATTGATGCGATCCCCGACCTTTCGGAAAACCAGGTGATCGTTTTCACCGACTGGTCGGGGCGTTCGCCGCAGGAAGTCGAAGATCAGGTCACGTATCCGCTGACCGTCAACTTGCAGGGGCTGGCCGGGGTGCGCGTGATCCGCTCGTCATCGGCCTTCGGCTTCTCAATGATCAACATCATCTTCAACGACGACACCAATCTCTACTTCGCGCGGACGCGCGTGCTGGAAAAGCTGAATCTGGCGATGAGCCAAATGCCAGCGGGTGTCGTGCCGACGCTTGGCCCGGATGCGACGGGCGTCGGACAAGTCTATTGGTACACAGTCGAAGGCAAAGGGCAGGATATGGGAACACTGCGTTCGTTGCAGGATTGGTTCATTCGCTATCAACTCAATTCTGTTCCGGGTGTCGCGGAAGTCGCTTCGGTCGGCGGCTACGTGCGGCAGTATCAGGTGGACATTGATCCGAACAAATTGCGCGCTTACAACGTGACGCTCGCTGATGTGAAGATGGCGATTGAGCGCAGCAACAACAACGTTGGCGGCAAGTTGATCGAAGGCGGCGGCAAAGACTTTGTGATTCGCGGCCTCGGCCTGATTCAGAGCATGGCCGACCTGGAAAAGATTGTGCTCACCGAACGCAACGGCACGCCTGTTTATCTGCGGCAAGTCGCTTCGGTCACGACCGGCCCCGACTTCCGGCGCGGCGCGCTCGACAAGATGGGCATTGCAGCAGTCGGCGGCGTGGTCATCATCCGCTACGGCGAGAACACGCAAGAGGTGATCGCCCGCGTCAAGGCGAAGATTACCGACTTGCAAAAAGGGCTGCCCGAAGGCGTCAAGATCGTGCCGTTCTACGACCGCACCGACTTGATTCAGCGCGCCGTGAATACGCTCAAAGATTCGCTGATTGAGGAGATCATCCTGGTCACGCTCGCGCACATCCTTTTTCTCTGGCACTTCCGCTCGATTCTGATCGTAACAATTCCATTGCCGCTCGCCATCCTGATTTCGTTCCTGTTTATGAAATACGCCGGGATTAGCTCGAACATTATGAGTCTGGGCGGCATCGCCATTGCCATCGGCGTGCTGGTAGACGCGGGCATCGTCGTGACTGAAAATGCGATGCGTTATGCCGGCAAGACGCCCGATTACGAGCGGAAGATCAAGGACGTGGTGATCGAGTCGGCACGGCTGGTCGGGCGACCGATCTTCTTCTCGATGGCAATTATCATTCTGGCCTTCGTGCCGGTCTTCTCGCTCACCGGGCAGGAAGGAAAGCTGTTTCACCCGCTCGCGTTCACGAAAACTTTCGCACTGGTCGGCGCGACACTGCTGGCGATTACGCTGACGCCTGCGCTTTGCACATTGCTGATCCGCGGGAAGATTCACGACGAAGACGATAACTATCTGATGCGCTTCCTACTCGGCATTTATCGGCCTGTGCTGGCCTTCGCGCTGCGCCATCGCATCATCACCATCGGCCTCGCGCTCGCGCTCTTCGGCGGTTCGCTCTATCTCGCCACCGGCATCGGCTCTGAATTTATGCCGCCGCTCAATGAAGGGACACTGATGTATATGCCGGTGACGGACGCCTCAATCTCGATCACGCGCGCTAAAGAGCTGCTGCGGATGGAAGACGAGGTGATTCGCCGTTTCCCCGAAGTTGAATCAGTGGTCGGCAAGCTCGGACGCGCGGAAACCTCGACCGACCCTGCGCCCGTGAATATGACGGAGACGATCATCAACCTGAAACCGGAAAGCCAATGGCGACCGGGGCTGACCAAAGACATGCTCATCAACGAAATGGACGCGGCCTTGCAGATGCCCGGCGTGACGAACATCTGGACGCAGCCAATCATCAATCGCATTGACATGCTTTCGACCGGCATTCGCACACAGGTCGGAATCAAAGTCTTCGGCTCTGACCTCAAGACGCTCGAACAAAAATCGAAAGAAGTCGCGGCAGTCGTGCTGAATATTCGCGGCGCGGCGGATGTCTATCCCGAACAACTTGGCGGCGTGCCGTATCTCGAAATCGTCCCGCGCCCGCAGGAGATCGCGCGCTACGGCATCAATAAACAGGATTTGCAGGACGTGATCGAGACGGCCATCGGCGGCAACAACCTGACGACGACGATTGAAGGCCGTCAACGCTTTCCGGTGCGCGTGCGTTATATGCGCGAACTGCGCGACACGCCCGAAGCAATCAGCAAGGTACTTGTCGCCGGGATGAATGGAACGCAGGTTCCATTGGGTCAGGTCGCGGACATTCGTGTAGTCAATGGCCCGACGATGATTTCGAGCGAGAACAGTTTGCTGCGCGGCCTCGTGCTGCTCAATGTGCGCGGGCGCGACACGGGATCATTTATTGACGAAGCCAAACGCGCCGTCGCCGCACAGATCAAGCTGCCGACCGGATATTACGTCGAGTGGAGCGGGCAGTACGAAAATCAGATTCGTGCTAAGCAACGGTTGCAGATCGTCATTCCGATTGCGCTCGCCATCACCTTCCTGCTGCTCTACTTCACCTATCACTCCGTGAAAGAAGCCGCGCACGTGTTGCTGGCTGTGCCGTTCGCATTGACGGGCGGTGTCGTGCTGGTCTGGCTGCTCGGCTACAACTTTTCGGTCGCAGTCTGGGTCGGCTTTATCGCGCTCTTTGGCACCGCCACACAAACAGGGATGGTGATGGTCGTTTATTTGGAAGAAGCGGTCGCACGCAAACGCGAAGAACTCGGCGGCACATTGACGCTTGCGGGGCTGCGGGAAGCGGTGATGGAAGGCGCGTTGCTGCGGCTGCGGCCAAAAGTGATGACGGTTTCCACAGTGGTCGCCGGGCTGTTGCCAATTATGTGGTCAACACGCACAGGCGCAGAAGTGATGAAGCCGCTCGCCACGCCCGTGCTGGGCGGCATGGTTTCGTCGCTGCTGCACGTGTTGATCGTCACGCCCGCGATCTTCCTGTGGCTGCGTGAGCGCGAAATCCGGCGCGCAGAGAAGGCAGCGGCACAACCAGATGCAGGGAACGAAGAGACAACGGAAAAGGACAAACTCAAAGAACCTGAATTAGTTAGTTAAGGAGCAGTTATGAATCGGCAGAAATCACCAAACAAAACCAAACCGCAGAAGAGCGCGCCCCCTATGTGGCCTGCGCTCGCGCTCGTCGTGTTGTTGATAGGGGCGCTCGTCACACTGTACGCCTTCCTTCATCGAGCGCCGAAAAAAGAGAGTGCCGCCCAGACACAGCCAACGCCGCCGATGACCGAACAGGCATTGAAAGATACCGCCTGGGAGGCGAAGTGGCCACCCTTGCCCACCGCCGAGACGCCGGCTAGGCCGCTTGATCAGGTGCGCGCCATGTACGCCTTCGCTGCCCGGCATCCTGAGGTGCTGGAATATGCGCCCTGCTATTGCGGCTGTGAAAGTGGTGGGCACAAAAGCGCGCGGGATTGCTTTGTCAAAGGCCGCACGGCGGAGGGCAAACTGCAGTGGGATGAGATGGGCTTTATCTGAGACATCTGCCTCGACGTCGCGCGTGACGCGATGACTCTGTACCACGAAGGTAAATCAATGGCGGAACTGCAACAGACGATTGACGGCAAGTATGCGCATCAGCACCGCACACGGACGCCAACCAACCGACCTTCCTCGTCAACAGGCGAGCGGAGGCCGCAATGACGAAACCGAACATCACGGGAGATTTCTATCGAAGTCTTCCCATCTGCAAACACAACCATCAAGAAGGAGAAACATCATGTTTGAAAACAACCAACACAAAAACAGCCCGGCAACGATCTGGCTTGCCATCAGCGCCTTGAGCCTGCTGCTGGCGCTCGCTGCCCCCTCGTATGGACAGGAAGCGAAACAGGATCATGCAACGCACAGTCAGGAGATGAAGATTCCGCAAACTGCCAAAGATCACTACGAACTGGCAGAGCGATACCAGAAGAAGGCCGCGGAATATCGCCAGGAGATCGAGATGCACAAGAAGATGCTGGCGGATTTCAGCAAGCGCGTCGCTCGAAATCCAAAGGATACAGGCGAAAACCCCTACATCAGGAAGATGCGGCTGCACTGCGAGAAGTACATCAAGGCGACCACAAGCGCCGCGCAGGAAGCGGAAGAGATGGCGAAGTTCCACACCTTCCGGGCCAGAGAACTGGAAGGAAAATGAGCGCACCAATTGGCCGGGTCAGATGGTCTGGCTCTGCCATCACAAAGGAGATCACAACCATGAAAACGAAAGCAATGCTGGCGGCGCTAGTCGCCGTCGTGTTTGGCATCACGTTGGCGGCGTGCAACAGCACGGGCAACAGTGCCGGTAACAGTGGGGCTGAACTGAAACAGATCGCGCAGCAGCGCGTCGGCGATTATGTCGTCACGCTGCTCGCCGAGAACGGGCAGTTGAAGCAAGGCAAGAACAAATATGCACTGGAGTTCCGCAAAGCTGCCGACAATCAACTAGTGGATGTCGGCGAAGTCAAACTGAGTTCCCGCATGCCGATGCCGGGCATGTCCGACATGCTCGGCGGCGCGTCGGCCACGCCTTCGGGCACGCCGGGGCGCTACACCGTCGAAAGCGATTTTGAGATGCGCGGCAAATGGAATTTCGGGGCGACCTTCGGCGCGAACCAGCGCGTGATGTTCCCAATCAATGTGCAGTGATGATGCCATCAAAGCTCGTAAACAAAAAGACCGCGCGCATCATCGCGGCGCTTGGGGGCTTGCTCGCCTTCGCTGCGATGGTGCGCGCACAAAGCGCCGATGTCGGCCAATCGCTCGACCGCTTTCTGGCGCGGGTAACGGTCGCTGCCGACGCTGCAAGCGTCATTGTCGAGGCCGACAGGCTGCGGCGTGAGGCCGTGCAGAAGCAAGCGGTCGGGCAACGCGAGGCCGCGCGCCAGTTATTCCGACAAGCAGGCGCGATGATCGCGGCGGCAGCCCCCGATGGCGATGCGAAGCGCGATGATCCAATGCTCGGCGAGTATCTGCGCGAAGTCACGGCAGCACTCGTGGCACTTGATGAGAGGGCCACCAAACCCGCTCCGACATTGGGCGCAAGTGAAGCCCCCTCTCCGCAAGTAGCAGCGTACCTCAACTATTACCGAGGGCGCGGCAGCGAGCGGCTGAAGAACGGGCAAAGGCGATTGGCCGCGTATCGTCCGATGATGGCGCGCATCTTCCGCGAGGAAGGCGTACCGGAATGGTTGCTCGCGGTCGGCCTGGTCGAGAGCGGCTACAACGCGGCAGCACTTTCACCGCAATCGGCGCGCGGCATCTGGCAATTCATTCCAACGACCGGCGCGCGTTATGGTTTGCGGCAAACGGCGTGGATGGACGAGCGGCAACACCCGGAGAAATCCACGCGGGCGGCGGCGCGTTACCTGCGCGATTTGCACGCGCTCTTCGGCGATTGGCAACTCGCGCTGGCGGCCTACAACGCAGGCGAAGGGCGCGTGGCACGGGCGATGCAGCGGGCGGGTACACGTGATTTCCGGGTGTTGGCGGAGCGCGGTCTGCTCCCGCTCGAAACCATTAACTACGTGCCGTCGGTACTAGCGGCGGCGCAATTACTCAAGGTGGCCGATCAAGCAGCAGGCGATGCGCGAAGGCCAACCAATCAACCAACCATCTTCAATCAATCAATGAGGTGAAAAACTATGAACAGTAGAAAATCCATTTTCGTTATCGGCGCACTGCTCCTCGCAGTAGTCTCCCTGGCCGTATTCGGCAAACCTCTCTCGCAGCCTAACGACGGACAGACTGCGACTGTCGAGATCAATAGCAAAGGCTTTGACCCGGGCAGCCTCAAACTCAAAGCCGGTGTACACGCCAAAGTGACCTTCGTGCGCAAGACCGACGAAGGCTGCGCGAAAGAGATCGTCATCAAGGAGTACAACATCAACCGCGCGTTGCCGCTCAACGAGCCGGTGACAGTGGAATTCACGCCGCGCAAGGGCGAGTTCACGTTCGCCTGCGGGATGAACATGCTGAAAGGCAAGTTGATTGTCGAATGAACAGCCGCGTCTGGGAAGGACAAAACAAGATGATCAGAATTGCCAGACAAGTCGGTCAGCCGTTCCTGCTGGCCGTGTTGTGGAGTGCGTTGGCAAATAGTGTCAACGCACAAAACCCGCCGCCGAGCCAACCCGCGTCACCGACCTACAAGGTTATCCACGATCACGCCCTCGGCCAGGGCCGGGGTGAGCTTCGCATTATGGAGAACGGCATTGCCTTCCAAGGCGAAGGCAAGGACGAGGAACGTCACAGCCGCACTTGGCGTGACGATGACATCAAGCGGCTATCCATTGCGCGGGATGAATTGCGGGTGACAGTTTACGAAGCGTCGCGCCTCCCGCTCATCCCGCGCAAAGCGCCGTTCACGGACGGCAAAGCAATGCGCACCGGCTCCGAACACGATTACCTCTTTCGTCTGCGTGAAGGAGAGATCACGCCGGAAGTGGTGCAGCAACTGCTCGCGCGCTTCCACCGCCCGATTGAAACCAGCGTTCTCCCAAATAACGAGACGGAATCTGGCCGACTGCTGTTTGAGATTCCCGTCTTCCATCGCCAGCATGTCGGCGGGAAGTCAGGCTGGCTGCGGGTCTATGAGCAATACATGGTTCTCAACGCGGATGACACGGGCGGCGCGCGCTTCTGGCGCTACACAGACATCCGTGACATCGGTCAACTCGGTCGCTATCAGTTCGAGCTGGCGACCTGGGAAGGACAGTTTGGGGTGGATGGCAAGAGCTACGTCTTTGACCTCAAGCGCCCGCTGACTGAGGTCGAGTACGAAAGTCTTTGGAAAAAGGTGTATGAGCAAGGGCGCAAGATAGGGTTAAGTCCCGCGCCCACGCCAAAGCAATAGGAGTCATTATGAACACACCGTTACCTGTTTTGTGGCGAACTGCGTTCGTCACTGTTCTTCTCGCTTTCGCATCTCTACTTGCCATGCCGCAACCACTGGTGGCGCAGTCGAGCAGCGGAGCCGCTGCCATCGCGCCGAAAGCATCAGCCTTAGAGAATGACAGTCGCGTTGTGATTAGCACTGAGCTGGTTTCCTTTGCTGTGACCGTGACAGATAAAGAGGGGCAGTATGTGCCAGGACTCGACCCTACGGCCTTCACCGTATACGACGACGGTGTCCGACAGGAGATCAGCTACTTCAGTGACCGTGACGCGCCTGCCTCCGTGGGCATTGTCTTTGATGTCTCAGGCTCAATGACCGGAGATAAAATCCTGCGCGCCAAGAATGCGCTCGCGCGCTTCATCCAAACCAGCCACCCGGAAGACGAATATTCGCTTATTAGTTTCAGTGACACGGCCAAACTGCTGCTGGATAAAACGCGCGACAGCGAGGCGCTGCTCTCGCAATTTGGCAACGTTAAGCTGAAAGGGAACACCGCTCTCTACGATGCCGTCATACTCGGACTGGAAGCCGTCGCGCGCGGTAGGTACGCGAAGCGTGCTTTAATTGTCATTAGTGACGGGGAAGACAATCATTCTCGTACCGATTTCGGGCAAGTGCGACGGAAAGTGCAAGAGGCAGGCGTGACAATCTACACAATCCTGATTGGCCCGTTGCTACCACGCAGCAATGGTGGAAGTGTGATGGATAAACTCGCTACGGTGTCGGGCGGAAAATCATTCTTCCCGCGCAATGACGAGAAAATGAGTGAGGATTTCGAGCAAATCGCGCTGGAACTGCGCCGCCAATATTCTATCGGCTACACTCCTTCAAATCCGACCGCTGATGGAAAATGGCATCGCCTCAAAGTTGAAGTCGAGGCACCTTTAACGGCCAAGCGCACTATCGTGCGCACTCGCACAGGCTATTATGCCGGGAACTCTTCAAGCCAGAATCTCTCAGTTATTGCGGCGAATGAATCGCCCACAATAGCGCAGGAGACGGTTATTGATTGCTGTGCCGACGAAGACCCGATGGCAGAATGTCGCAAGAAAGAGTTTTCGTCACAAGAGTTATACCGATAACGAATTCTTGTGCCCGTGAATCGCAAGAGTCCATTCACGTGCGGCTGCACGGGGCAGATTGCTGTATTGCCGATTAAGGGAGAGGGGCATGATGAGGGCGGATTGATTTCGCATCACATTTCAGGGAATGAACTCCGCTATTCTGGTGGCAATCGTCTGGCTATGCGTGAAGATCAAGCCGTGATCAGCATCTAATTCGATCAGTTCCGCAGGGTGTGTTGAAGCCAGCCGGGTTTTCACATTCTCAAGCGGAGCCGTCGTATCTCGCCTCCCGTGGATCAACAGCAGCGGATGCGAGATTTCTGCCATCCATTTGGAGGTTTCCGCCGCAAAGATCACATGCTGTAACGTTCTCGAATAGGAATACCAAGTATGGCGCAGCGCATCCTGAGCGACCATCGGCGGCACATCTCTGACCAGATGTGGGATGATCGGTAACAGCCAGGGGCGCAAGGCACACATCAACGTACAGGCCGCATGTGCGAGTGAGCTATCCATCGCCAGCCAGCGATTAAAGAGCGAACTGTGACTGATGCTCTCCCGCGCTTCCTGTTCGTTTTGAAACCAGGGCAAAGCCAGCAAACATAGTTTTCCGATTCGTTCGGGATACCGTTGCGCAAATGCCAAGCCCAACAAACATCCCATCGAATGCCCAACCAAGTGTGTCTGTTGCACCTGCCATCTTTCCAATGTCTCACTCAGAGCGTGCAAATGGTCATCCAGCGAGTAGGCGATGTCCGGTTTCGGCGAATGACCAAAGCCGAGCGTATCAAGCAACAGCAGATTGTAGTTGCGGCTCAGAGCTTGAAAATGCTCATCCCAGCAAGTGTGCGACCCTGTGAGGCCGGGAATGAACAGAATCGTTTCTGCATGCGAGCCATCAATGAGTTGGCTGTAGAGTTGCATAAATCGCCAGAGAGTTGGCGCAAGGATTTATTTATGCCCGCGCTGTTAATTCCCCATGAGCTTCTGTCACTTTAGCCCATTGTACAGGCTCAAGAGTCAAGCGATCAGGCAAGGCTTCATCGCTCGGCCAAGATACTTGCCGGAAGCGGCGCACCGTTGAGTGCTGGAGGGAGGCAGGAACCACAGCACACTTTGACCAGCCGCGCCCTATCGCGTTGCATTTCCTGATCGTCTTTGAGCCAAGCGCGGACATCCGCGAGGACTTTTGCCGCGTGCGGATGCTGTGGTGTCTCAACACGGTAGTGCATCCATTTGCCATCCTTACGCGCCGACACTAATCCCGTCTCACGCAATACGCCCAAATGCCGCGAAATCTTCGGCTGCAACTCATCCAACACCTCCACAAAGAAGCACACGCAAAGCTCATCCTCCCCTATCAGATTGATTATGCGCAACCGGGTTTTATCCGACAACGCCAAAAAGAACTGCTCTAAATCAAACTCAGCCGTTTTGCTCATAACAGAAAAAAGTATAACACAGAATATATTTGATTTGACGAATATGTTGAAGAGGCGTACAGTGCCTTCATATTTGATTTACCGAATATGAAAGAGGAGAACACTATGAAATCAGTTACCGTTTTGAAACCGCACGTCTCGATCAACGTGCGAAACGTCCAAGCGAGCATTGAATTCTACAAGAAGATGTTCGGCATCGAACCGGCCAAAGTCCGCACTGGCTACGCGAAATTCGATGTGCAAAATCCGCCGCTCAATTTGGCAATGAACGAAGCGCCGGTGAAAGAACGCGGAGCGCTCTCTCACTTAGGACTACAAGTTGCCTCAACCGAGGATGTCTTAGCCATTCGGGAGCGTTGGATTCAAGCAGGACTCACGACGCGCGATGAAGAGAAAACAAGTTGCTGCTATGCCGTGCAGGATAAGTCTTGGGTGCAAGACCCGGACGGCAATGCGTGGGAAGTATTCGTGGTCTTAGAAGACAATCTCCCAGAGAAAGCAGAAGCGACCGCTTGCTGTGTCACCGCAACGACGGAGCTTGTTGGGATCACACGTTAATATGGCAGAGCCTCTGATTACGATTACAAAGGCCACACCTGCTGTGCTTGATAAAGTTCTCTCACTTCTTCGTGTGGTTGATCTGCCACACGAGGGAGTGAAGGAACATTTCGAGGACTTTTTAGTCGCCGTTGATGGAATCGGAAAAATCATCGGCTGCATCGGCCTGGAGCGTCACGCAAAGATCGGCCTCTTGCGTTCACTGGCAGTTCACCCAGACTACCAAAGGCACAAGATAGGAACCCGGCTGACGTATGCGCTTCTCGACATCGCAGCAAAAGATAACCTCACAGAAATGGTGCTTCTCACCACAACGGCGAAAGATTTCTTTGCCAAAGTATTCGGCTTTCGGGAAGCAAACCGCACACGCTACAACCAGGCGCTCAAAGACTCCCCGGAATGGACTCTGCCGCGCTGCTCAACTGCCGTTTTTATGAAGCTCGCACTGGGAAAAAGCAAATGAATGAAAATGTGAGCCTGACTCGAAAAGTCGTAGCGGAGGCTCTTGGCACAGCCCTCTTACTCGCTACTGTCGTGGGAAGTGGGATTATGGGAGAACGCTTAGCCAATGGGAATGTGGCGCTTGCTTTACTTGCCAATACCCTTGCCACTGGCGCGGGATTGGTGGCTTTTATTCTCACATTCGGCCCCGTCTCCGGTGCCCACTTTAACCCGGCAGTCACGTTGATGGATGCTTGGCAGGGCGGCATTCCCTGGCGGGAAGCCCCAGGCTACCTTGCGGCTCAAGTGTTCGGAGCCACCTTCGGGGTAGCAGCGGCGCACTTGATGTTTGGTGAGCCGCTCTTTTCTTTTTCAGTGCATACGCGCAGCGGCAGCGCACAAATCTTTAGTGAGTTTGTTGCCACCTTTGGGCTTCTCTCGGTGATTTGGAGCGTAGCAAGAAGACGCGCAGCATTAGTGCCGTTTGCAGTTGGTGCGTACATCACCGCCGCGTACTGGTTTACGGCTTCCACCTCCTTTGCTAATCCTGCTGTCACCCTCGCGCGTTCACTCACGAATACTTTTTCCGGCATCCGCCCGGCAGATGCGCCGGGCTTTATCATTGCACAGTTCCTTGGCGCGGTTGCGGCCACTGCGCTGTTTCGCTGGCTTGTGCCAGCACTCCCGCTAACCGCTCCGGCGCTCGTTACTCCACACGAGACGAGCCGGGAGCAGAAGGAAATTTATCAATGAAGCATTTAGTTCTCACTTGTCTCGTTCTGTTTTTAACTGCCGTTACTTTTGCGCAAGACCCGACGAAAGTTGCCCCCAATGCCTACAAGCTCGACTTTGAAAATGAATGGGTGAAAGTAACGAAAGTGCATTACGCCCCCCACGCGAAAATTCCGGCCCACGATCATACGGAGACAGGCGCGGCGTATGTTTACCTGAGTGATAGCGGCCCAGTAATCTTCAAGCATATTGGACTCAGTTATGCAGGTGTCACGCGCGCGGCGGTAAAGGCGCGGAGCTTTCGCCTCTATAAAGCGGTGAAAGAGGTACACGAAGTCGAAAACCCCAACGACACCGCGAGTGATTTTCTGCGCATTGAATTCAAAACCGTAGAAGACACGAAAAAACCGTTACGAGGTAAGTTTCAGCCGGGAGACTTGGCGAGTGCCGAGAACATCCAACAAGTGGAATTTGAAAATGAGCAGCTTCGTGCCACGCGGCTTGTCTGTGCGAAGGGGAAAGTCTGTGAACTTTCTGCTTTAGGCGCAGAGCCACAACTCATCGTCGGACTCACCAGCGTGCAAGTTGCACTTACGGGGAAAAGCCAGCGCATCACGCTTGCGTCAGGGAAAACGCAGTGGCTGGCAACCGGAGAGAAAGCCCAAATTAAGGGGATAAAAGGCGAGTCCGCTGAGGTCGTTATCTTTGCTCTCAAAGGAAGCCCTGTGAAAACCGAAAAGGGCAAAGCAGATGCTCACAAACACGAATAAAATGTTTTAGCTTCATTTGTTCCAGATAATGAAGGAAGGAACACGGCATAAGTTGACTGAGGGATGGCTCCGCATATTCTTAGGCACTTTGCAGATTATACTTGCGGGTGCCACGACCTTACTATGGGTTTCAGGTGCGAGTGAGCGTCTTGTGTGGGTACTCGCCGGAGCCGCCCTCATAGCGGTGATCGTCAGCCGTATGCTTTACCGCTCAAAATGAAAGGAATGATTGTGAATAACCCAAAACGAGTTCTTATTCTTTGCACCGGGAATTCGGCCCGCAGCCAAATGGCCGAAGGCATTCTACGGCACGATGGCGGCGTTGCTTTGACAGTCGAGAGCGCCGGAGTAAAACCCTCCAGCGTGCGGCCTGAAGCGATTCAAGCCATGCAGGAGATCGGGATTGATATTTCCGGCCACCGGTCAAAGGCGGCGGATGAATTCACGAGCCAGGAATTCGATTACATTATTACCGTCTGCGATAACGCGAAAGAAACTTGCCCTTTTTTTCCCGGCCAAGCCGAACGGATTCATCAGAGCTTTGAAGACCCACCTGCCCCCGGCGCAAAAAGCCCGGAAGAAACGTTAGCCATCTTTCGCCGGGTACGCGATGAAATCCGCGCCTGGTTGAAAGGGTTCATCGTTCGCGCCCAACAATAACAGATGAGAGGCTTCCGCTTGTGCTCAATGCTTCTTCTCCGGGGCCGGAGTCGCCGGACGCCGCTTGCCGCTGGTGGAATACATCACAATGCGCCATTCCCCTTTGATCTTCTCCATCACCATTGCACCTGCGCCCTCCGCGTCAATGTGCCGCCCATTGAAATCGGCCTCGATTTTGTAGGCAAACGTGGCCCACGCCGTCTTGTCTTTGACGTGAACGCGAATGTCGCTGGCGGTGAACTTGCGGTTTTGCATCGCCTTCAGTTCCGGGCCGAGATGCTTGTCGCGGAAGTTGCGCCAGCCGTAATCAAAATTGCCCGCCTCGATCACCGTGACTTTGTCGTCATCGGCCCAGATTTTGTCCATTAGTGCGAGGTCACCTTTTTCAAACGCCTCCGCGTTTTTCAGCACAACTTCGCGCACGGCTTTTTCGTCAGCGGTTTGGGCAAGCGTCAAGATGTTGCCGCAAAGCCAAAGCACGACCAGCAGCAACAACATTGTTCTGAAATGAAGTGTCATTGAGAGTTCCTCCTGTAAATAATGTTGATTGGGAATCGCCAGACTCTTACAACCAACGGCGTGTCTGGCGGCGATAATATTCGTACTCCTGACCGTGCATGCGGCCCAGGTACTCCTCTTCCAAACGCACCTGAATCTGCATCAGCGCGTCACCCAAGATCAGCACAGACAAGGTGACGGCATTAGGCAGAATAAGGAAGAGTCCCAACAGGTTGAGGCGCATGCCCAGAAAGATCGGGTTGCGTGAAAGCTTGAAGACGCCCTCTCTGACCAGCGGCGTTTTTACTTCGTGGTCAATCCCGATGCGCCACGAATCGCCCATCTGTTTTTGCGCCAGCAGAATCCAGAGGAAAGAGACCAACAGTAAAACGACGCCGAGCGTCACCAAGGTCGGATGTTGTAGCCAAGCTATCGGCGCAAAATAACCATAGAGTTCACTCGACAACGAATGGAGCAAGACAACGCCTGCGCTCACTACCATCGTCAGACGAAACAACACGCCAACAAAATCATGCGCGTTGTCACTCTTGCCCAGCCGATAAGGATTGCGTCCGGTGCGCTTCCAGGTCAGATAGGAACGCCAGGCAAACGCCAGTGCGAACCAGGCGAGAAAATAAATCGGCAAAAAGATTTTCAGAGCAGTTTCCGTCATGGGATGTGTTTCCTACTCTCGATAAGCCAGCAGCCGGAGCGAATTGGCAACCACAACCAGCGTACTGCCTTCGTGAAAGACAATCGCCAGCCCGATGCCGACGACACCGAGAATAGACGTGATAATCAGAAAAGCAATCACCAACGCCGAGATCGCCAGGTTTTGAAACACCACACGGCGCGTCGCGCGTCCCAGCCCGACGGCGAAAGGCAGTTTACTCAGTTCATCACCCATCAGCGCCACGTCTGCGGTTTCAAGCGCGACATCGGTTCCCGCGCCGCCCATCGCAATGCCGACGCTGGCCGCTGCCAATGCGGGCGCATCGTTCACGCCGTCGCCGACCATCGCTACGATTTCTCCCGCTGCGAGTTCCCGAATCGCCGTCACTTTGTCTTCCGGCATCAACTCCGCGCGCACCGCATCAAGTCCGAGCAAGCTCGCCATCTTTTCACCGACGCGCCGGTTATCGCCCGTCAGCAACAGCGTCTGGCGGATGCCGAGTGCTTTGAGTTGTTGCAAAGTCGCTTTCGCATCGGCGCGCGGCGTATCAGCCAATGCAATCACGCCTGCTGCTGCGCCGCCGATGGCTACGATCATCGTGGTCTTGCCGTCAGCCTCCAGTTGTTCCATCTGTTCGCGCAAGGTGTCGGGAAGCGCAATGCTGAATTCAGCAAACAACTTGCGATTGCCGATCAGCACGTCCGTGTCGTTGACCGTTGAGCGAATGCCGCGCCCCGTGAACGAAGTCAATTCTCCCGCTGGCGGCAACGTGAGCGGACGCTGATTCGCCGCGCGCACGACGGCCGGTGCCAGCGGATGACCGGAGCGGCTTTCGAGCGCCGCCGCCGTTGCGAGAAATTCATCGGCGTCGCGGCCCGCTTCGGTGATGACATCGGTGACTTCGGGCTGGCCGTGCGTCAGCGTACCGGTTTTATCAAAGGCAATGGTCGTCAAGGCACCGAGCGTTTCGAGATGCGCGCCGCCTTTGATGAGCAGCCCCTTGCGTGCCGCCTGTGCGATGCCCGCCAGCATCGCGGAAGGCGTGCCGAGCGCAAGCGCGCAAGGCGAACACGCTACGAGCAAGGTCATCGCGCGCAGGAAGGATTCACGAAACCCGCCGCCGAACAACAGCGGCACGACGATCATCAGTGCGACGCCGATCAGCACGGCAGGCACGAACCAGCGCGTGAACTTTTCGGTCATCTGTTGCGTGCGCGTCTTTTGCGTTTGCGCTTCTTCGACCATCTGCATCACGCGCGCCAGCGTGTTGTCTTTTGCCAGCCGCGTGACTTTCACTTCGAGCGCGCCGTCGCCGTTGACCGTTCCGGCGAAGACTTTGTCACCCGGCGCTTTCTCAACCGGTACGCTCTCGCCCGTGACCGGAGCCTGATTGACGGCGGATGCACCGCTCAGGATTGCGCCGTCCACGGGAATGCGCACGCCAGGCCGCACGATCACCGTGTCGTCCACGTTGAGTTGTTCGACGCTCAGTTCCACTTCTTTGCCGTCGCGCCGCACCAGTGCGGTCTTGGGCGCGAGGTCGCCGAGTTTGCGCACCGCATCGCGCGCGCGATCCAGCGCCATTTCTTCGAGCGCGTGTCCCAAACTGAAAAGAAACAACAGCAACCCGCCTTCAAAGAATTCGCCGAGCGCCCCTGCGCCGAGCGCCGCCAGCACCATCAGCAAATCGGTGTCGAAATGTTTTTCGAGCAGCGCGTGAACCGCGTGGCGCGCAATGTCCCAGCCACCGAATAAATACGCCGCCAAATACAGCGGTGTCGTGACCCATTCGCCTGCGCCGAAAAAGCGTCCCGACAACCAGCCCGCCAGCACGAACGCGCCTGCCAGCAACGCGAAAATCAATTCGCGCCGCTCGGCGAAAAAAGCCGCCACGCCTTCTTTCGCCACCGCGTAGCCCAGGCCGTGAATGCGCTTTTCAATAGCATTGCGATTGAGTTTCTCGGTGTCGTATTCCACGCGCGCCGTTTGCGCCGCGTAATTCACCGTCGCCGTCAACACGCCGTCCATGCGTTTGAGGCCGTGTTCGATGGCGAGCGTGCAATCCGAACAATCCATGCCTTCGATGCGGATGAGGTCGTGTTGATAGCGTTCGGAGATTTCCGCGCCGGTCTGTGTGGCGAGCCGTTGAATGGCCGCGAGCGTTGTTTGCGTTACATCGTAGTGAATGCAGAGTTGTGCTTTGCCGTCATTTTTTTCAAGGTGAGCTTCGGTCACGCCGCGTGTCGTTTGCAAGCGTTCCTGCAAGCGCGCGACGCATTGATCCTGCTCATCCACCAAGCCGGGCAGCAGTAGTTCCAAATCCAGTTCCAGTTTTTCCATACGGGGCCTCCAAAGTCAGTTTGTCTGAGAAAGTGAATGATTCATTGGGTGGGTGATTGTATGGGGCGCTTGTTGTGGTGGCCGGACGGCCTGGATGATCGGGATGCGCGCGCCCAAACCGGCCTGCCAGAAATATGAACAATAGCGCGCCGAGGACGAAAAAGAAGAGGGTGTGAACAGGCGACTCATCCTCGCCAGCCTCAATTAACGATTCCAGCGCCCAAAGTAAAAGCACCGCCATACCGAACGCATACAACAGGTCAAGATCAACGGTTGCCCGTCCCCAGAGCAAGGTCGCGCCTGTGGCTGCGCCGCTCAGAATGAGTGCCGCCAGACTGAGCAGAAAGAATGTCACCCGTTGGCGCGAACTACTTGCTTGTCCTAAGCGTGCCAGCGCGACCAGGCAGATAGCGAGTGCCGCCAGCGTCAAGGCGGGGGTGAGTAGCAGCCCTTCTCTGACGCCGGCAACGAAGCTGCTGCCCATCAGAATGCCTACCATCAAGGCATAGACCAAGGCTTCCATCATTGTCGTGAGTAGTGGCTTGGGTAAGTCGTCCCGCTCTTTTTTGATTTTCCCCGTCAACCATTTCATAGCCATCCGCAGAAGCAGGCCACAGAGAAAGGCGGACATTGCCGCAAAGTGATGCGCAATTAACAGGTCTGGCATCAGTTCGAGCGCAAGGACGGCAAATAAGGCTCCTGCTGCAAAGACATGGAGCCTGCTACGCCAGATCGTGCTTAATGGTCGCACGAGAAACAGGCCAGCCCCGACCAGAACGACAATCACCGCCAGGCTTCCAGAGAGCAGTGCATTGCGCAAAATTGTATCCATTAGCCATCCTGCTTTCTTTCATGCATTGCGCAAGGCTAAGCGAGCGCGATGCACGACTCGTCGCACATACGCCTCCTCCGTGCGGAGATAGGTAGCGATTTCCTCGTGACGCAAGCCCATCACATCGTGCAACACAAACGCGACGCGCCAGTAATCGGGCAAGCGCAGCAGATGCGCTTCCAGGTCAACCGGATAGGATGAGGGCGCAGTTACCTCTACGGGAGCATCGCTTTTGTCTGGGATAAGCAGCCGCTGTTGTTTGCGCAGCCACGCCAGCGAACGGTCTATCGTCAATGCCAACAGAAAACGATGTTCCTCGCCTGCCTGATCGGGTACGCCCTGATAAGCACGCTGAAAGACTTCTGCCGTGATCGCTTCCGCCTCATTGACATCGGCCAGGAGCCGCAACGCCAGGGTGTAGACGTGCCGCGCATGCCGTTGCCAGAGGGTTTCCAGTAAAACGGTTTCGTTGGTCGTGGGGCGCGGCGTGACTTCCTGCGGCACATCTACATTGGTTCGGAGACTTAGAACTGACATATTCCTCCTTCGTGTTGAGGCTTAGGCACTACTGCAAGTTGAAGTGGTTATAATCTCCGGTCATCTCGATACCAGGGATATTTGCCACGCATCGCGTTGGCAAAACTGCGCCCCGGATTCAGGAAGCTACGCACCAGAAGCCGGACAACGCGGTTCGTAGTTTTGTTTTCAAGGCGGCGAATCAAATAGTGATCGAGCGTATCTTCCCCTACGAGCCAGGCTGTTCCGACCGTAGGCGTGATCACCATGTCTACAAACGCCTGCGGATGTTGGGAGGCTTTGGTGGGGCGCAAGCCGACATTGCCGAGCGATGATTCACTCAAGGGGCCGAGTTCAAACTGCGTGCTGTAGGCCGCACTCCACCAGAACGCGCGCGTCCGGCTGCGCACATAAGCTCGATTGAAGCCCGGCTTGGGTTTGATCCCCAGCGGATCGTTCTGAATTTGAATGAAGCCGGTGACTGCGCCCTGCATCGCATGGCCGATATAATTCACGATGAAGGGGTCGCCATCGCGCCAGCCGCGAAGATTCGAGGCAGATTCAAACCAGTTGCGGAAAAATGGTCCCTTCAAATCTGCCCGTGTTCCTGGTTCAGTAGCAAAGCGAAAGCCGTGTTCGACGGCCAGAAAAAGGAGCGACTGCTTCATGGCAGAGCGCCAACGAAATCCCTCAGTCGGATCGGACTGAGGGGCGGTTGGCGTCGAGGTAGTCGGAGATGGGGAAGGAAGACCATTCCGTTTCTCTTGTTCCGCTTGTTCTGCCGGTTCGAGTTTCTCGTTGGGTGCTGCTGTCGTGCGCGGCAATTCGGTTGGCGACGATCCCACTACTGCTGTAGTCGGGGTCACCGCAGGTAGCGATTGGGCGCTGCCCCCAATTGGCAAGGGCAAAACAACGAGCAGCAATCCAATCCGTTTTCTCAACTTCTGCATTCAATTCTCCTTTCCAGTCAGAGGCGATTTTTTTATTTCTGTTACGGTACTGCCTGCACTTCCGCCACATCACTTTCTTCAGCGGCGCGCTCTTGCGATGAAGTGAACTGCGAATTTTCGTTTGGTTCTCGCTCAAACCACCGATAGAGCATCGGTAGAATTAACAGGGTGAGAATCGTTGATGTAATTAACCCGCCGATGACAACCGTTGCCAGCGGACGTTGCACTTCGGCTCCAGCGGATGTGGCAATCGCCATCGGAATAAACCCCAGGCTGGCGACTAACGCCGTCATCAGCACAGGACGTAAGCGGGTGGACGCTCCTTCACTGACGGCGTCATCTACGCTGCGGCCTTCTTCGCGCAGCCGATTGATCGCGCTCACCATCACGACGCCGTTCAGTACCGCGACGCCAAAGAGCGCAATAAAGCCCACGCCTGCCGAGATGGAAAACGGCAGTCCACGCATTGCCAGTGCAAACACGCCGCCGACAATGGCGAACGGAATGCCGGTGTAAATCAACACGGCTTGCTTGAGCGAATTGAACGTCGTGAAGAGCAGCACGAAGATCAGGAAGAGTGCGAGCGGCACGACGATCAGCAATCGTTCCGACGCGCGTTGCAGGTTTTCAAATTGCCCACCCCACTTGAGATAATACGCGGCAGGCAGCTTAACCTCACGATCAATCGCGGCCTGCGCGTCTTTGACGAAGCTGCCGATGTCGCGCCCCCGCACATTCAATTCGACCACAATGCGGCGGCGCGTGTCTTCGCGCGAAATCTGCGCCGGGCCTTCGACGATAGAGATGTCAGCCAGTTGTGCGAGCGGTATACGCGCGCCATTGGGGGCCGAGACGAGTAGCCCCTTGATCGTCTCCACATCGCGGCCTGCGGCTTCGTGCAGGCGCACGACCAGATTGAAGCGTTGCTCGCCTTCGTACACCAAACCTGCCTGCTTGCCGGCGACGACGGATTCGACCAGATCGTTGACGGCCTCGACGTTGATGCCGTAACGCGCAATCGCTGCCCGGTTGGGTTTGATCTGCAACTGCGGCAGGCCGGAAATCTGCTCGACTTTGACATCTTCCGCGCCACTCACCTTGCCGACGACGCGCGCGATCTTCTCGCCCTCAGTCTTGAGCGTGTCGAGATCATCGCCGAAGAGCTTGATGGCGACATCGGAGCGCACGCCGGAAATTAACTCCGAGACGCGCAATTCAATCGGCTGCGAGAAGCTGAAGGCCGCGCCCGGCACTTTGTTTTCCAGCGCCTCAGACATTTTCTCAATCAACTCTTCGCGGCTTTTGGTCGTCGTCCATTCATCGCGCGGTTTGAGCGCGATGTACAGGTCGCTGACTTCCACGCCCATCGGGTCGGTAGCGACTTCAGCGCGTCCGGTCTTGGAAATGACCGTTGTCACTTCAGGAAAGCTCTTTAGCACTTTCTCCGTTTCCGTCCCGATGCGAATGGATTCGGTCAATGACACGCTGGGCAGTCGCCCGATTTGCACTGCCAACGAGCCTTCGTCAAGGCGCGGAATGAATTCTGCACCGAGGAAAGGAAACAACGCGCCGCTCACGATCACCAAGACCAATGCCACCGTTAGCGCTGGAATGCGCCGCCGCATCACGAACGCCCGCGCCGGTTCGTACCAGCGCCGCGCGATGCGAAGGATCGGGCTTTCGGTCTCTGCTACTTTCCCGCGCAACACGAACGTCAGCATGGCTGGCACGTAAGTCAGCGAGAGTAGCAGTGATCCAATCAGCGCAAACACAACCGTCAGCGCCATCGGCTTGAACATCTTGCCTTCAATGCCGGTCAGACTGAGGATGGGCAGGTAAACGATGGCAATGATTGCCACTGCAAACACGACCGGACGCGCGACTTCCAGACAAGCGTCAAGAATCGTTTTTTCCGGCGCTTCGTCTTTGCCTTCGTGTTGCGCTTCCGCACGCCTGCGCACGGCGTTCTCGACCATTACCACCGCGCCGTCCACAATCAAACCAAAATCAAGCGCGCCCAGACTCATCAGATTGCCCGACACGTTGAAGACGCGCATCAGAATGGCCGCAAACAACATCGAGAGCGGAATGATCGTCGCCACCACCAACGCGCCGCGCCAGTTGCCGAGCAGCAAAATCAATACGACGATAACGAAAATCGCGCCTTCAATTAAGTTTTTCGCTACCGTCCAGATCGTGCGGTCAACAAGTTCTGTGCGGTCATAAAACGGAATCAGTTCGACGCCTTTGGGTAACGTCTTTTTGATTTCCTCGACGCGCGCTTTGACGCGCTCCACGACGGAACGTGAGTTCTCGCCTTTGAGCATCATCGCAATGCCTGCGACGATTTCGCCCTCGCCGTTCGAGGTCACTGCGCCTTGCCGTACCGTAGCGCCCGCGACCACTTCGCCCACATCGCGCACAAAGACTGGCACGCCGTCTTTGCCCGTCTTGACGACGATCATCGCAATGTCTTCGGGCGAACTCACCAAGCCGATGCCGCGCAGCAGATATTGTTCGGCGTCTTTCTCAATATACGCGCCGCCGACGTTCGCATTGTTGCGGGCGACGGCGTCAAATACATCGCGTAAGCTCAAGCCGTAAGCCTGCAACTTCGCCGGATCGAGCCGCACTTGATACTGCTTCTCAAACCCGCCGAAGCTGTTGACTTCGGTCACGCCCGGCACACCGAGCAATTGCCGCCGCACGCTCCAATCCTGAATGGTGCGCAGCGCCGTCGCGTCGTATTCCTGCGGATTTTTCGCTTTCAACTCGTATTGGTAAATCTCGCCCAGTCCCGTCGAAATCGGCCCCATCTCCGGTGCGCCAATCTCTGCCGGGATTTGCTCGCGCGCCTGTGAGAGCCGCTCCAGCACGAGTTGGCGCGCAAAGTAAATATCTATGCTGTCGTCAAAAACGATGGTGACCGCCGAGAGGCCAAACTTCGAGACCGAACGAATCTCTTCAATATCAGGCAAGCCGCTCATCGCCACTTCGACGGGGAACGTGATCTGTCGCTCGACATCAAGCGGGGAAAGGGCGGGCGCAGCAGTCAGCACTTGCACCTGCACATTCGTGACATCCGGCACGGCGTCAATCGGCAGGTTCAGTAAACTATAAATGCCTGCGCCGATGAGCAATACGACAGCCAGCAACACGAGCAGCCGTTGCGCCACAGCAAAGCGAATGAGTGCGCTAATCATCAGTGTTCCTCCCCCAGTTCGCCTTTCTGCAACTGCGATTTCAGCGTGAAGCTGCCCTTCGTCACGACGCGCTCACCCGCTTTGAGTCCGCCCGTGATCACGCGGTAGCCGTTGCTTTCGCCGCCCAATTCCACTTCGCGCACCTTGAAATGCCCCGGTTCGTTTTCATCGGCAAGAAAGACGATAGTGCGCTCGCCCATTCGTTGAATTGCTGCCGCCGGGACAGCCAGTTCTTCGCCAGCGGCTTCCGCTCCGCTCACCTGAAACTCGACTTCGACAAACATGCCGCCTTTCAGCCGCTCGCCCGCGTTGGCAAGTTCGATCCGCACTTTCGCCGTGCGCGTTTCTTCATTCAGTTGCGGATCAATGTAGGTGATGCGTCCGGTGCGCGCATCACCACCTAGCGTAGCGGAGGAAATTCGGGCTGCTGTGCCGACACGCAGACGACTGACCTGTGCTTCCGGCACGTTGGCAATCACCCAAACGGTGGAGAGATTGGCGATGGTGAAGAGCGGTTTGCCGACCTCAATTCCTGCGCCCGCATTGACGAGTCGTTCCGTGACCGTGCCGGAAACAGGAGCGCGCAATGCAATCAGCGAAGTATCTTGTTTATGATCGTCGCCCTGCTTGCTGTGTTCCTCGCGGTTGACGGGCGCACCGAGCGACTTCAATTCATCGCGGATATGCGCCACATCCACACGGGAGGTCTCCACATTGGCGCGGGCTTCCTGAAGTTCTTTGTTCAGCGCAATGTTGTTTTGAAAGTCGTACTCGGCTTTGGCTGTGCGATACGCTGTCTCTGCTGCGACGAGGTCTTTGCCTGCGCCTGCGCCAATTTCAATCAGCCGCCGCGTGCGTGTGAGCGCCGCCTCCGCTTCATCCAGTCGGGCTTTGGCCGTCAAGACTGCCGCCCGATTTTCGGCTTTCTGCACCCGCTCCAATTCGCGTTGTGCCAGCGCAAGTTTTGTTTCCGCTTCGTGCAGTTTGCCGTGCATCTGCGCGATCTGTGGGCTGGCAATCACGGCGAGCGGCTGCCCCACACGCACGCGGTCACCGAGCGCCACATACACCCGTTCGACGCGCCCCGACACGAGCGGCGTCGCCTGTTGGGTTTGCTGCTGATTGACTTCGACTGAGCCGGTCACACGCAGTAACCCGCCGCCTGCGCGCGCGGTGACTTCCGCAAATTCGAGTTTGGCAGCGGCCAGGGCTTCCGGCGACAAGCTGACTTCCTCGCCTGTACCTTCCTTATGTTCGCCTGCCTTTTCACCGGCTTCCGCCTTCGCCGCCTCTTCCTTCTTCGCCCCACCACACGCGGACAAGAACAACGCTGTCAGGATCAGTATTCCCGCACTCAGCAAGGCGGCACGCAGCCGTAGTGATTTGATTTCAGGTGATGGAATTTTCATTTCGTTCATTTGGTTCCTCATTTCTCGTTGCCTCCCAGTGCCGACTGAAAATCCGCCAGCGCGCGATACCGTTCGGTGAGCGCCTCGGTGTATTCGCGCTGAGAATCCAGGAGCCGCCGCTGTTCGGCAATCAGATCCGTCACGCGGAATGCGCCCACATCGTAGGCGGCGCGAATGGCGCGAATGTTCTCGTTCGAGCGCACGATGACGCCTTGCTCAAAGGTGGTGAGCGCGGCCTGAGCCGCTTGGTAGCGCGCGAGCGCGCTGCTGACCTCCGAGCGCACGACGGATTCCACAAATTCGCGGCGACGCTGCGCCTGCGTGATGGTCGTTGCGGCTTCCGCCACTGCTCCCTGATTGCGATTGAAAAGTGGTAAGGGAATGGAAACGCCGACCGAGAAGAGTTTGTCGCGGTCGGTCAGAAAGCCAATCGGCGTTTCATCAAAGCTGTTTTGACTCGTGCCGTAGCGGGCCGAGACGATGATGTCTGGTCGGGCCTGGGCTTGCGCTAATTTCAATCCGGCTTGTGCCGCTTCTTCCAGCAAGCGCGCCAGCCGTAGATCGGGACGAGTGCGCAACGCAATCTCTACTGCTGCTTCCACCGCAGCCGGTGGTTCCCGCAGCAGGGGTTGCGCCAGTTCTTCTCGTACTTGCAAGACATCGCTGGGCGGAATGCCAGCCAAAGTTTTGAGCTTCAGCAAGGCGGCCTGCAAGCGTCCCTCGATAAGTGCCCGCCGCGCCCGCAAGCGGTCAACTTCCACGCGCAACAGATTCACTTCGAGCGGCGCGGCATCGCCTTCGGTCACGCGCGCTTCTACGACGCGCACGGTTTGGGTGTCGAGACGGTTCAGTCCTTCCGTGATGCTGAGTTCACGCTGCGCAGCCATCGCTTCCACATAGGCGGCGCGCACTTCCGCCGCTAATCTACGCTCCCGTTCCGCAACTTCAGCTTGCGCGACTTCGAGTTCGGCCTGTGCCAGCGTCAGCCGCCGCGCTCGTTTGCCGCCCATTTCGATTGGGACGGAAATGCCGACTGTCGTTACACGTTCGCCCGGCGAATTGAACACGCCGCGTTGCTGCTCAAAATCCAATGTTGGATTGGGGCGCAATCCGGCTTGTTGTACTCGTGCGCGTGCCCGTTCAAGCTCCAGGCGCACTGCCGCCAACTCCTGGTTGGAAGTCAGCGCGCGTGTAATTAGTTCCGTCGCTGAAAGCCCCTGTCGGGCATTCACGGTTTGCTCTGTCACGACTTCCGTGACGCTACGAAACGTTTGGCGCTCTGCTCCCTCGTTTGGGGAAAGATTCGGCGCAGGCGGTTGCCCCTGCCCTGAAGATGGGAAACTGACAAAGAG
This sequence comes from Blastocatellia bacterium, assembly GCA_016789725.1. GTDB lineage: Bacteria > Acidobacteriota > Blastocatellia > RBC074 > RBC074 > JAFDVL01. The sequence continues at coordinate 120,681 of JAEUQN010000001.1, read as the reverse complement.
ACAACTTATAGTGAGAACACTCCACCAAAGAGACAGTGAAGTGATCCCAGGAAAAGACTTCTTGGAATCCATGCTTAACCTCTTGAATTTACGGCGACAGGGGAGAACTTCCCTTGCGCGCAAGGCACGGGCGTACAACTGCACACACGACGGCCTTATTAGGGTGATTACAATGCGAGAGGATTAAGCAAGGCGTGGAGGACGGAAGAGTTCAGCGACAGGGGTAGCGGGAATGTTCCCCGGATGAGATTCGATGGGTGTAGGTTGGAGCAGGAGAGGCGGAAACTTGTAACTCTCCGCAGGCACGATATGAGCGCAGCAGCAAAAACAATCATCTTCCACTGGCATCGAATCTGCCGGAGTCTGATGCTGTTCCTGCTCAACGTCCGCTATCGTGGAACGGCTTTGCTGGTCTGATGCTGGAGTAGCAGAGGATGGCATCATCGCCCCTTCCCGTTCACACGAACCGGGAAAGAGAACATCCGCAACGGCCATATCGTAGAAACAAAACAACAACAGCACCAGCGAAACGTTGCGCTGCCACGTGTGTAATTTTCTGCGATTTGTGAACCCACTTCTCATAGCTCGCTATTCCAAAGCTTCCAGACGGTATCACAGGCCATTTTCTTCGGTCAATTTTATTTCGTGACCGAGTGAGACAACGCAGTGGAGCGGAAACATACCAATAGCTCTGTGGGTTGGCGCATTCCAAAAGAGAGGCGGCATCGAGCCTAATAATCAGCGGTTGGAAAGGTACCCCTTCTTCTTTTTCCTTCCGGCCCATAAATTGGCATCTTTTAGAGGCTAAGCATGATTGATAACCCTACACATGGCATCCATATCTGACCTATTTATCGGGCAACCACTGCTTTCCGGCAACGCATAAGACCGAGGCGGAAAAATTCGTCTCTTCCTCTTCAACAAAGAATTGTTAGCGCTGCTTCTGAACAGGACGAATCTACCCATGGCGGGGCGACAGGTTACCCGGATGAATGCCCAACGCATGAAGAATCTCGCCGAGGGAGAAAATAAAACCACAAGAGGAAGGGTGCAATACTTTCGGTTGTGATCCGTCTGTCTCGTCAGTGAATACAGAACCACCAGCCCGTTAATCGCCCCAGTAAATGTGCCAACCAACAGCAACTACTCCTTCTTACAGGTATCGCTGAAGCGTGTGTGAATGTGTCTGCTCTCTGCGTGTCATGCCTCATCTTGTGCCCAACCTGTTTCCGCTTTCCGCTCGAAGAAAATCGGCCTCCTAGACTTTCCCCTAGACACATCCCACGAGCTTTCCGGCAATAACGACTTCGGTTTTCACCGTCAGTAAAAAAATGATCGTGGAAAGTCATTCATCAGGAGTTGCTATCATGCGAATTCGGATACAACCACACAAGCTGAAAGCAGTCTTAGCCGTCGCGTTCATTGCCCGGCTGTTGCAGCTTTACTCGCTGCTTCGCACCCCCCTTCCGGTTCATCCCCACACTACTCGTTTCCTCGAAGCCTTAGACCGCGCCCGGAAGGAAGGCCATACATGTTTTCCACAAGACAAGCTGGTCGCCGAACTATGCGCCCGCTATGCCGCCAAACCAGAAGACGTGCAAGCATCGCTGGAGGAAGTGATCGCACGCGGCGAGTTGGTGCGAGACACGGACAACTACATTTTCACACCCGCCACCTTCCAAACCGAAACGATGATCGCGGAGCGGTTGAAGTCCATTGGTAGGAATTGCAAACCGATTGAAGCCGCCACTGTCGAAGCGTTTCTTCGCACCTACAACAAACCACTTTCCGACGAGCAACAAGAGGCGGTACGCGCGGCGGCAGCCGAAGGCGTTTTGATCCTGGCAGGCTATCCGGGCACAGGCAAGACGACGACGGTGAATGCGATCCTCGAATTGTTTCGGCAGCAAGGCTTGTTGGTGCATTGCGCCGCACCGACAGGGCGCGCTTCCCAGCGCATGGCGGAAGCGACGGGACGATCCGCGGAAACACTCCATCGCTTGATGTACTACTGCGGCGCGGTCAAGAAATACGTTTGGAACTTCCTCTTTCCAGTCGTTGGCGATGTGCTGATCGTGGATGAGTTCTCAATGGTGGACACGTGGATGATGGCGCAGCTTTGTCTGGCATGCACGTCGCGCACCCGGCTCATCATCGTCGGTGATCCTGAACAATTGGCCTCGGTGGATGCGGGGCAAGTGCTCAAAGACCTCATTGAAAGCAAAGCGGTCGCAATCGTTCGACTCACGAAAGTGTTTCGGCAGGACGAATCGAGTTGGGTTGCACGCAACGCCGCCGCAATCCGGGAAGGCCGCTATGATGATATTCGCTTTGCGAAACCGGGCGCGGAGAAATCGGATTCGTACTTCATCGAAATCGAGTCTGCCGAGGAGATTGCGAAGATGATGCCGCTCATCATCAACCAATCGTTACCGAAACGGCTTGGCTACGATCCGATCAGCCAGATTCAATGTCTCGTGCCGATGAAGAAAGGCACGGTAGGAACAAACAACTTGAATGACATCTTGCGCGGCATCGGGGATGGCGGCACGTCGGTTGCTGGCTCGTTGAACTTCCGCACAGGCGACAAAGTGATTCACACCAAGAACAACCGCAAGTTGGGTGTGATGAATGGTGAAGTTGGAGAAGTGAAGCACGCTGTCGGTGATGCGCTGGAAGTCAAATTCGAGAAAGGCAAGCGCGTCCACTACTCCACTGACACCTGGAATCAATTGCTGTATGCGTTTGCGATCACGATCCACAAATCGCAAGGCTCTCAGTGGCCGTGTGTGGTCATTCCGATTCATAGCTCCATGAGCCGGATGTTGATTCGCGCGCTGGTCTACACGGCGATGACCCGCGCTGAGAAGCACGTCGTCTTCGTTGGCCAGAAGAAAGCCTTCTTTGATGCGATCAAGCGCGTGCCGATACGCCACACAGGGTTGAAGAGAAAGCTGATTGAAGCGCGGAGGTCAGAACGATAAATGGAATGGTGCTTGATCATTCTGCTTGTAATCTGTTGCCTGTCATTCAGGAAACACTATGACCACAAAGTCCACACTGTCAAATCTCGAAATCATCCACGACGATTTGTTGCGCGCCGTGGACAACTACAGCTTCCAATACATCTGCCATCAAACGAATTGCCTTTCGACGTATGCGAAGGGCGTGGCGGCAGCCATCTTCGCTAAGTATCCACAGGCCAATGTCTATACCGAGCGCACGGACAAGCTCAACCACCGCGACCAGTACGCACGGATTTCCGTTCACGATCCCGTCATCAATTTGTACGGGCAGATTGCGCCGGGCAAGCCAAATCCCGATCCGCGCAACACCGACAACACACGGCATCGGCTGGGCGCATTCAAGTATGCGTTGATGCTGGTGGGCAAGATCGAAGGCATCACGTCGGTCGCGTTGCCATTCGGGATTGGCTGTGGCCTCGCCGGAGGAAATTGGGCGGAATACGAACGAGGCATTGAGCGTTTCGCCGCCAACTACCCCGCCTTGCGAGTGGGACTATTTCAGAAAGGATAATTACCGATGCCTGATACAAGACCACCCTCATTCGCTATCTATCAAAACGCTGACGGGACGCACTTCCTAAACGTCTACTGGCAAGACGCCAGCCATACTACGCGCCGCGAAACTATCGCTGACGGAATCACGTTCGAAGCCGCGACGAATCTCAAGACCGCCCTGGAAGCGGTTGCCGACAAACTTTGCTTTTCACTCTGGGAGTAACTTATGCCACTCGACAAAGCCATCGCCTCCGGCAAAGAGCGCCGGAAACGCTATCGCGGTTCCAAACGCCACGATAGAAGCCGTCGCAATCATGGGGGCTGTTCATGGTGCGAAGGAAATCGCACGTTACAAACGCAACGTGCAAGGGATGCCGCGAACGAACAACTTCAAGAGGGCTCTGCTGATGAGTAAAAATTATCAACCTCTCCACGATACCGCGCGCTATGCACAAGCCGAAGCTACCGACCTCCGCCAACAACTAAACGACCTGCAAGACCGTCAGTACGAAGCGCAGGAACGCCGTCGGCGCGAGTTGCGCGAGGCCGCCGCAGAAGAAGCGCGCTCCGCCAGCACTTGGCCCGAAGCCTTTCGCAAATACGCCGCCATCCTCGCCGACGAATACCGCACGATAGAACAGTACGACGTTCCTGTCGCGCTTGCGCAGATCACCGAACAACAAAACGAGTGTCGTGCTGCGCAGTCGTCGTGGCAAGCTGCCGCCGCTGAGATCGCACCGGAGATCGCCGAACTCGAAGCGCAAATCCGACAGCTCCAAGAAGGCATTCGACTCTTGGTTGCGGCCCACTTGAAAGCGCAATTCCCAACGGGCTATCTGGCTGATGCGCTCTCGGAAGAAGAACCGGGTGACTTTTTGCAGACCATATAACGAAAGGAAGAGCGGATGTACGTCATCACTCGCACCACTGGCTCCGAGACTGAATTTGTCTACGGCAACCAAACGTGGACAAGCAGTCCCTTCTTCGCGCGTCAGTTCGAGACCGAAGCCGCCGCGCAAACACACCTCACTGAATGGAGACTCCAAGGCGAGGTTCAACCGAAATCTGCGATTGTCTTTGTCTGTCTTTGCGAAGACCCGCAAGAAATCTTGCACAGTGGTGTACCCGGTGTTTTGCGTGCGGCAAGCGGTGTGATCGAACGATGCGATGCTTGCGCGCGGTTTGAATCCGACGAGGATGCAGAGCAGGCGTGGAATGATGACAAGCGCGCAGATTGAATCATTGACCTTCATCGCTAATTAGAGAAAGCGGACATCCCGAAAAGCGATATGTGCTGAGGGTTCAGCCGCTTTCCGCCCGCTCCTACACGAAATCCGCTGTCGCTTGCTATTCCAATCTCGTGAAGTCCTCACTCCGCCCCATTTCCCAAACCCAATAAAGCCCAAACCGTCTTCCGCCCTTTTGCATTTTGAGATTTGCCGTTTGCGTTGCGGCGTAGCCGCCGGGTTTTCACGGTTCATAGCCCACTGCCTCAAACAACATTTCACGATCAGGAGTCACCGCTATGAACGCTGCAAGTTACAAGGATGTTACCGGGCAGGATCGCATCGAGAATGCCTACGTTCTCAACCAACTGCATCAACTTCTCGCCAAAGAGGAAGCTGCCATGACGGCTGCCAGTCAGCCAGTGCTCAAGATGGCACACACGGTTCGCGTCAATCAGTACAAACCTCAGTTCTGGTTCGATCAGATACTGAAGCTTGCAGGCATGCAAGAGGTAGCCGGGCAGATCACGGACATCCTGCATGACTTTCCGCAGTTTGCAACAAAGGCAACGGAACGCCGTAAGCGATATTCGGAGCGCGTCTTCAATTCGATCCAGAGAGCAATTCGTCCGTACCAGCAAGCACGTCAGGGGTACGCGGTGAAATGAGCTTCGATTCGAGGTTGGTCGCGGCATAATGGCTTCCCAATCCAAAAGCCAAAGTCACAGCTTCTCCCAATAGTTCACCTCACAAAGCCTCTGGGTTTTTACAGGCAATACAAAATCGCTCGACAGGAAAAAGCTTCCTCGCTTGAGCGACACTGGCATAACAGGTGCAGACCGCCTTGTATGTTTCCCCGAATCAATCACAACCATTTGAAAGGATTTTCCCACCATGTCAGAAACCAACAACAGTAATGCAACTCGCCAATTCTCCGATTACCAACAGATCAGCTTTGAAGCCAACCTTGCCGTCACGCCGGAAGTTCGTACCGTCAAAGTCAACGGTGAAGACCGCGCGGTCGTTGACCTGAAAGTCATCAGCAACGTCGTGCGCGGCAACCAACAACGTCGTTCCGTCCGCATCGTGACCTTCTGGGGCGGACAGGCCAATGCGGTCGCCAAGAGCGGCGTAGGCAAAGGCGACCGGGTGCGCATTGACGCGACCGATGCGTACGAAAACGCCAACGAGAAAGAAGGCACGGTCTACAACGAAATTCGCATGACCGGTACCAAGTTCTCAATCCTGTTCCGCAAAAACGGCAATGGAACCAGCACTGCCGCACCTGCCACAGAGCAAGCGCCGGAGTTGCAAGGCACCGACGATACAGAGGATATTCCGTTCTAGGTGCCCCCTTCCCTATCATCCGCAAAAGTCAGGATTCGGATTCACTGCGTCCTGGCTTTTTCTATTCCTGTCACTGCTGCAAAAGAGTTTTGCGCACGTTTACAACCAACGCCGAAGGCGCGCTTCGCGCGTGGTTTTCACAGGGAATAAATCCTTGTTCCGAACGCAGCGTGCGTTCACCTCACTTCAAGACAACCAAATCACTGAAAGGTCTACTCTCTCTATGGCAAACGCAAACACCAATCCGCTTCCCTCCTTCAACGTCACCAACACAATTGTCACCGTCGTTCAACCGACGAACAAAGAATCCCTCATCCACTTCGGCAAAGACAAAAACGGCAACAGTTACTGTGCGTTTCTGGGGGTCGTCACCCGCCGTCCAGTCAAAGGCGAAAAGCTGAATGACAAACAAGCCGAACGTAACGAGAAGGGCCAGTGGGTCGAAATCGTTTCCAGCAATCCGGGTGTCGTCAAGCTGATGCAAGCGGCTAAGCCCGGCTCCCGGATCGCGGTGCAAGATGGTCGCTTATCCATCAACATCACGAAAGAAGGCCAGGACGGCCAGGAATACCACTCCAACCGACTCGACGCGTTCCGCGTCCAGTTTGTCGGCAAAGTGCCGCGCAGCTAATTCCCAGCCTTTCGCGCTTCAACCATTGGAACCACAACCGCCCAGTCAGGATTCGCCCTTGGCTGGGCTGTTCTTTTCGTATGAATCGTCTTCTTCAGCTCGCGCAGGCACTTTTTCTTGTGCTTGTCACCGTCGGGGTGGCGCTACTCACATTCCCGTTTCTGATTGTTTTCGTCGTACGCACTCTCGCGGGTCGTACCCAATCAAAAGGCTCACTTCCCTAGTCATGACGGGAAATTACCCGCTAGAAATTGTCATCCAAGAAAAGCCCGCCAACACCGTGACCATCTCCGTCCAGTAGGGTTTTTACGGATGATAAGAAATTGCTAGGCGGCTGGATTCGCCTCTAACCCAACTAGCAATCACACAAGATGGATTCCGGCAAGCTGTACGGCAACTCATCTCTCAACCTTCAACGACATCCACCACGAAAGCGGCTGGCCTTGTGCGGTCTTCCAAGCGATGCCAGCCGCGCTGCCTCTGACGGCGCTGCTGTAAGTTTAACTCCTGCTTACGGCGGAGCGTAGACGGAAGCGGTCGGCGCAACAATCAACTGGGGACGTTGCTTTGTTGCTACAAGACTGGCTTGCACGACCACGCAAGCTGAGCCTTCGATCAGAACCCGACCGTTTCCGTGTGCTTTCTTCCCTATCCCGAACGAGAGCCAACACCAACTCCCGCTCTCGTGCCCCGGCCTTGACCGATCACGTTTGCTCGGTCAAGCACGGCGTGCCGGACGGCCACCCACGGCCTCTCGGCACGCCACAACGATGGAGGCCAACTTGTCCAAAGAACACAACCCAAGGATGGTCGTGCTGGAACGATGGGCGCGGCGTAGTGGCTTCTTTGTCAAAGCGCAACGTCTCCCACACGGCGACATTTCGTTTCGGAAACATTTCTTTGCGCCGAAACCGCCCCTCTCTGCGCTTCCTCTTCCTGCGCCATCGCGCGTACCAGACGCACCGAACAAGCCGGAGTCGGTTGTCTCCGCAGGGGGTTCGGCAGCGTGATCAGGCCCAAGGTTCGCTGGCGTGGCGCAGGAACCCAAGTCTCTCTCCTAAAAAACACGCGTTCTTCTCTCGGCGATCCTGCTTCGGCGGGGTCGCCTCTTTTTTTCGGAAGGCTTTTGACACCGCCTTCTCCAGATCTCTAAATTCAGAATCCAACGTGGTTTCTTCTTTTGTTCACTTTCCGTTATTCTCTCGCAGGAATTTCATATGCAGAACTCACCCCCTCCTATCAGCTTCGCATTGCAAACCAGGGTCGTCGGCCTCTATTCCCCGACTGGCAACTGTTGGGAAATCACCCGCCAGCAAGTCGCGTCCATTGAATCCACACCCAAATTTCCAGGGGACTTCTACATCACGCTTCACAACGGCGAAATTTTTCTGGCTACCAATTTGTTCCAGACGCTGACAAGCAACGATGGCAACAATCTGACCGACGAAGAAGCCCAGGCCTGGATTGAGGCAAAAGGTATGGTTGTCCGCAATCATCCCGACACATGCGGCGGACGTCGCGTCGGCTAATTCCCTTCCCTTTCCAACCACCACTATCAATCTGGAGTTTCAATGTCCAAAGCGCAGACCGTACTGCACGCCCTGTTGGCCGGGCTGCCCGTCCAACTGAATCGTTGTCATAGCCACTGCTCGGTTCGATTGTTTCAAGCAGGCGAAACCATCACAACGCCCTCTGAGGAAGTGATCCTTCTTGATCCTTATTGGCTCGGACTTGCCGTCGTTCAAGTCACTGATCCCGGCAAGCCACCTACCACCTCCTACGTCAGAGCCGACTTCTCCTTCACCGACGTCTTGAACGCTGCCAGCGAGATGTCCGATGACGCCATCGCGCGGCTCTCGGCCAACCTCACGCGCAACTAACACAAGCAATGATCTAACATTTCGTACCCCCTCTTGGGCGGCTGTCCCTTTCCCACGCGGTCGCCCTTTCTGTTTCACAGACAATTCTTCCTCATTCCGCCCTCCGCAATCCCCGCCTCACAATAAGGCAAACAACACCATGTCTCCCTTCTGCTTTCTGCCCTTTGCCATTTGATTTGCGCGCGATGCGCCCGGTTTTTACCGCCCGTACCCCACTGCCACGGCCGAACAACTCGTTCTCTATGCCGAAAGAGTTACAACATGATTCTCGATCAAACACGAGCTCGCATTGCGGATTTCATTTCCCCTGAACTGGCCGAGCGCCGCAAGAACGCCATCCAGGCAGCCTATACCGATCCTCTGACCCAAATCGGCAATCGCCGCGCACTCGAAGCTGCTTTTCCCGCCGCTTTCGCTGAAGGATTCGTCGTTGTCCTCTTTGACGTGAACTCATTCAAGGCCGTCAATGACACGCTCGGACACAAAACGGGCGATGGCTTGTTGCGTACTGTCGCGGAATCACTGGCTTGTACTGCGGCTGAATTTCATTGTCGTCGTGTCTTTCGGTTGGGCGGCGACGAATTTGTTTGCTTGGTGCCAAAGGAAATCGCCGAGGCGTTTCGCCGCAGGGCGGAAATCCGCTTTGATCAATTGATTGCCCACGTCCCGGAAGTCCAACGGCTTGGCGTTTGCATCTCTGGTGGTATCGGCTGTTCCCTGAGCGACGCGGACGACGCGATGTATTTCCGCAAACAACAACGTAAGCAGGAGTCTCTTTATGCAACTGCAACCGTCTGATCTCTTTACGATTCTGGCATTCCTTACGCTGAAGTCCGCTTACTACAAGTCCCACTTCACGCGTACCCAGCACGAACGCGATACATTCCTCGCGCACGAATACAGTCTTGTAGCGCAACGGCTCACTCTTTATCAAGAGCGATTCCCTGATTTCTCACTGTCCCGCCCGGACATCGCAGATTCGTTCTTCGCCCCGCTTCCCTCCGCAACACCTGACGAAGCGCAAATCACCAAGATCATTGCGCAAGAAATCCGCGAGCGGCGCGACATCAATCCACAAGTCATCAGGCCACTGCAAGCCTTCATGGAACAGGAGGGAGTTGCCAATTCCTAACTCATCATTTTCTAAACCGCACCCAGCACGAAGACGCTCGCACAGAGCAACCAAGGGAGATTCAGAGGAAGCGCTGATCCAACAAGACCTTGACATCAATGCCGGACATCCCTGGGACTTGGAACCCGGATACGATCACTTGTACATCAACGCCACTTCTCAAGACGCTCTCCCACCACTCATCGAACAATACCAACGGCGCGGCTGGGACATCTGGATCAATGGAACGCGCGGCGACTTCTTCGCCGCTGTTCTGTTCCGTAAGGCGAAAGCAATGAATGTCTTCTGTTTTGGTAGTCCGACCATCACCCAACTTCCCTTGCGAATCGCAATGACACTCGCCACCATCATCAACCAGGAAGGCCGTTTTCTGCTTACTGATGAGGCAGGCTTCAGTTCGCGCATCCAACTCTTCATCGCCGACGAACGCTACCCAGAAGTGGCGCTCTATCACGTTGGGGATAGAGCGCTCATCAATCACGGGAACTTCACGACCGTACCTGTGCCAGCGGAATTTGGAGCAGACTTCTTCGTGGCCACCAAGCAAGCCGCCTGTTCCAGTGCGAACTTCGGGCTTGCGCTCTACGACGAGACGAATCACGTTGCATTTCGCCGTCCCGCAAAACACGACGATACCCTCGACTTGACCCGTTCGCTGCTCGAAGCCGGCAAACCTGTCAAATTCTTCTTCGCACACATTAAGGCTATCTTGCACCTGAAGACGATGGATAACTTCGCTCTGATCGAAGCCACCCTCCACGAACACTATTGAGCATTCCAACCAGAAGGACTCATACCTGACACGCAACGTCATTACCTTGCCTGCCAAACACAACCTCGTCACTCTTCCTACTCAAGCAAGCCCCCTCCCAATCACGTTTCCGGTTTTTACTGTTTCTATCTAAGCGTCTTTCACAGCTTCGGGTTTCGTCTCTCGAAAATCCGCCATCTCAAATCCACCATCAGGAGTAACTATGTCCGTTTCAATTCAATTTTTCCCGACCAGTAACCAATCCCACGTCTGTCCTAACTGCGGCGAAGAACACCTCGTCACGCGCGGCAAACACTTCGTTGACGCCGATTTCGGTGAAGTCATCTGTAGCGAATGTGTCTCGGTTGAATTATCCGACATCGCCTATCGTTTGTTCGGGGGTGACGCGCATGCCCGCTAACCAACATCCCCCCGATCGCTTCCATCTCTGGGTTGAACCACAAAACACCTTCCCTGTTGACGATGACACCTTCTTGCTGGCGGAACCCGAAACCCTTTGGCGTCTCGGCGCGCCCAACCGCGACTTCTACGAAAGCTTGCCCCTTTTCCCGGCGGCGCAAGCTGGTATGGGCGAATCTCGTTTCTACCAAAGCCTTGATCCAGTCTGATCCAGTCACTGAAGCCGTCAAGCAGGTCAAAACAACTTTCCTTGTTTGGTTTTCAGCCGCCCTTTTTCTTACCAGTAATTCCCATGAAACTGTTCACCATTCTCACTCTGCTCTCCTTCTTTTCACTTCTCTCTCGAGCTGACACCAACACCTGGCTCAACCGCTCCGTTGCTTACTCCAACGCGCCCACCGCTGGTGTCGGCCTCATTACCCCGGCGGACAGAAACCTGGATCAACAAGAGTTCTTCGCCAAGCTTCCCCAAGCCAACGTTCCTGAATCTGTAAGCCTTCTCCTCTTAGGCTCCAGTCTTGCTGGCATCGCGTCCTTGCTCAAGAAACGGAACCGTCCATAAGCCTTCGGTTTTTTACTGAAGGTAGACCATTGCTTCATAATCTCCTTTCTTTCACTGGCGATCCGGCTTCGGTTGGGTCGCCTCTTTTTTTGAGCAGTTATTCGCGGCTTGCTCGGATTCCCCGAATCCAAAATCCAAAATCGCCCATCCAGAATCACACCCCGTTACCGCATCACTCTTTATTCTGCATTCCGCACGCTATTCCCCAGCGCCTTTCCTCTCACGCCTCCGGTTTTTACTGCCAGTACTCCCACGTTCTTTCGGAGGCTGCATGACTATCTCAATCTACAACTGCAAATCCCAACGTCCCAATCCTCATAACCCCAAACACATTTACTGCGGTCGCAAAATGTCTGCCCTGTCTGCTTCTCCTCTTGGCAACCCATTTGTCCTCGGAAAAGATGGCAATCGTGATCAAGCCATCCAACTTTTCCGACAAGACCTTTGGCGCGCGCTCAACCACCAACCCTGCGACCGACTCAACGGACAAGCAGCCTACGACGAACTCTTTCGCATCGCGCGCATCGTCAAAGACGGCAACCCCGTTTCCCTTTTTTGCTGGTGTGTCCCGCAACCTTGTCACTGCGACATCATCAAGGCGGCCATCCTTTGGCTCCTCGAAACTGACAAACTGTGAAGCTTTGGTTTTTACGGTTCATATCGTTGTGTTCTTCGCATCTCAATACTCCTTGTCTTTCGGCGGTTGTCTTCGGATCACCGCCTTTTCTTTTTCCTTTCGTAAACCCCTCCCTCTTTCTTCCCGCTTCCATGTCACGTCAGGAATAAATCAGAGTGGAATGCGCCTCATCGTCCCTGCATCTCGCTCTTTGATAATTCGGCTTGAGCCATAAGCACCCTCGCGTTGACAGCCAGCACTGTCCTTCATCCGTCAATCACCGTTTGAGCGTTCTTCCTCCATCGAGCCACCTGAACGGTCTGCCGAATGAGCTTTGCCCCCTTCGTCTTTGCCTCTCCCCTGTGGATTTTCTCTTCGCCGTGCTTCCGTCCGTGCCTCTGACAATGCCATCAAGTCTTCGTTCTTTGGGAATGGTTGGGGTATTTCGGCGGTGGGCGCAGGAAGGAATTCGCAAAGTTCTCCGAAACAGCGTGTAAGCCGAAACATTGCAACCAATTGCGTGAGGTAAATTTCCGGCGATAACAAGTTATACAAGTATAATCTGGCACGTTAATTGCCGCAGCCACAATCGTCTAGCTCATTCCACAAGTAAGGATATTTCCAGTTTGCCTCCTCGGCGAATTTTTCCAGAAAGGTGCGACGAATTGTATGAAATCGAAACCTGCTTTGCTCAAGAAGAAGAAGCCCTCTGAATTTGAAAGTAATCCGATTCCGCTCCGACTCAAGAAAGAGCAGCGCGCCTACTTGAACGAGAAAAAGCGGAAGTCGCCGCTCTACAATGAGCAACGATACCTGCGCAGACTCATTGAACTTGGCATCAAGGCCGAAGAACGTGGCGAAGAGTACAAGGATATCCGCGAAGGAAAGTTCAACCCGAACTCCCCACAAAGTATCGCGATCCTCAAAGGGGAAATCATCGGCGAGCTTGTCGAACACATCCAGGTATCGAGCAGGCATGCGCAGGATGTGAATGGGATTCAATTCGACAAGCTCAGTAAAGACTTGATCGCGCTGCAAGTAACCATAGATGAGAACGCCCGCTTACTCACGCAAATTGAACTCCTGCGCGAACAGAACAACAACCTCAGCAAGATTCTGTTGGCGATGACTGGCGAGTCAACCTTAACGGCCCATCTCACACAAGCCTTACTCGGCAAAGACCCGGAAGCACCAAAGATTCTTGCTGCCGGTTTGGAGAAGGTCGAAGCCCAAATCAGTAAGTATCGGAAACTTCTTCTCAACGAAGAACCCAAATAATGGTTGTCAACATTCGCCTCTCGGTTTGAGTTTGACGAAAAACGAATCCCGAAAATCTATGAAGGATTATGAGAGTTTCCATCCGAGCGCCACAAGCCAAAAGCGCCGCAATGTCTCCGACGAAATACATTTCTGAGCGAGATCGGGATGAAAGCCGCGAAGGGAGGCAGCACCGCGATCTCTTTTCGGCTGAACACGACAAGCTTTCTGTCGAAGAAGCCAATCGCATCTTGAACGGAAAAGATACGCTCAGCCGCGCCGACACCTTTCACCTGGTGCTGTCCTTGCGCCCGGAGGATTTCGACAAAATGGGAGCCACAGACAAAGAGCGTACCGCCGCATTCCGGGAGGTAATTCGCCAGGGAATGGAAGAAGCAAGAGAGTCAATCAAGGCAGATCATTTGCGATGGGTAGCTGGAATTCATCTGAATACCGACAATCCGCACACTCACGTCGTGATTTGGAAGGAGTACAAGAACACAGAACACAGAAAGCAGATGACGCTCAACGAAATGCCCTATCGGTGGCTGCCGAAGTCGGAAGGATTCGGAGCGGACAAAGTAGTCATACCGAGTCCGTTTCTGGCGCGCCTCGAAGCCGAACTCGACCAACAGCAAGCCGCTTTTCGAGAACGCAACCCAGACTATGAGCGGTCAGTTGGTTTTGCGCGCGATGTGGCGCAGACAATGACTCCGATTACGGACAGCCAACAACCGAGATCGGAGTACAACGAACCACTGCTGAGGGCAGAACGATTTGACTCAGAAGCCGAGCAATATGAGACCAGCGAACCAAAATCCAACATTGCAATCACCAAAGACCTTGCTGAAGCGAAGGGACTGCAATTGCTTCAGGAGACGAAGCTGGACGCGTTACGTCGCCAACAAGCTTCGTTGGAGGATCATGGCGAACGTTGGAAGTTTCGTGTAGAGGGCGAGCTTCGCCCCCTTTCGCTGTATGACATTGACAAGCGGATCAATGATGAAGCCTTTGCCAAGCTGCGCAGAGAAGGCATCAAACCCAATTTGCAAACCGTACCGCAAGCGAAAGAAGAGATGGAGCAAAAGTACGCGCTGCACAAAGAAGCCATTCAGTCGCAGTTGGAAGCGAAGGCGCAGCAATTACAAGGACAGGTTAACGACTACGAGGAGCGAGTAAGCGTCGGGCGCGAATCGCTGGGGGTTGAGGGCGCGCACGTCATTCCCAAACTTACTCAGGCGCAAGCGGATTGGATCAAAACGGAGGCGATTCGCAGCGGCAAGGTAGATCGCTTGGCGTTGGCATTGGCAGCCGAGCGGCAGAAGAACGGCTTCGATGAAGCGAAACAGCAAAGCTGGCTGCGTGGACAACAATTGCTCACACAAGCCCGCTTGCAAGGAAACGAAAACGACCTGCACCGCTTTGAGAACGGCAAAAACAAGGAAGTGGTCGAAGGAAGATCGTATGCGTCAGCGTTGCGGGAAGCACAGTATTTAGCGCACCAGGCAAAATACGTTGATTACAATGGCAACATCAACCTTGAGAATGTAATCCCCAGTGTTCGATACGCCAAACAGGAGAAAGCCGAAGCCGCGAAGGAACCCGTCGCCAGAATTGGTGACTATCTGGAGCGAAAAGCCGAAGGACTGGCACAGACGCGCGAATCGTTGGCGGGCATCACAACTTTCTTACAGCAGCAAGCAAGTGGCGAGAAAGACACGGTTCGCCCGACCTTGCGGTTCAGCGAATACGCAGAGATCACGCGAATTGCAGTAGAGACGCGTGATATTGAGCTACTGAAAGAAGCGCGGAAAGCAGAAATTGTGGCGGATAGGATGAGCAGCAACGATGTTGGGCGAGCCTTGGCAGACCACGACCTACGAATGCAGGCGTTAGTGGCGAGGGAAGAACGAAGTGCGAATTTCGCGCTTGACCAGATCGAAAAACGCGGCGAACGGACAACGATGGTCGTCACCGACAAGGCAGGTCAGGAAGTCGCGCTGAGCCTCAAACAATCCCTCTACAATGACACGCAGCGGCTTTTCAATTTCAAGCCGAGCCACGAGACAAAAGCATTGGCAGAGATGTTGCAGCACGTTCATACCTTAGCGGGCCGCGACAAAGAAGCGGTGCAAGAGTTCAAAGAGCAAACGCAACAGCAGCTTAGCTGGGAATATGAACGGAAAGGAATGGAGCGGGAAGAAGAGCGAGAAGTAATCGAACAAATGAGCCGCATTGAAGCGCAATCGCAAACCGACCCCGAACGCACGGAAACCATCGAACGCACGCCAGCGCAAGAACAGCGCGCAGACGTGGATTGGATGCCGGAGCGATAAGGCAGCCACTAAACTCGAAGCAAAAATCACCTATGGCAAATTACGAAGCAAAATTCCGATCCAATTACTTTGAAGTTAACGATGCAGAAGCATTCCAAGCATTCTGCGAACGACACAATCTGGAATTGATCGAAAAGGAGAATCGCGTCGGCTTCCTGATGTCCGACAGCAAGGAAAGTGGATTCTCGAATAATGGCTGGGACCTAGAAACCGAAGAAGATACCGACGTGTTGGGCGAACTGTGCCAATTGCTCGCACAGGGACAAGTCGCTATCATCCTTGAAGTCGGTAACGAAAAGATGCGGTATCTCAACGCACAAGCCTGGGTGATCAATTCCGAAGGTGAATTGAGGCATCTCGATTTGACTGACTTGGCAATGGAAGCGGCGGCGACACTCACAACGGCTGACGTCGCTGGCCCTGAATATTAAGAAACCACGCCACGAACCATTGAGAAGGCCAGCGCGTCTCTTATCAAGACAGGGAGGTTGCGAGACAGGAACTACTTCATTGTCTTTTCGCAACCAACGAAAGCTTCCATCAGACCCACCACAAGGAATCGGCATGAAACCATATATTCTCGTTCATCAACACGAATACGGCGAAACCGTAGCGATAGTGCAATCTCTCAAAGATTTGCTATCACCGTCGCTCAATGCCGACGAGGTGAACGAATTAGCGCGGCAAGCTGGTTTTGACTTCGACCCTGATCTGAACGAAAGCATTTTGATTCACGAATTGAGGAACCTGGAACCGATCACTGTCTTCGCCAAAGAGACACACAGAACCAGCCAACAACAACAAACGTCCATCTGACGACTCGCCTATGACCGCATTGCAACAAGCCATTCTTCTCCTCGCACCCCAGATTTGGATTTCGCTGCTCGAAGAAAGCGAAGCCACGATCCAACTTCATTTCGCAGGGACACAGGAAGTTCCAAAGGATGAGATCATCGAACTCATCAAAGCCAACGCCATTTCTTATGGCTACCGTACGGGCCGCATCAAAGTCGAACAAAAGCCTGCGACAGAACAACCAGCACAGTTGGATACAGAGGCTCAGATTGAGCCGGAGGAAGCGATTGCAAGCATCATCTTCGATCACGAGTACAGCGATGAGGCGCGACCAGACAAGACAGATTGTCAGGCACTTGCGAAAAAGATATACCAGTTAGTCGTGCCCCTGTTGCAACTGGAATCACAGCGTAACGATTAGCGCACGATAGATTCAGGAGTGATTCACCGACTCCAAGAACACTGCCGTCGCTTGCAACAACACCTCGCCAATGCACATCAATCTCACATACGAGGACTCGCGTTCTCCCTGACGATTTAGTGGAAGAACCTGGCTGGAAGGAGATGATCGCAATGAAAGGACTCTTTTCATGCGCAGCAGAGTATCCACAGATTGAATGTTGGAAAGCCGAAGTCAAAATGCTTTACGGTGGTATGATCGTCTAAATCAACGGAGCAATCACAGTCGCCTCATCACTCGCACAATTGCTGCGATAACCCAACCAATCACAACTCGACCAATTCATTTCATACTATGAGCTATCGAATTTTGTACCGTTCTCTATTCATCAAAGCCGAGGGCCAGTATCTGCCCATGATCGAAAGCGGCGACAACAATTGCTGGGAAGTGAGTCCGCGACGTCGCGCACGCGATTGGCATTGGGATCGCAGTGTCACGCCCAACGATACTCCTTTTGCGGCAGAGACCGACATCTGGGCGCGTCTCGCGGAAGATCGTGCTTCCCTCATCAAAAGCAATGAAGAGTGGTGTCAGAATTATCCAGATTGGGGCGTGTATGATGACCAGCAGTACGGCTATTACGCCAGTGTCGCGTTAGAAGGGAAACACACCTCGCAAACCAGCTATACAGCCGTACAGAAGTTTTATCAACGGGCGCTTACGAAAGCCAAGACGGTCGAAGAATTGATGGTGGCAGGGGTGTGGCTGTACATCCGGCAGCGCACAAAGCACGACGACTCTCTAAAAGTTCCAGTGGCAATCAAAAGCACCGCTGACTTAATCCAGGTCACCACAGATTTTCTCGCAGCTTTCGGTAAGCAAGGGTTTGCTTACGAAATGATCGGCGAAGAAGGAATTGCTCGTCTCGCCGTCAAATAGGCCACCCATTACAAAATACGTGGCTCCTCTCACACGATTACAGACGCTGGGCGAATCACCAAGTGTCGTCCAGTCACTTACACCCGACAACCTCTCTACCAAGCAATATGTCCAATCAACAAAGAAATGTACTCTCACCGGAAAGCTATCTCACGCCCAATCTCTTCATCACAGAATACGATGGCAAAGTCCCAGGCTACGCCCAGGAACAACAACGCAACGGCATGCAATTAGGACAGGACTCCCACACCATTATGATAGACCAATTCGGTCTATGGTTCGCGCACAAGCTGGATCGCGGAATGGTCGCCGGCGGCGATGAAAGAATCGGCGTTCACGCCAACACAGCGGATTTGCTGCGTGGCTTTTTGGCGAGTCCAGCAAGCATTGTGATCCAACGCTTTGAAAACGGCGCGCGCGCTTATCACTGCATCAAACAATGCAATCATCCATCAGTCATGCGGCATATCTTCCCGACGACCGTATTTGACTTGAATCTGTTTGCCCCCATGTGGCGCGAGACAACAGAGGAGCAGTATCAGCATTATCTCAACTGCGTTCCGCCAGCAGGGTATCGGGCGAATGCGTTTTTGAGTGGGGAACCCTACACGCATGACGGTGAAGGCCGAGGGATTTATTTGGCTGGCAAGAAGGAAGGCGAACGGTACTTTGCAAAGCTGATGACGGCGGAGGAATTCAGGAAAGGGAAATAAAGCGAGAAGCTATCAGTCCTGGCGTGCGGCCTACACGAAGCAGGCGCGAACCATCTTTGCCACAACCTACCGGGGAAAATTCAACAACGGATTGCTGACCGAGCATTGGGGTGAGGAAGTGATGGCAGCGCACACCTTAGAGCATCACCTTCCTTCCGTATGCCCATTTCTTGAAGTTACCTACGTCTCGCATAGAAGTTGCATAAAGCGAAGATGACCTGAAGAAGCAGCAAGAACTCTGTTTCGTCAGGTCATTTTGCATTGGCAGCCTTGATCGGAGCGAACTGTTTTCAGGAGAACGCGGCATGGCCAGTGAGAGCTACAATCCATTTCGACAACTTCCCGACTCCGCAACGTACCAAGACAAACGCGTTCAGGACTTATTGGACGAACACAAAAGCCCCTACGGAAAAGCCACAATGGTGGAGATTGTGGCTCGATCTGCGGGTGCGACGGGGGAACATCATTTAGTCAACCGTGACGACTTAAGTACGGTATTCAATCCCCCGGAAGGCTATGATCGGGCGCAATGGGCCAGTAAGTTACGCGCCGACGGCTACACCACGTTAGCGGAAATGTATGAAGCTGGGGCCACGGCCAATCGCGAAGTCGCCATCATTCCAACGGAAGAACACACCCGCACGACTCCCAACACGGACGAGCCACACAAAGGTGAATTTGCCTATTTGATACAGCACTTGCCAACGCGGGAAATGGCGCGGGAGTTTCACGATCACATTCAAGCCATCGCGGGGCGCAATGCGGATACGACGTACAAACTAGAGATCATCAATGAATATCTCCGCCCCATCAATTTCGACGAGCGCGGCGGGTATCGCCCGGATGCGGAGCGTTTGACGGCGACACGCGAAGCCTTAACGCAAATGGGCGAAATCGCAGCGCAACTCCAAGCTGTAGAGTTTTCCAAAGATGACTTGATGGAACAAGGCGGGGCCAGCGGCAACAGCGAGTACATTTTGGAAGCGCGAGGTGCAATGGATCAGGAGCTGGTGCGGCTGGAAGCCGAAGACCGAACGGAGTTCGACCGTGACATAGAGATCGAAGATCGCCAGATCATCTACGACGAGAGAGAAGTCTTCAGTGTCAGTCACGCTGACGAATTTGAAGTCACAGAGTATGAGCTTGCCGAGGAACGATACGAGGAGCAGGATTTCGAGGCCGTGCGAGAAGGGACAGTTTTCAATACTTCTGCCATTCGGATTGGCGGTTTGGATCAGCAAACCAGCCTCCCAGGCAATGAACATCTCTTTACCGACCAATATCTCGTCAGAACCGCCATGCCGAGCATCACGGAAGCATTGCGTTTACAGATCAGCCCGCGAGAGTTAGTCGAAGGCGCGCGCACTGTCCAACGTTTCGCTGGACACTATCTCGATCAGCAACAGGATGTCGCCCGGATTCTCAGCACCGAGCGCGGACAAGGTTTGGCGGGGCGATACGACGCTTATCAGCAAGGACAGCTTTCACCTGCCGACGCAGAACGCTTGGGACAGGACATTCTCAACGCAGGATTGTCGCGCAAAGAAACAGCGACTTTATTGGAGCATTCTGCCTACGTTGGCAACAAAGAAACACTAGATTTGACTGATCATCTCAAGGCGCAAGGCGCACGCGAATACCAACATGTGCAAGAAATAGCGCGGGCCAATAGCTTCAATTCCTTCGAACTGCAACAACTCGCCCAAAGTCCTGAATGGGCGCACAAGGCGTCACGAGATTATGCGACAAGGGCGCAGGAATTCGCGCTTCGTACCAATGCACCAGAGGGCGAACACACTCATTTTCGGGAGATGTATGCAGATCGGCTGAAAATGGGCGAACGCCCGATGACAGCGGAACGAGAAATGATCTTTGCCGAGCGGGTGTTGATGAATCCATACCTCAGCCCGCGCGACAAAGAATTATTACTTGCGCCCAATCCGCATTGGGAGACATCTCAGGCAGGACAACGCCAGATCAACGAATATGTGCGCAACTACAACGACGCGCAAGCCGAACGCCCGCTCCGAATCGAAGACAGACCCGGAAGAGAAGCCTATCGCGCCCAACAAAACGCACGGGAATATGAGAGCCACTTGGCAGCCATCGAAACCGCGCGGGCCAAAGGCGCTTCTCCCGCAGACATCAAAGCGGAATATCAAAGCTTGGTGCGTTTCACCGAACAGTACACCCAACAAGTTCTGCGCGAGGATGCTTACGTGCGAGAGAGCAATCGCTCACCCGTCTTTCAACGAGCTGTCGAGGCTCTGCGCCAACAAAAAACCGCAGACGATGTAGAGAAGATGGCGCGTCAGATCCGCGACTTCAACAACAGCAATGCCGCCAAACAACGCGCAGGCGAGGAGACCAGTCATCGGAAATTTACGACCGAGCAACGCGCGCTGCTGGCCAACCCTGGCCCACACACCCAGCACTACACGCCGGAGATGCACCGCGCACTCCATGACACTCTTCTCACAGCCCAAGACAAGCGCAACGAAGTGGAGCGAATGCAGCAGGGGAAAACACAACTCTCGGAGCCAGTTCAGAAGATCATCACGGCGCTTGATCTACAGCGTGATCGCGAAGGACGACCCGACATCGGAAAGCTCAATCGGTTTGCCGCATTAGTGAACCCCAACACCAAACTCTCACGCGAGATGACGCCCCAGGAACAGTCCTGGCAATTGCGGGAAAATGTCGCGCAACTCAGGCCGACGGAGAAAGATTTTATCTACCAACAAGTCACCAGCCTGCGCGCCGAGTCCTTAGTGCATGCGCCGGAGAAAGCGAGTCCACAAGCGCAGGAAGTCGTCACCCGAATTCAATCTGCGCGTGACCATGACACGCTCAGTCAGCGGCTGGAAGAAGCCATCAGCAAACAAGAGGGTCGTCCTACGCTGAACGATGTCGAGCGGCGCTATGTGAACCTTATCGCCAAGCAGGCCAGCGAGGAGCTACATCTGCGCCGTGACGCAGGCGAGCGGCTGTATGGAGCCGTTGCGATTCATAGTCGCAGCTATCAAGCCTACGCCGAGGCCATAACAGCGGCAAAAGCCGATCCCAAGACCGAGGTAGTCACACAAGTGCGTATGGTGGCAGATGGACAAGTGACCGTTCGCCAGAACCCGGAAAGCAAAGAATTCTTATCACGAGAGATTTCCAAAGAAACGTGGGTCGCAACAATACCCGATGAGATTCATCGCCGCAAAGACAATGCAGAAGCGCGCGGCCAGAGCGTTGCCGAGAAAGACCTGACCGCTCATCAGGTCTTCAAGCAAGTGGAGACAATGCGCGAATATCAAAATGATGTGCTGAATGCCCGCGATGCGCTCAACCGTCACAAGCAAGAAATTGTAGCGCGCGTGGCCGAAGCGCAAGGGCAGGAGCAAGCGGCATCTGCCGGTCGCACAGAATGGGCTAACACTTGGAAGAGTGGCCTTCAGGAACCAGGCTACAAAGCAGTATTGGAAGGGCGAAAAGATGAGCTTGTGCCGCTCATCAAAGATCACTACGAAGGACGCGCGAATAGTCAGCAGTTCAGTGACAAACTCGCAACCCTCAATCTCCCGGAAGGCAGCCGGGAGTATTTACGGGAGGCGGCAACACGCGCAGAAACAGCCCGTCATAATGCAATCGCGGAAAGCCGAGAACAAGTCAACAACAACGACTTCACGGCCCAAGCGATGCAACAAGCGACGCCCCAGGAGCGCGAGATGTTGCAAGCGTTTCAGCATTCCGAACTCACGGCCCGCGAGAAATACTATGGCGGCTTCGAGAAACTGGATCGGTTGGTAGATCAGGCAATAGAACGCGAACCTGGCTTGGAACGTTCGACCGAAAGAACCGAAGTTACGACAAATCGTGAGCAAGAATTGCCCACCGATCAAGCTCTCGCAACACGCAATGCAATGATGATGCGCGACGATCAGCAATCCGACTACACACACGCCAAGGAAGGTCGTACCGACGAACGGCAAGAGCGCGCAGAAAGCATCGAACGCACATTGCAAACGGAACCGGAGCGCACTGAAATTGCAGCAGCAGCGCCTGCAAGTATCTATGACGAGATGTTTGACCGTTGATCTGGAAAACTCATTTCGGTTCACTCGACAATATCGAACAATGTCGGCTGTGGCCGTGCGTCCTGCATCTCCAATTGAAAGGCTTCGGCCTGGGGCGCTGTCACTGTCTGTTCTTCATCCCTCATCCCTCCGCCCTCATCCCTGCTTTCCGCTGGTGTCCAGCCATTCGCAGGCGGCGGATCAAGCAAGGTTTGGTACGGTTGTCCGGTGGTGATGGCCTGTTGCATCGCGTCGTAGATTTCCAGAATCACGCGCTTCGTACGGTATTCGCCGTGCTGCGCTTCGTCCTTGCGTTTGACGATGGGGAAGGTGTCGAGGATGTAGTCTACGTCGGCACGCGCAATACCGTAGAGGTGAAAGTAGGCAGCGTCTAATTCTGCGCGGAGCAGGAAGCGGCGCGCTTCGTCCCACCGGAACGGCTCGCCTGTATAGCCGCAATCTTCGGCAAAGCCTTGCAGGTCGTAGGCAGTGTAAGTAAGCTCCAATACACGCGACAATATCCACCTGCGTAATGTTTGTGTTTCATTTATCAATGAGAAGTCCTGATTATAAGTGGCAGGACTCAGACTCGGAACTTGTGAAATGACACCAACAGTCATATTTGGGCCACCAATTTTTTGACGTGAAACATAATCAACAACGAAAGAGTTCAGAGATGCTAGCAAACAAGCGGCATGAGAAGCCGACTTAATATAAATGTTGTTGCCAGAATCAAGCAGACCAGATAAAGGTGTAATACTGGCGATGAGCGTTCTTGCGTCAGTAGACCTTGTTATCTTTCTGAACGAAAGATGCCATTTTGATAGCCGCTGGCGAAACTTCTGGGGTATTTTTACAAACTCAATATAGTAACGGACATTAATCTGGAATTGCGTGTCTTGCTTCTGAGTTTCGCAAACTTCTTGGTAATCATTTTCTGAAAAGGTTGCGTAGCGATGATCAAATTGCCAGTAACACTTAGCTTCGTATAAACGCATCATTTTACTACTACCCTCTGCACAGAACAATGGCGAATCATCAGAAGTATGGAACATGCGCCCAATTTCGATAGCCCAAGGATTGCCAAGCTCAGTTTGCGATTCTCTTAGGAGAATAGGGGCGCGTTGATAAATTGATTTAGTCAACTCGGCATCACTAATGGATCGGAAGATTGGACAAGTGTGGCTGTTGGGATTGAGCAACGCAATTTCAGTAGCAGATAAAGTAAATTGGCGCGATGTTTCGTTTAAGTCATGTATCGAATACGCAAAGAACACAAACTTTGTGCCTAACTTTGCAGGTTTGTCTTTGCCAGTAAGCGTGAGTAAGCAAAATTTGTAACTTCGGTGTACACCAGGAAAGATTCCATCACGATTCTCGAAATCGAATAAGCTGATTAGAAGCTGTAGCTCCATCAAATTTTGGAAAAAGAACTTAGTTGTGTCATCGGTTGCTATACCAGATGGTACTATACAACCAACACGCCCCCAATTACTGACGATCATTCGATTCGTCTCAGCAAAAATTGCATATGTATTAATGTCGCCCCGCCCACAAAGCGGATAACGATCACTACTTCGCACGAAATGCCCTTCTCCTTCGGCCTTTCGACAATCCTCCAGAAAGGCATCATAAAGTGAACTATCTGCTTCGCGTAGCTCTTTGATCTTTTGCCGCCGAGCCGCCGAATTTGGTGCATTAGCGATTTCAGGATTGCGTTCGGCAAACCATTCTTTTTCTTGTAGCTTAATACGCTCCCACGGCGGATTGCCTAGTACAACATCAAACCCGCCATTCCATCCTGCCAACTCATTCTCTGGCTCTTCATCATTGACTGGCACGCGGAACACATCGGGGAACGCCAGATGCCAATGGAAGAATTGATACTGCTTCGCCAGCCGACGGATTTCCGTTTCGTGATGACTGCGAGCAACGTGCCAGGGGCTTTGTTCGATTTTGCGGAAGAGTTCTTCTGTGATTGGGTAAGGATGATTGCGGTCTTCGATTTTCTTCCACACAAACGCCGCGCACCACGCATCCGCCAGCAGCCCGCCATACAGATAATCATTAGAGCGAACAAGCTGCTCCCAACGCCGCTGCTTTTCGCGCACGCCTGCAATCGTACTGTCGTCAATCTCTTCCAATGCCAGCAGGCTCACGGCCAGATTGCCGAGCTTGATTTCAGATTCAAAGATATTGCGCTGCCCGCTTTCACGATACTTTTTGTTGTAGCGTTTGTATTCGGCGCAGGTCGCTTTGTCATCGCCTTCAATGGGCTTGAATGCTTCGTCAGGAATCCCGCGTTTCATCAGCGCCGGAGTCGTGCCAATCAGCGCATTGCCGCATTGAATGCGATGTTCCAAAAAGGTGAGCGGCTTGCCGGGTTCCAGCGCCTCCATCCAGAGCGATACCTTGCACAATTCGACCGCCATCGGATTGATGTCTACGCCATAAATGCAATGCCCGATCACGTCACGCAATGCCGTGCGAATCGCTTCCGGCGCAGGCTCACCATCGCCTGTGCGAACGGATGCCAAATGCTTCGAGAGCCGATGCGCGGCTGCAATCAGAAAGTGACCAGAACCGCAGGCAGGGTCTACGACTTTAAATCGTAGCAGTGCGGCCTCTGCATCCGGTTGCTTCATTGCTTCCGCAACGACCGGATCAAGCGCGGAATCCAACAGGCATTGCACCAGACTGTCCGGCGTGTAATAGCTGCCCGTCGTCTTGCGTTCGTTGCCGCTGGCGGAATCCAGATCGAAATGGCGCGCCTCAGCATTGATAATCGGGTGCAGTTCAAGCAGTGCTTCATAGACGCTGCCGAGTTCTTCGGAGCGGAGGTTTTTATAATCCACCGTGCGCAAGCCGTGTTCATCACGAATGAAGGCCAGCGCGCGAATCGCTTCCAGCAAATCGTGATTCGCAATTTCGCAATTGTTCAGCGCAGCAATGGCGTCATTCGAGAACAAAAAGCTGCCGAGCGCAGGCAAGCCGAGTTCGTTGCATCCGCCATTCCCCAGCTTTTGCATCACCAACCGCAAGCCGTGATACAAATCGCTGTGGCGTGTACCGATGCGCCGTTCTGCCAGCTTGCGCAAACGAGACACCGAATAGAAGCGCGTGTACCGCCCGCGCATCGTTTCATCAGCAGACGGCGCAAACAACAAGTCGCGGTCTTCGGCTACAAACAAAAACAGCAGCCGATAGACCAGCCGCAGCAGTTGCCGATAGTAATCCTGTTTGTCGAGCGTGCCGCCGCGCAATTGGCTGAGCAAGCCCTGATTTGCCGGATGCGAAATAAAGCCGCGCCCCAACGCTTTGATGGCGTCTTCGACGCCAATGCGTAAGGCATCGAGCGCCCGTGTGCCTTG
This sequence comes from Blastocatellia bacterium, assembly GCA_016789725.1. Classification (GTDB taxonomy): domain Bacteria; phylum Acidobacteriota; class Blastocatellia; order RBC074; family RBC074; genus JAFDVL01. The sequence continues at coordinate 94,720 of JAEUQN010000001.1, read as the reverse complement.
TTCCTGCGCCGTCTTCGACCATTTTTCCAACCAGCAATCAGATGGTTTGGCCTGCGGCTCTTCGGCATTCACACGCGATTCGTGACACAGCAACCAGAGCAGCGCAAAATCGGCGTAGAGTTCGCCGTTCATCATCGCTTCGAGATCGAATTCGACATACGCCTGCCGCGTCAAACTCACATTGTCGCGCAGCATCCGCAGTTGCAATCCATTGGAGACGAAGCCCCACAAATGCGCGTCTGAACTGTTGAGTAATTCTTGCACCAATCCGTGCGGCGAAACGCGGGCCGCGCCTGCGACTCCGGCAGTACGAGTATTCAGATCAACTTTGGCGCTGACCAAATGAATCGGCGTGTTTTGCCACGTGTGCGAAATGGGATACGGCTTGCCTTCGACTTCGATGGCTTTGGCCGTTGGCAAACGACCATAACTGAGTTCCTGAAACAACGGCAGCAACCATTTTTCGCGCGTTACCGTCGTCCCCGCATCGGTGGGTGTCAGATTTTGCAGTGCCGTCTGAAACGAAGCCCACGCGCTGAGCATCCGGTTATAGGATTGATTGATCGCTTCGTTGACTTTCAGGCTTCCGGCCAAATGATAGTCTTCCGGCGTCAGCCCTTTGATTTGCGCATCGCGGTCATTGATCCGCTGCAACAAATCCGCAGGCAGGATTGCACCCTCGGTGCGAATGGTGGTGAAGAGATTACGACGTCGAAGTTGCATAAATTCTTATTCGTCAATTTCGCGGCGACAACCGCAGGCGTCCGCGAGGTCATCACCAATGGCGGCAATGCGCATGTGAACAATGAATGGGATGTGGTGATTATCGAACACCTTCACATATTCCTGCCCGTCTTTCTGGTACAGGTAATTCTTCGGCGATTGCTGCAAAACCTCGTAGGCCCAGCGCGCGAAATAGGCTTTCCATTTGGTTGTGGCGGCATCGGCAATCAAATCCAATTCCTCCCCCAGGCAATCCACGATGTCAAAGGCTGTACGCTTGTTCATATCCTCAACTCGCTTTTAGCAAAGTCTCGGTAGTTATCAACAAGTACCGAGACTTTGTTTTCGGCAAAATCTATCGCCTATGACGCAACAGGCAGGTAAACATAGATGCCCAGCACATCGGGCATTTCGGTTTTCACTTCGTAGCTCGCGCCTTTGATCTGTGCGGCAGTGCGCACACGGCGATGAGCTTCCAAGAGTGCAGCGCCGCGCGCCTCAGCGACCTGCTGTAAATGCGGTTGCAGCAGTGCGAATTCATCCAGCACTTTTTGCAGAAACATCGTGGCCTGATCGGGCAACACATTGGCATCGGGTTGTAATTCCAGGATGTGTTCTGCGGCCTCAGCCTCCAACCATTCGGCGTTTGCCGGTGCGCCCGCGAAGGCGACAAGCTGCGCATCTTCGGCCAGCAAGGGAAATTGTTCTTCGCCTCGTTTGGTGATGATGTGATAGCGCAGCCGCAAGAGCATCAGGGTCGTGCGCCGATTGACCTCGCGTGTGCGAATGACGCCGCAACGATGCGCAATGCCATCGCTCAGCGGGTCAAGTGCAGTGTCGCGCACATGCGCGGCAACCTCTTCGACAATGGGGTGGGTGCGGTTCAGGTAAAGCTGACCGTCTTTGACAGGCAATTCAAAGCGCGCGGTAAACTGATCACGGCCCAAACCAATGACATCCTTCAAAGCGCGCGGGCTTTCCGCTATATCAAACCGAACCTCATGATTGTTTTCTGTGACGGCTGCTTTGTAGGCGGTTAGCGCTTGCTTTGTGAAAGTAGCAACATCCACACCAGCACCAATGGCCGCGCGCACAGCCTCCAACTCTCTGGATACTTCTTCCACCTTAATAGGCCGATGGGAAAACATCGTCTGGGAAAGTTTTTCTTCGCGTAATCCTGCTTCATCCCATTTGCCATAGAGTTCTTCCCGCTTCGGCTTCATGAAATCCTCAAACAGCAGCATTTGTTCTTCGGGCGTGCCTTTTTTTCCGCGCAATAACAACCCCTCAAAGATCGCTTCGATGACTTGATCGGTGTTGACGGGAACGGGAACGGAAATACCGAGCGAACTGCGAATCTTCTTGTGCTTGCTAATCAGCACGCTGAGGACAATCCCATCAATCTGATTGTCGAGACCATAATAGGTCACCATGCGGACTTCGTCTTTTTCCTGTCCATAGCGATCCACACGGCCTTCGCGTTGTTCATGGCGGGTGGGATTCCACGATAAATCGTAATGAATGACCGTATCGAAGTGATCCTGCAAATTGACGCCCTCGCTCAAACAATCGGTGCAAACGAGGACGCGCTGGGGCGACTGGGCCAATTGATTAACACGCTCCTCGCGTTCGTCTGATGGCTGTTTGCCGGTCACGGCTACGACTTCAACGCCGCGCAGTTTTTTGCGCAACTCCTCCGCCACGTATTCCGCCGTTGGGATAAAACGGCAAAAGAGAATGGGGTGAAATCCTTCTTTGATGAGATCACGAACGATCTCCATGACGTGCTGGAGTTTCTGGTCTTTGGCACCAAGCAAAGCATCTGCCTCACGCGCCATGTCGAGTAACCGGCGATGATTTTTCTTTTCTTCCTCTGTTTCATCACCTATATCGCTGCCGTGCGTCAGGTCGGCGCTTTCGACGGATTCATCATCGGTCAGATCAAGCACCGTGCGGCGACCTATCGCATCGGCTTCTGCCAAGCTTATTGCGTCAGCGCTGGCAGCCCGAGTGCGTAGCGTGGCAGCGGCGGCAGCCGGACTGGAGGCTAGGGAGCGCAGCAGGGCCAGCACCGACCACCAGCGCACCCGCTGCCGGTGATCCTGGTTATTTTCATCACTAACGACTTCCCGCGCGTAATGCAAGACACGGTCAAAAAGCTGCTTGTACTCTTTGGACAGCTTATAGCCAAGTTCCATTTCCTTACGATCAGGAAATCGCGTATCGGCTCCTAAATAATCTCGAATGTCGCGCCGTTTCCGTTGAATGAAATGTGCGGAAAGACGGCGACGATGAGGCTCATTCGCGGCTCCCATCAACTCTTCTGGCAAGTTGGCAAATTCAGGATTGAGCAAGGTCAGAAGCGAGCGAAAGGCCGTTTCGTTGCCACTGTGCGGCGTCGCCGTCACTAATACCAAATGCCGATCTTGATTGGCAGCAATGGCCTTGAGTAATTCGTATCGTTGATGTCGTCCGCCTCGGCCTTCCCAGCCGTAAGCACAAGTGTGGGCTTCATCCACAATGACGAACTCAGGACAGGTACGTTGGAATTCTGCCCGCCGTCGCTCTGATTTGATGAAATCTGTGGAGACGATGACAAAGGGGTAGCGTTCAAATAATGATTCGTTCAAGCGGCAATTGCGTTCCAGTCGCGTAGCTGTGCCAGGCAGGACGACTTCGGCTTCTATATGAAACTTGTCGCGCAATTCACCTTGCCACTGGGTGGCCAACTGCGGAGAACATAAAACGGCGAGTCGTTCGATTTCCCCGCGATCCAGCAATTCGCGCGCAATCAAACTCGCTTCAATTGTTTTGCCGATGCCTACGTCATCCGCGATGAGCATTCGCACGGGTTCCAATTTGAGGGCCAGCATCAGCGGCACCAATTGATAGGGACGTGGCTCGACCGCCAACCGCGCAAAGGAACGGAACGGCCCGGCGCTGGAACGAAAGCTGAGCCGGACGGCATCACGCAGTAATCGGCACGAACGGTAATCGCCAAGCTGCGCCGGATTGGGCAGCGCGAATTGGGCGGACTCGACCTTTTCGAGCGGGAGAAGTAAGCCCGTGACTTCGTCTTCCGTGCCGCCCAGTGGGCGCACCATCAATAATTCTGTTTCTGAGCCAGGCAGCACAACCCATTCTCTACCTCGCGCTTTGACGAGTGATCCAATAGCAAAGGACATGTCATTTCTCCTGCGGCGTTTGCGGTTTCCCAAAGATATGGGGATATTTTTGCAGAACCGCCGCCCATTCCTCATTGTGGGCAAACCGAATGACCGTGTAGCCTTGATCTTCAAGCCAGTCTGCTTTGGTGCGGTCGCGCTGTTGCCGCTCAGGAAAATCATGGATCGGCCCATCAATGTAGATCGCAACCTGTTCCTCACGATAGAGAAAGTCCGGGCGCGTTTGCGCGGCTTCGATCAGGGATTGTGCGTGGCTTGGTAGCCGATGACCATTTTCGTCCAGATACCGCAGCCACTGGCGCTCAAGTTCTGAATCACATTGTTGTAACAATTGTTCGAGATGAGTGGCGCGAGGAACAGAAGTCGGTGACTCTTTGACCAGCGCATTGGCAAATTGCAATAGCTCTCGACGAATCAAATTCCGATCCAGTAGACGATGTTCGCGCTGGTTGAAATAGCTCATCAGACAATCGTAGCAAGCTGCTTCACAGTCCTCTTTGGCCCGTAAGGCGCGACGCTGATCTATTCCGTCAATCGTGTAGTGGCACAATTCGAGAGCTGTTGCGGCAACCTTTGCAAATGCCTGTTCGTCTTCCAGCATTCTCCGCAACACACCGGCACCACCTTCAGCAGATTCATAGAACAGCAAAAGCCGCCGATCATAGACCGTGGGTAACGGTTCCGCTGCCAGTTCATTGTCTTCGAGCTGATACCGTACCTGAATCGCGTTTTTGAGCGCGGCCTGCAAAGATGCCATTTGCTCTTCCGCGAGCGGCGCGACCGGTTCGATCATTAAGCAGTTGCGGGTGTCTTCCACATAAGGGATCACGCGCGAGGTGCGACGAGAGATGGGGTCTTCCTGGTCATCCGTTGCGGCATCGCTTTCGCTCTTCCAATAGCCTCGCTCCACATCCAAAACGAATCCGTGCAGGTTTTTATTTTGGCGGCGCGCCCATCCCAAATTGATCCGCCATAAGGTGGCTGCCTGCCCGTAGAAAAGACGGGCAATGACTTGATCGCCGACGCATACCTCAGCCGTGCGGCAAACTTGCTGGCCGGCATGCTCGCTGAAACGCACGCCGGTAATAATTTCATAGCCGAGTCGAATGCGCTCCTCTTCATCTGAGTTGATTTTGTCACGCCGCCGCGTCGAGACATTTTGGAGCCGGAAGAGTGAGGTTAACGGCGCACTCAATGGGCGCTGACAGCGTTCGCACAAATCCAGTCCTTCCCCTTGTGTAATCTCGTGCAGATAGCCACAGCCTTCGCAGAGCTTGGCGCGCTGCGTCAAGACATCGCCGCCTTCGCTGATCGGAAGAATGACCTTATTGATGACGTATTTTGAGCCTTCGTGATAAACCAAAGCGCGCGGGCCAAATTCTGAAATGGCAAGAAAGCGCGGGCGCGAAACGAATTCGTCACGTTGCTTATTGCGACGCGCCGGGATAAAGGCCGATACCGGTAAACGCGGGAAATTGTACCCGGGCAAAAAGCCTTCGCTCGCAAAATAACGGTAGCTGTAAAAATCTGATTGTGCGACGTTCTCTACTTCGGTCAAAAGTTTGAGTTGGGATTCAGCTAACCCGCGCACTCGTTTCGCCAACTCCTTATCTTGCGGGCTACGCTCGTGATGGATGATGATGTCATTTTGGAGTTCCCGCTCCTTTAAGGCAGAACGATACAAATCACGCCAGCGGTTGCAGGTGCGATCAAACCGGGTTGTAGCCTGCGTTAAGACTTCATCCAACCAGGTCTCGCCGTACCAGTCGCACGCCTCTAAATCCGGTTTGATCGTGGCCATCATTTTCTCTGCCAATAAACTTGCGCGTTGCCTGACGACAGGTGCATCCGCCTGCAATTTGATGCTCTCGAACAAATCTAGCGTTAATTCTTCACCGGAGAGATCAAGAATCTCTTTCAGGGATTTTCCCAGCGAAATGCCTGTCTCCGCCAACCAGATCGCATGAACATGCGCCCGCACCAAATCTTCATTTGCCAGATCAAGACGGGGCGGGGAAACCTGCCCGGACACCATCAAATCGGGGCGTTTGAAGAAATACTGATCGTGCGGGCTACCGGTCGTACAGTAAGTAAAAACTAAGGCCGGTTGGCCGCTGCGCCCAGCGCGCCCGCTGCGTTGCGCATAATTGGCAGGCGTGGGCGGCATGTTGCGCATATTCACCACATTAAGTTCGGTGATGTCCACGCCAAGCTCCATCGTGGGCGAGCAATAAAGAATGGGCAATTCCGCTGTTTTGAACTTTTCTTCTCGTTCCTCGCGCAACTCATATTGCACTTGGGCGGTATGCTCACGCGCTTCCAAACCCTGCAAATCCGTCGTTAGGTCGCGATAGAAGTTCACAAAATAGGGATTGGTTCGACCACCGCCCTCTGGCACATTGGGCATGCGGATGGGGTCGTGAAATGCCTGCGCACCATCGCTCACTGTCCAACGTAAGGCCGACGCCATGAGCTGATACCCCGCGACTTCCTCTTTCTGTTCCTCTACGACTTTTGTGACAAGCCCGGCTGTGGCCAAAATCCGCAGTAAGTCCGCGATGATCGTTTCTGTCTCGTTCAAGTCCAGACGATGGTGCAGGTCGGTAAAGGTTGTCGTGCGCCGCAGATATTGCCCAAAGCCACCGCGCGCCGAAAGATAAGTATTTTCGGCAGGATCACCGGGCTTGCGCGACCGCGCAAAGAGAATTCCGGCGTATTCAAGTTTCTCATTTTCATCTATCGCCCATGGAGCGATGAGACGTTGATTGCTTTGTTGTTTGATCTTTTCCTGCTCGCGTGAATCCAGATAACTCACGTTGATGGTCAATTCGCGGCGCATGAAATCCAACAACACTTTGGCGATCTGTTGTCGTACTGCTGGCGTTGCTGTCGTCAGCGACGGATGACAATTCATCCATTCGCTTTCTTCCGCACAAAGTTCATCCAATGATTGATACTCCATACGCAAAAGCCCGCACTGCTCCAGATTCGGCATGGTAATGCGCCAGCCCCGTTCTAAATCACGATAGAGGCGATAGCCGATGACCTCGCGCAAAGCGCGGTCAGTATCTTTGATGTGCTGAAATTTCTCTTCCGGGTTTTTGGCGTATAGCTTGCGCGGCAATTGCAATGCGTCAAAGGCTTTTCCTGTCAGTTCATCGTAGCTGATACCATTGGCCCCGGCATTGCGCACCGCCTGATAAAGGGCTGAGCGTAAAAGTGTCGTTTCAATGAAGTCGTTGAAGTGGCCCGCTTGCAAAGAAGCGTCCTGCCGATTGTCCGTAAAGCTCAACAGCTTGCGCGCGTGTTGTGGCAAGGAGGAACGACGCAAGGAGCGAATCGCCGAAAGACTGGTAATCGTGGTGGCGGTGCTCCGGCCTTCCGAACCCAGCGAGGAAAGCTTCGCAAAATCATCGCGCTGCCGCATACCGTAGGCCACACCACAACAGAGACAGAAGCGGAACGGCGCGGCGATATAACTGAAGTGCCTCCCCTCTGGCGCTTCCACACCATCTGTCCCCAACAAGATAGTTCGTGGTAAATCTGCCTGGCGATCTTTCCGAATACGCCACTTCCCCTTTCGTTCTTCAACCCAATCATCGGGCACACGATTTTCATTGATAATCTGTTCTTCATCGGTCGGAAATGGCCTGTCCGTGCTGAAGTAAAGAAATCCAGCTTCGCTCTCCTGATCGCTTAATTGATCATTCAATTGGCGTGGAGCGAAATGGTCAGGCCGATTTTGTTTATTGTAGATACGTCGTACTCCGTAATACTCCTGCCCGCATTCACGGCAGAAAACGAGCGGGAGCAATACGTGTTCACGCGATCCGGGCCTGTACTGTTGTCCATAAATGGTGAGATAGCGTGCCGCTTCTTCTTCCAGTGTGGCATAGACGGTATCTCCACGACTGATGAATTGATGGAGGCGAAAAGCAAAGGGCGCGAACCCCGTGGCTGGATTCTTTTCACATTCATAGCCCGCTAATAAAGCCCGCACAATCGCAGCCTCACAGTGGTCTCGCTCAATACCAGTCAGATCACTAAGCTTTTTCGCCGCGCCTTCTTCGCCGGTAATGCTTTGTGGCTGGCATCTGACGAGTCGCCCGTCTTTCGATTTGACCCCTAATGTGCTTTCGATCCAGATGGCCAATGGGTCGTTCACAAAGCTGGCATAATCCCGCGCAAAAAGCTCTCCCTTACGAATCTCAACCAGACGCTGCTTCAACTCCGCGACAAACTTCGCATCCTGTTCATCGTGGTCTGGGGTGGTGCGCCGTAGCGTTTCCATGATGACGGCCTCCGGGCGCACCGCTGCCCCAAAGAGCCGTGTTGCAACACGCGCCACTTCTGTTCGTTGTTCCTCGAACGTGCCACCACCGGCAATCGTGGCAGAAGTACCGACGCATTGCAGTTCATTCGCTTGTAAGCGATCACGCACACGCCGCACGAGTAAGGCCACATCCGCGCCTTGCCGCCCACGATAGGTATGTAATTCATCCAGGACGAGAAATCGCAACCCGCGAGCGGCTTCAATGATTTTCCGCTCAGCCGGGCGCGTCAGGATCAGCTCCAACATCACATAGTTTGTGAGCAATATATCAGGAGGATTGTGTGTAATGCGCTTTCGTTCCTCCTCATTTTCCTGTCCTGTGTATTTGTCAAAAGTAACAGGTGGCCCATCTGGATACCCACGACATAAAAACTTCTCCAACTCACCGAATTGACTATTTGCCAGTGCATTCATCGGATAGACAACAATCGCCTGAATGCCGCGCCCCGTGCCATTCCGCAAAACGTGATTCACGATAGGAATGATGTACGAGAGGCTTTTGCCCGATCCCGTTCCGGTCGTCAGCACATAATTATGGCCTTTCTGTGCAGCTTTGATCGCTTCCGTCTGATGCTGGTGAAGATTAAGCAGTCGGCCTGAACTAATCGTATCTTCTTTATCTTTGCGAAAGATGTTCGCACATTCGGGATGCAACACCTGATCAGTGATGAGTTGGTCAAGTGAATCGCCAAGAGCAAAAGAGGGATTCAATTGAATCAACGGCTCCGGGTAAAAGACACCCGCATTGAGTTGCTCGTTGACGTAATCACGAACGCGGGGATTACGAATTTGAATAAAGCTTTGTACATAGCTGGCGTAATCAGCGATCAAGCGATCCCGAAATGCAAAGATATTCATCGAATCATTCGATGCCGTGTGAGGTGCGTATGATGGTGATCCTGTCATGAATTCCCTTTCCTGTGTGAGTGCTGTGAGCAAGTCTGGGGCGATAGGTTCTGTCTCCAGCGTGGCAGAAACGGAACGACTTTGTTGCTGTCGGGCCATCCGTTTTCGTCGCTGTGGTGACGCCAGGTGTTTCCCTTTCGTCGCCCGATCCAGCGTCTTTCTCATTTGCCGATGTTCCTGCAAGGCGGCTTCATCCGCCAGTAAGTAGCGGTAAAGCGACGCGCGTTCCGCCGGATATAGGTTGTCCTGAAAATAGCTTTCCCGGTTTTCCCAGCGCGCAAATTCTGTTTGCTCCTCGGCACTAGGAGCAAACAACAAATCACTCTGCGGTGGTGCCGGTACAGGGCGTCGCATGCCAAAGCGACGAAAGAGTTGCTCTAGTAATGGCTCTACCCCAGTAGCGGGCAGATGTTCGCCGTAAACGCGCAGCACCTCATCCCGCAGTCCTGCGGCTAAGTGCCCAATTTGTTCTGGGCTAAAGACAGCTTCGTTTGTGAGCCATTCACTCACGTTCAATAACAATCGCTCCCCTCGTACCTGCCATTCCTCAAATGCGCTTCCTGGCGCAGGGTCTTTGCGAGAGGGTTTACTGAGAAGCGAAGGCAACTCGACAAATGGTCTCAGTAAGTCACTTGGCAAGATGGCGAAGAGACCATTCGCGCTCAATTCAGCTTCAGACAAATCCTCTCGACAGGCAAAGCCAAAGACCTCTATCTCTGTCAGCGAGCGATTCACTTGTGCCGCCAAGTAATGATCTGCCAACGCCCCGACAAGCATGGGCATAGTAGGAACATAAAGGGCGGGCTCGACCACCGACGTTATCGCCCGTACCTCAAGCGACCATCCTTGTAAACGGAAATCTGCCAGATCAAGCAATTCGACAAATTTTAGTTGGGGCGAACGCCCCTGCTCCGCTGCTACGCCTAGCACCTTTTCCAGATATTCCTGCACAGCGAGCATTACCGTATGAGAAACCAACACACGTTCGCGCGTGGCCGCAGCAGAACATAGCCTCGCATATTGCGCCGCCTTTTGTAGCAGCGCCGATGAGATCGAGATGGTTGTTGTTCCGCTCATTGTTCCTCACTCAAGGGTAAGTGTGATTCCGATTTCGTTTTGTTCACCTCAATCACATTTTTTTCCGTCGGCGCGAAATATTCTCGCAGACGGCGGATGATGCGCTCCGCACAAATGTCATACAGCTTTTTTCTCCGCCGTGAAATGACAGGGCGCGAGGTACTCTTCACTTCGGTGTAATGAGAGACAATATGATCTGCCAATTCCTGATCGGTTTCTTGAAAAGGGCTTCGCAGTTCCAGCGCGAGGGGCAGAGATTCATAGTTGGAAGAGAGATTCCAAAAAACATTATGCCAAGCAATCGGCCTATAGCCATCGGTTGGGCTGTTCGCGTGCAAAGAATCCAGGAGCGCCATCAAATCAGGGCTTACCTCCCTTCCTAAGAGGAGCCACTCGACCTTATGCTCGGCGTCTTCATCAATCGGATTGACCAGCCATCGCGCGGAGACAATGGAACTATAATCCAAGCACTCAGCGGCGCTTGACATATCCTCTTCGCCGGTGATGATTCCGACAAATCTATCACTCCACTCCATCTCTTCTTTGAAATCCTTCCAGCCTTGCTCCATTCGCCTACCAGACACGGCATAAGCAATTTCATCAAATAAAAAGACCGGGACTTCCTGCTCAGCGGCGGCTGCAACCGTGTGACAAACATCAGGAGGAAGATGTACTCCTACAGCCTGAAAGGAGCGGAGATACCCCAGCAGCCGTGCTCTTTTCCAACCCTCGCTTCGCTTGAGACCTTGCGACCAGGGGAAAAGCTGTTGCAACTGCTCTATCGTCACTTGTGGTTCCCGATGGCATAGCTCCACCAGTAATAATGTCCGTTCAACTTCTTCACAGACATCTGTCAGGAGAGTATCAATAAAATCTGATTCGCAGCTCTGGAGCAACCCTTTTTCGTTGGTAGGAAGGGTCATGGCAAACCGCCTGACGGCACGCGGGAGCACGCCGTGATACTGACGCTGACTTGCACTTGACGGAGCAAAATCTCGTAATGAAAAAGGCAGGTTCAGCGCGAGCATCTTTCGCGCTATCGTATATTCGCCCGCGCCACCAAGTTTTAAGATTTCGACCCAGATACCCATTGCTTAAAAACCTCTTCCCTGCTAAGTGTGATCCGAGGTTCCTGTTGTTCCTGGTGATCTGAAACTTCTTCGATCAACTTTCTACCTTGCGGCAACTGAGAAGCGAAACAAAGCAGTACCCACCTGATGCAGATTCCAATCTACTTGCGCGACCGCCGCAGCTCCTGCCAGTTTCTCGACCCTATCGGAGGCAAAGCGTCTGGTCAATTCATACACAAAATGTTTGGTGTGAAAATCCGCCAGATGCATGCTCGACCTTACCCTTGGAGGAAACCCATGTTTGGTACTGCGATATTGTGATTTAGAGACAGGCCGGGGCGGACTGAGTAGAATTCCTATCTCATATACTAAGGAAACGGGCCTCTGCTAATAAAACCGCTCTTCTGTATTGCAAGCCACTTGGCGCTCACACAAACAGAAAGATGAAATGTGTTACCGAAAAAACCAATAAAGCCAAATGAGGATCACCCTCTAACGAGCAAAATTACTTCCATTTGTATGAGCGGCGCTATGCTAGTCTTCAGGAATAGATTATTCAAGCATTTTGTCTTTGGTGGAAATAGGCACCTGTCTCTTGCGAAAATATTCGGCCATCAAGCAGGGGACAGCCTGGCAACGGTGAGGCCGTGACCGTGGATCTCGCTCTGGTCAGCAACCAACTGCTGCTCTTGAGTTGCTCGTAATCCTGCTCAATATCCGGCCACTGCTGATAATGCTTGACGATCCATTTCGCTAGTAGGCTCAGATCGTTCGTCAACAATAATCCCGCGCCTTCTTCTTCTCGTTCTATCTGAAACAAACGCAGCCTCTCTTTAGGTCGGTTAGAATGAAAAACATTCACTGCAACTTGTCCGTCGGCACTTCCTGAAACCTCGCTTCCTGCAAAACCTCCGCTGTTGGAATCACAGGCAAAGAAAAGATCGCTTCATCGGAAAGCGCACGTCGCCCCCAGACACGCGCCCAGGATGCACCGAGGATCACACAATAGGCCGGGCCGCGCGTGCGATAGTCACCGATAGGGAATGCCCACAACGCCGCGCGATCTTCGGGCAGGCGCGTGATGACGTAGCGATAATTGGCGAGCGTGATTTGCTGCATGCCAATGGATTTCCACTCCACCTTTGCGAGCGCTGGAGTCGCTTGTTTTAATTCCATCCAATCCACCGGAAATTCCTGCCTCTGCTTGCGGTACTCCACCATCAGCTTCACGAACGAGCGTGCTTTGCATTGAGGAAGAAACGCTGCGATGGCTTTGTCGTCGGCGTAACCCCGATAGAGAAACGCGCCGAGACAGACGATCACCGCCACAATTGCGATGATGTAGGTGATAAAGAAGCGTTGTTGCTGATCGCCAAAATGATTCATAACAGTGTGGGGTCCCTTTCGATGAGGTCTTCGTCAAATGGATCATAAACCGGCGGGGTCGCTTTGATGAGACGCGCATTATTGGGTTTGGGGGAAGGTGTCGGAGGCAAGGGAGGAGCAGCATCGGGGCTTTCATCGGTCACCGCTGGAGAAGCAACTTCGACGGAGGAAGCGGGGGCAGATTTCGCGCTATTCACCAGGGCGAGAAAATCAATCAGCGATTCCTTCTGTACAGGCGGCGCGGGCGCAACCGCGAGGGGTTGAATTTCCACTGCTTCAACCAATTCCCCCGGCTCCGCTGCATCTTCTAACACAGCAGCAGACGAAACTTTCTCCAGTACAACGCCTTCGATTTTGAACCTCGGCAAGTCTGCATCAAAAGCGAATTTCGGGAAAGCCAGCTTAATCGGTGGTAAGGTCGAGACAATCGCTAACGCTTGTTTGTATTCGACCAACTGTCGCACTTCACCAACCGTCATCAATTCCCGCCCGATCTCCGCCGAACGCTCGTTATCACCTTCAGAACCACCGAGAACATTGACGGCGGTGTGTGACCACGTTGTCGTCTTATCCAGCAGCTTCGTAATCAGTTCCGCTGTTTGATTCGTTGCGCCGGGGAGAAACAGATAGTTGGTGAACAAATCCAAGATCGTATCGCCCTTTTCCTTACCATACTGGGAATAGATTTGATTGACCGTTTGGTAACAGCAGACGACCGAAATCATTCGCCCACGACCCAAGCCCAACAACTCCGCTAACCCCCAAATTGGAATATTGCCCGCTTCATCAAACAGGCACAGCACTTTCGCATCGCGTTTGCTTTCGCCGGACTTGCGCAAGGCCTGCGTGGCCATCCCCATGAAGGTTGCGAGCAAGCCTTGATAGGTGGCCGTATCGCCTTCGTTGACGATGAGGAAAACTGCCGTACCGGGTTGGCGCAGTTCTTTGAAAGAAATCCAGCGCGCATTGGTTTTGCCACCAATTGGTTGTGCGAGACTGCGCACGGTTGCCGTCATGAAGCTGCGCAAACGCACGCCCAAACCGAGCAGGACATTCCCGTGCCCTTCCTGCTTCACAATTGTAAACATGCCCCAGGCGTGTTTGATTTCTTTGCCGATTTCGCCCGGTACGGACATCATCAGGTCATTGATGAGCGACACATTGAAGGAGCGCGTCGGCGAGACTTCCGCCGTCTTTTTCGCCCGTTCGATTTGTTCTTCGGTGGCGAATTCTTCCGGGGCAGAGATGAGACGCGAGAGATCAGCCGGGATCATCGGCGAGCCGTCCGCGTTCCGACAGGACGAAAGAAACATCAAGAGCGCCCACAAACACAGCGCTTCGGCATTTTCCCAAAACGGATCAACGCCCCCTGCCTTTTTATTAACCGGATCGAGTTGCAGGATGATGGAAGTAATATCAATGGCAACCGCAGAATCCCGACAATCTGGCACAAAGTTCCAGTGGTCAGAATCAAGCGGGTCTACCAGATTGAAGCGATAGACATTGCGGAAATGACGGCCCGTTTGCCACATCAGCTCGCCTTTGGGGTCAAGGGCAATTACGCTTCCCTGTTTCGCCCAACGGCGCATCTGGTTTATGAAAAACGTCTTGGATTTGCCACTGCCCGTCTTGCCAAACAATGCCAGGTGGCGCGAAGACAACTCCCACGGCAAGCCAATGATTTTGGAACCATACCGGCCCATTTCCAAAAAGCCTTCCTCCGGCGGAAATACTTTTCCCTGCTCCGACCGCTCACGATTCACCCCAAAGAACCGAAAGAAACGACTCACCAGACGATCCATCCGGTCAGAACCATCCTCCGCATCAAACAAGATACCCGCATCCTCCATCATCTCCGGTTCCATCCAGTAGGCCGTCCCTTGCGAAACGCGCTGTTGCGTGCGTTGGTAAGCCAGCGGTAATTGTTTGGCTTCCGAGTAAGCAATCAACAAAGTCCCGGCACACAGAAAGAGCAAAACCGCCCCGGTCACACCGAACAAGCTCAATTGCAGAAAGTAGAACGCAAGCAACCAGCACACCAATCCGACCACCGAGGCCACGCCAATCGTGAACATGCGCGTGCCAATTGAGATCAATGCTTGCACAGCTTGATATGGTGGTAAAAACGGTGTGTCCGTCGGACGCGGCACGGGATAAACTGAATCGAGTTCGTTACAAATCGTGATTGGTGATTTGTACTTCCGATACAGCTTGAAAACGAAAACCGCAACTTCAATGATATTTCCCATAAAACCTCAATCAGCTATCAGCCGTAATCCCAAATCCGCAATCCCATCACTTTCCGCCATTCTGAATCCATCCTTGTACCTGCGCCTTCACCTCTTCGGTAATTTGCGGATTACGCAGCGGTTCGCTGAGCCAGCCCATTTGTAGCAATTGCCCAGCAGGAAGGCCGATGGCGAGAGAAACGCTCTTCGCCGATGAACGCCAGATGCGTACGGTTTGGCTGACATCGGATGGGTTAAGCTGCACCAGGTAGGCATCGCCATTTTCAGCATCGGTTTTGCCGACGGCGAGGACTTCAATGATGTTGTGGTTCGTGTCCGCGCGCACATCGTAGACACCAAATTCCGAAACACAACGACCATTCCCCACATTGGTTACACCGGGCGGTAGGAGGCTATTGGCTTGCAGCTTATTGACAAGAACATTGCCATCGTAAGTGAGATTGCGATGTTGCATCACGTCTTCAACGATGGCTTGGATGTAGATGCCAGTGGAAGCCGCAGCTAAAGCTTGAGCGATGCGGAGGCGGTCGGCTTCGATGTAGAGATGGCGATGCTTCGTCACGATGGGTTGAATCTTTTGGTTCGCTGTCGCAACTTGCTCTTCACTGAATTTCGTTTGGTCAAGTACTTCGACATCCACCTGCATAATGCGGCGCTGATAGGCTACGAAGACAAAATAGCCGGCCAGTAATATCACCATTGTCCCCAACACCATCATCACCGACACATTGTCCAGAAAAGCGCCTTTGATTCGTTCGTAGCGTTCAATTGTTTTCCCAACTCGTTTTTGCATAAATCCGTTCCTTTCCGGTGAAAATTGAGCGATCTCACATCGCAGAACAACATCATGTTTGCGCCAAAAAGGCTTCTACTTCGGCGTGCGTGACCTCGCTTTCTGCAATCAAATATTCCAAGGTTTCCCGCTTGAGAAACCGCCCATAATCGGGTTCGTTTTTCACCAGCAACCCGACACAATTCGCCAGGACATCCGGCGTGATGACTTCCACCTCTTGCTGCCAAAGCAGGCGAATAAAGTCCTCGGCTTCACGGATGCCTGGGTATTCGACGAAACCGCTTTTGAGTCGAAAGGCGCTCACGATCAGCGCCGCTTGCGCGATTAAGGCGCGCGAAGCCGTCGGCACTTTGCGTTGTAAGATTTGCAATTCATCTTGCAGCTTAGGGCGAGGGAGAACCGCAAAGGAGTGCCTAGAGCGAAAGGGATGCGAGACAGGCGATTCCGCATTGGAAGTCACCACGATGATCGGCCAGTATTCTTTTTCCGCAATCCCGATGATGCCGTCATAGCGTGGAATCCGCATTGTGCCGCGCGCAAAAAGTGCCAGCATCATGTTCTGAATCTTGCGCTCCAATTTGTCTACTTCGTCCACCAACAACAAACATCGCTGCTTTGTCGTCGCCGCATAGTCAAACGCTTTGGTGATTTCGCCGAGCATCAAAAACTCTTTGGCGAACTTGCGGGCGCGCAAACTGGCGAGCAGTTCGATCAGGTCAAGGTTGGGATTTTGTTGCAGCGAAGCGGTGACCATCTGGGAAACCCAACGGTCTTGTTCTTCGGTGTCCCAACGATAGAGGGTGTCTGCGAGGGTCAGGTCTTCGACGCCCTGGAGGACGAACATCGGCAAATCAAACGCAGCGGCCAGACATTCGGCGAGGGCAGTCTTGCCGACGCCCGCCGGGCCTTGCACATAAAACGGCTTGCACAAGCGGAGTGCATTGAGGAATGAAGAGATCAATTCGCGTTGCACGATGTAGCCAACGGATTCCAACCGTGCCAAAACTTCGGCTGCGCCGTCTGTTGCCAAAACCTGTCGAGGATCAATCGCCATACACAAAAAAAACGGTGGTCGCCATTGCTAACGACCACCGTCTGGGCTGCTTCGATCAGAACGAAACAAAGTTGAGGGGGAGAGAAAATCTAATGATCAGGCGGGAGAAGATTACCGGTCTCGCGTAACACTTCCTCGGCTGCGCGCCGCATTTCAGGGGACATTCGCGGTAGGTTGGCGCGCAGCCGATCAATCTCACCACTCGCCAATATCTCAGCAAACTCTGTACCACTGAGCTGTTTTTCTGTCACAGGCGCGACAGTTCCTGACAATGAACTGCCAGCAATTTCCGAAATCATAATGTAGCCATCCACACCGGCAGGAACTTCGACAAAATACTGCTGTCTACCATTTTGATATTGGCTTTGATTGTAGCCACCGTAATCATTCGGATTGATGTAGACGCCGCTGCTGTTGCGTCCCAAGCGCGCCGAGAGAATCTGTGTGCCGGATTGCAGCAAGCGATCCAACACCTTTCCCATAATCGGCGTGAG
This sequence comes from Blastocatellia bacterium, assembly GCA_016789725.1. GTDB lineage: Bacteria > Acidobacteriota > Blastocatellia > RBC074 > RBC074 > JAFDVL01. The sequence continues at coordinate 77,450 of JAEUQN010000001.1, read as the reverse complement.
ACGCTTCTTATTGCCCCGCAATCCCGCGCCACCATCATCGCCTGTCACTTGTCCGCCGAGCTTCACCAGTTGATTCGTTTCCGGGTCGAGATAACCAATCACATTCACGAAGGCTCGATCTTGCAACGAGCCGCTTACCTTACCGACAAACAACGTCCCTTTCTTGAACGACCAGCCATCGCCGCTCACATCCCGACTGAGATGCAGGCGCGCGAGATTGTCCGCTCCGTGTGTGTAGACTGCGCCCATCAACGTCACTGGCAACATCGTACCCAATATCGGCGTCTTCTTGGCCACCAGTTTCGGATCAAGCGCAACACCCGTCGGAGCTGCACTCTTGATGGCTTTTTCATCGGCCTTCTTCACTTCCACTTCATCAAAGACGACGCTTTTGTTTTTGTTGGGAACCGATGTGCGCGGTGCGGGCGTGCCCGCTGCGTTTGTTCCACCCCAAAACTGCGAATTGCCTGCTTGCGAGTTAGGAGCCGGGGAAGCCTGCGGCTTCTGTCCATTTGCCAGCGGTTGCCCGTTGGTGACAGATTGTGCGGTTGCGGGCGAAGGGGAAGCCTGCGCGGGCGCTTTCCACGCCGGATCAACGGCCTCCTTGGTCCCAATCGCCCCAATCGTCATGCCAGCCACAGGCGATGCAGCAACTGGCGGGGCCTTCGGCGCAAGCAGTTTGCCATTGGCATCTGTTTTCGGCACCCCATAGAGATCAATCACTTTGTTGACCGCTTCGGTTTTGACGGCTTGGGCGTCTGCGATTTGTTGGGCTTTGGCTTGCTGCGCAGTACGATCTACCTGCACTTCACTCGGTGCAAGCAAGTACCAGCCGACCGCCGCTGCGCCAAGAATGGTTAGGGCAAGAACAACCAGTCCGACTGTTTTGCGTTTCTTCTTTGGTTTGTTCTCGGTTATACCTTGTGTGGTATCCGCCAAGACATCGTTGATTTCATCCGGCTCTAATCCCTCCTCCTCCTTCTCCATATCTTCTTCGACCGCATTTCGCTTGAACATGTGATTTCCTTTCATGAATCCAAAATCCCACATAAAACAAAGCTATCGCCGCGCATCAGCCGTCAAATCAACTACAACCGGATCGTCGGCAGCCATAGATTGCGCGACGTGGACTTTGAGGCGTTGCTGGATGCCGAGAATCGGACGGACAAATTTGACTTCCATCACTTTGACTTCGCCTGCATTCATCCAACCGCTGGTTGGAAAGTTTCGGATGGTCTTTCCACGCACTGGCTCAATGTTGAGGCGCGCTTTCTTGGTGCCGAAGGTTTCGATAAAGATGTCCGGCTGGTCGCCGATGAGTTTGACTCCCTGCCCGGAGATGTTCCGCACCTCGACGTAGAGTTGCATCACGTCGGGCGTGCCTGCGCCTTCCCAGATATTCACTAACAAGCCTCGACCTTGCGCCGAGAATACGGGACGACCGGCAACCACAGCTTTCGTTGTTTGACCTGGTCTGCTTTGCAACGTCGCTGGTTCGGCTTCCACAACTTGTCCTACCACTGGCTCTTTCTTCGACCACGGCCACAGGCGTTTCTTTGCGGGAGTGGGCGCGGTGGTCGTGGTAGTTCCCCACGCACTCGCTAGCGTTGCGGGCTTAGTGGCGACTGATTGCCCAGCCACCGAGGGAGAGGAAGCGACGGCAGACGTAGGTTCTTTGATGCGCGGCACAGGCGTCAGCAAAGTCGCAGGATTGCGAACCTTCCCCTCCACATTTCCCTCCATCGGAGAATCCAGAATCACTGTCTTGCCTTTTTCTTTCGCAGGCGGCAGTTTCACCACTCCATCCACTAAACCGACCTGAAGATTCATCCGATCCCGTGCTTCGACTGTCGCACGCGGATCATAATTGATGACACAGCGATGCGCATTTTCCGTGACGTCCTTGACTGGATAGATCATCAAGGTAATGAACATTCCGGAGTCCATTTGAATACCGATGGTAACGCCTTGCCCGTGGCCCTTTTCCGGCGCGATAAAACCAGTGCCGGGACGCAGGATGACAAAATGGTATTTGCGATTCTTGAAGGTTTCATCAAAAGTGACGAGCGTGTCGTCGCCAGAATGCACCGCAAAAATGCGATCATTCGCAGGCAATTCAACATGGATGAAGGCGCTCTGCGCCAAGCCGAGCTTAATGACGGGCGACGAGTTCGTGACGACATCCACGCGCACATCGCCGTATTGATAAGGCTTCACCTGTGCCTGCTCGACGGCCACAATTGGCTTGGGTTTCGCGGCTGGCTGTGCTGTTTTTTTCTGTTTCCCATGTCCCAATGCTGCGCCACACAAGGCCGACAGACACAATAAATACAAGGCAATTTTTCGCATACGACTTCTCCAGGGGTGGTTATTGGGGTTGGGCGGACAGCACTTTTTCCTGCATACCAATCGGCACGAAACCTGTACGAAGGTTTTCATCCGCGCGTCCGCGTTTATCCGCTGCCAGTTTGACTTCGACTTGAATCAATTTGGTTTCGCGCTTCACCGCACCTTCCAATGTTTTCGTTAGTTCCTGCTGTCCGACCACACGCACGATGTACGGGTCTCGCTTATCGAGTTCGGCGGTTTTCAGCGTCCAGACGGATTGCCAGGATTCCTCGCGTTCGGTTTGCGGAATCCGTTTTTCTTGCAGCATTTTGGAAAGCCCCGTCGCAAAGGAAGGGTGGAGAAGACCGAAGAACTGCTTCATGTCGTCGGCGCGGCGTTGGGGATCAATGCTGTAGAATAGTTCCGTACAGCGTTTGGCAAGGTAGATTTTGTCGCCCAGGCCGAGTTCATCGGGCTTTATGGAGATGCCTTCAATTTCCCCATAATTACGATTGTCCAGCACAATCACGCGCTCCGCCCCATCTGCCGAACGTACAGCGACAATCCGATCCGGGCGACGGAGATACATCACGCCGTTAGCGACCAACGATACTGCCAACAGTACCGCTATCGCCATCAGGCTTTTGGACAAGCTGCTCAACAACCACACATCGTTAGGATCACGATAGACGATGGTTTGTGTTTGCTTGGCGTCAGGCACATTGGTCAACGCGCCTTCAATCAGTTCTACGCTCATAATGAAAATCCTCAGTTAAAAAATGACCGACTTACCTTTCGGTTTTGGCTTTTCCCCAGCAGATTCGGCCTGACTCGCTGCTTCTTTTTTGGGTGTTGTTGCATCTTCGTACAAAACGGCTTTTCTCTCGGATTTTCCAGCAACCTCGGACTTTGCTTCATTCGCGGGACGTCCTTCGGCTTTCACTGCTTCTATTGGCACCACTACTTTCCCGGCCAGATACGGCATCAACGCGAGAAGCCGCACGCCTTCGGCGACATAGTTCATCGTCTCCCGGTAATCCGGGATGCCGTGTGGCGTCTTCATTTTCTTCGGGTTGATGACCTTCCCGCTTGGCAAGACCTTCGCTTCCCCTGCCAGAAACGCATCCACTGCGCCTTCGCCTGCGTTGTATCCCGCCAGCACCGAGTAAACATCGCCTTTGTAACGTCGGCTCAAAAAGCCAAGATACTTCGCCGCGCCCGAGATGGACTGGTAAGGGTCGTAGATATTCTTGATGCCAAAGCGTGCCGCAGTCATCGGCATGAACTGCATCATCCCTAAAGCACCCGCGTGGCTTTCTGCGGAATGCACGAACTTGGATTCGAGATAGCCGACGACCCACAGCCAGCGCGGATCAATTCCTTCTTTCGCCGCGATCTCGATCATGTAGGACTCATACACCGCACCACGCCGCACGGCTTGCCAACTTACGCCGGACGCACTGCTTTGCTGCCCCCAGGCGGGAAGCAACCCCAAGACAAAGATCGAGAGCAGCGCATAATTCAACCTCATGACTGGCAATCAAAACGCAACCGATGTTCCAAAATCACTTAATTTCCTGCCCTTTTGAAAATATTTTTCGTCACTGCAACACCGTAACACCTACGGCACATTCTTTGCACTGAGCATTTTCGGCACAAAGCTACGTCCCCGCTTTCACGAAAGGTGTCTATGCACAAATTGATTTTACTCTCTAAAAAGCATGCTGGAACGCTGGCGTTGGTCACGTTCTACCTGCTGACTTTCGGCGTGATGGCCTACGCACAATTGCCGGACAATGGCGTGTTCAGTGATGGCGCGGGTGGTGCGAATTTCCAAAACGGCATCACGAGCGTATTCAAGTTATTGAAATGGGCATGTGGTGTCGGCGGGGTCATTAGCGTCATCATCATGGGCTTCAACATCATGAACAATCAGCCCTGGGTGAAGCCCTTAATCGCGGCCTTCGTGCTGTTCGGCATCAGCGGCATCGTGCATTTTGTTTTCAATATGGCCAACGGCAAAGAAGCCAGCCTTGGCTTCTAAACCACACTTCTCTCGCCAAAATCGCTGGGGCGGTGGCAAAGCTGCCGCCGTTTTTTTCTTATGCGTTATCCGATTCGTAGCGTCATTTTCAAACCCTTCCTTCGGCTTGGCATTACCGACGAAGATTGGGGTCTTTCTATCATCTTTGCTGTCGCGGTCTTTTTCGTCCTGATGTTGTTGGACTTCAAGACTTCTCTACCCCTGCCGTTAATCGGCGGGATACTTACATTGGCAGCAATGGTCGCCGTCTTTCGCTTCATCCGCGATGGCAAGCCGAATCGTTGGTTGGAACACCAACTGGAAACTTTTGGCCGCAGCAAAACCAAAGCCGCCGTCAATAACGGTCACTACCGCCAAACCTGGCTCAAATCTCACGAGGACTAATTATGGATGCTTCACTACTGGCCGCCTTTGGTGCGGTTGGCGCGGGCGCAGGTATCGGCGCACTCGCACTCAAAACCCTCTTCCCCTTCACCAAACTGAGCGCCCTGAAAGCGCCCCAACTAACCACTAATAAATTTACGCGCCAACCACCCGCGCGCGATTGTCAGTCCCTTGGCTTTTATGAAGACGCCATTCGCAACAAGGATGGCAGTTATACCAAAGGCTATTTGCTCACTCCCCATCCAACACAATTCGCACATGACGTCACGCTATTGGAACAAGTCAATCGCTGGGCGATGCTGTTTCGCTCTACGCTTCCCGTCGGCACCGTCATTCAGTTTCGCCTGTCGAGCGTGCCTGATCCTGGTGAAATGATCCTGAACCATTTGGCAGAGGTGCAAGATGCCCCCGTTGATCCTGCTGCGTTACAGATGCACTTGTTGGGTACATCCCATTTGCTCGACCAATGCCAAACCGGTCGTTTCCGTTTGCCCCGCATCACCGTGTGGGTGAAAACGCCCGGCACGAAAGCCAGCGTCGGACTCCTTGATCAAGTCAAAGCGATTGGCAAAGGAATCAAGAACGACATCGTCGCGCGCTTGATCGCGGCGGAACAGCAAGCGTATCAGGAGGCGCAGAAAACCTTTCGCTTATTCCAGCAGGAATGCCCCGTCTCGTTCACGATCTTGAGCCAGGAGCAACTATGGAGCGCCTTGTTTCTTTCGGCCCGCCAGCAGGCCACCACTACGCCGCCATTGCCAGTGGTAGGCCAGGACATCCGCGATCAACTTTGTGCCGAGAGCATTACCACCAATGGCTGGTACGCTATGCACGGCAGCACGCCGGTCGTCGTTCTTTCAATGTTAGCGCCGCCGCAACCAGAGATAAATGAACGCACGATGCGCCTGCTAACCCTCAACGGCAATCTGAATTTCGGGCGTTGGACGTTGCTGCACGAGTTCGTTGCGATTGACCAGAAAAAAGCGAAAGCCAAACTGAACCGTCGGTATGGACAAGCGGGGCGTTCCAAAACCTCTGCGACCGGCAAAGCCAAGATGGACAAGACGGCGGATTTGGCGATCCGCGAACTGCACGATTTGCAGGAAGACCTAGCCAGCGGACGCGAAGCTCTTACTGCCATCCGCAGCTACTGTGTGCTTTATGGCGAACCGTGCCGCACCAAAGAAGACCTGGTCGCCAGCCTCAGAGAATTGGAAGAGCGCGTAGAATTGATGTCCAGCGTGTTCCGGCAATTGCAGGGAGCCGATGTGCGTCGTGAGGAACCGGCTTCCTTATCCATCTTGTATCCCAAAACACTCATTGGTGAATTCAACGCGCAACCCACCGGACGTGAGATTGAAGAAACCGCCGGTTCGTTAGCTGCGCTCGTGCCGCAGGAATTGGAATGGGCCGGAGCCAAACATCCCCATAGTATTTTTGCCACGCCTTCCAATCGGCTGCACGGCATCAATTTGTTTGATCGCAGTCTCACTCCGTCGCCACTGGGCATCTTCCTCGCGGCATCGGGCAACGGCAAAACGACTTTGATTGGCAAGCTCATTCAGGATGTGCTGGCAAGCATTCCCAATGCGCGCGTGAAGGCGGTGGATTATCGGGAAGGATTGAAACCGCTGGCCGAAGTGTTAGGTGGCCGTCATATCAAACTTGATCCCAATACGAACAAGACGCTGAACATTTGGTTCTATCCGGGGTTCTACGAAGGGATGGCACCAGATGATGGACAGATTGGCATTGTCGCGGATTTCTACATGAATTTGGCTGGTATCCAGTTCACCGACAACACGGCCTACGACATCATTGTGCGGATGGTGCAGGAGGTCTACAAAGAGTTTGAGAGTATCAATCGTAATCGCAGTGAGAAGCGGGAACCGACTCTCAGCAAATTGCTGGATTTGCTTGCGACCTGGAATTACGAAGGCCGCTTGAAAGAGCGCGCGCTGGAAATTCTCAACTCCCTCGAGAAATACCGCGACAAGTATTTCGTGGACGCGCCGACACACCCTGATTTCATTCACGACACGGTGTTTGATGTCTACGAATTGGGCAACCTCAATGAATTCTCTGGGCCGATCAAAATTGCGCTGGCTTCGGCCATCATTGCGCGTGTGTTGCGGTCAGTGGGCAAGCCAAATGCCGATGGCACGTTCTCGCCAATGTTGAATGTCGCACTGGAATTGAACGAAATTCGGCGCGAGTATCCACAAATCATTCCGGTGTTCGTGAAGTCAGCACAGACGGGACGCAAGGAAAATGTTGTCACGCTGATCGAAGGCCAGTCCTATTCCAACATCGAAGACATTCCCGCTTTCCGCGACAACGCAGGCTTTCGCATTATCGGCAAACAGAGCAGCCGCATTGAAGATCTCGCTGCCGCGTGTGGCTTTTCCCAAAGCACCGAAGATGCGATCCGCACCATCCACAATGTTCCTGGCCTCCACAGCCAGTTCGTCACGGTCTGGGGCGCAGATGCGAACCAGAAAGTAGAAATGATTCAGGTCGAGTTGTCGCCCGTCGAACTCTGGGTTAGCACCAGTCACCCGGATGAACGCAATGCGCGCGTGCGCGTTCAAGCGCTTCGCCCCGACTGGAGGATGGCGGATTGCGTGAGTTGGCTCGCGCAAGTGTATCCGCGCGGACTCACCAGCATTGGACGTAGCAACATTGACGAAGGCTTATTGCAGGAAAGCTATTAACCGCCAATTAGAAGGAGGCGCTCGGCGAGGCATAAGCTCACAAGGTTAAGCGTGCCACAACAAGAAAACCGAGCCGCCTCCTGCCCCTACCGAAAGGATACCGCTATGAAAAGATTTCTCCACCCAATCACCATCGGTCTTCTGTTAACTGCCCTTCTCTTCCCGACGGTCACAGTACAAGCGCAATGGACGGTCTATGATCCCGTCGCCAGCGTCCACGCCATTCAGCAATTACAGCAGTGGGTGGCAGCCATCCAAAAATATGAAACGATGATTCAAAACGGGATGGAGCAAGTCACGAATTTGCGTTCTATTATGCAGCAGGGCGAAAAGATGCTCCTGCAATACAAGATCAGCGAATGGGGCAAACTGATTCGACTGGGCTTCCAACTCAAATGGCAAGTGGCGAACCTGCTAACCGCGCAAGGCCGCATCTTTATGGGGATCCAACGCCGCGCACTCAATGGTATTCTCAACCCTGAACAAGACCTAGCCGAATTTGAGCGATATTTGGAATATTCCATCGGCAGAACGGCTGAGAACGAAATCTACAAAACCGATCAAGCCATTCGTGCCGACAAAGAGATTCAAGTCATCAAAGAACATAACGCTCAGCTCAGCACACAAACGGCGGAGTTCGAGCAAGCGATCCAGTCGAACGAGGACTCCATTCAAGAGTTGATGAATTGCGATAACTGCCCGGAGCGCGACGTTCAAATTCAGGCGCTCAAAATCCAAAACGACAATCTGCGCACCAAACAGCAAGCTGCGCTCAAGGAGTTCCGTGAGCAGGAAGAGAAGCTCAACAAGCGCGTGGAGGCTATTCGAGCCGTTCATAACAAGGGCAAGATGTTTGGCAAGGAAATCGAAGGCGTCAATAAAGCCTGGGAAGACTTATCCCGCGAGTCCGAGGAAACCTTAACGCTCTTCAGCAAATCACGTCAGGCCAGGCAGTAATTGCAAAACCAGGGACGGAGCATAGCAAATCGCTCTGTCCCTGCTCCGCAAGCCCGAATTCACATTTCGCAATCACAAGGGAACCTCAATGCTCAACCTGCTACTCCAAACCAGCAACCCATCCCAAATCACCAAACTCATCAGTTCCATCACCAAAATGCTGCCATTGGTCATTGACGAGATTGAAGGCGGCGTCCAAAAGCCCTTGATGCAACTTTCCTTCATCGTCGCAGCGATTATGACGTTCCTGGCGCTCTTCAAGATGATGAACTACTTCGCGAAAGTCGAATTCGATGAAGTCATCAAATTTTTCGTGCGCACAATCCTGCTCATCATCCTCGTGGCCTCCGCCGCATCCGTTGTGAACAAGCTGGAAATCATGGGACAAGCGATTGGGAATTTCACGCCGATTCGCGTCACGCTGAAGAACCAGCAAATGGCTTTTGACGGTTCGTTTCGTGCCATGACAAAACATTACTTCGAGGTCGAACCCGGCTCCATTGGCACCCTCGAAGCTGTGATGGGCGCGTTACGCGAAGCCCCCACAACGAACCTGGATGACTTGGTACGCGAAGACGATCCGAATTCTCTCAAGCGCATGTTTGCTGGCCTCAATATCGGGCGTGGCATCCTGGAATTCGCCAACATCTTTCTGCTGGTCATGACCGAATGGATTTTATTGGCCTTTCGGTTGGCGGGGCCATTCATGGTCGCAATGGCCATTGATCCCGACACCCGTAAGAAAATGAGCATTCCGTTTCTCTGGACAGTTTTGATCTTCACGCTCGTCACGCCGTTGATTTCGCAAATCATCCGCATCATTTTGTATGCGTTGGCGAACATGGCCATTCGCGGCTTGGACACGGAAAACTACTTGTTCGTCTACGATCCGGCGACGTCGGAAATCTTAATGCGGGATGCCACCGGCGGCAGCCCCGTGTATGCCGCATTATTCGGTGGCATTGGGATGGGCATTGCGGGTCTGGTCTTAATGGCAAGCCCCTACATCAGCTACAAACTGTGCCAGGGACAAATCTTTGAAGCCGTTAGTTCGACCCTCTCCGGCTGGATTGCTGGAGTCACGGGTTCAGTCTTGGAATATGCCGGCGTGCGCGCTTCCTCCACGATACAACGCCAAGCCGAGCAACAACAAGCGCAAGGGCAATACGATGCGCAATCCACGATGGCAGAAGCGCAGAAGCGGGTCGCGGACATTCAAGCGCGGATGGGGAGAAACTCGGCAGAGTCCCAGGCGGCAGCCGCGCGGGCCGCAGGGATTGCGAATACGATGGGCGCATACAATGCTGCAGTCGGGGCGGCAGGAACAAATTACGCGACCGCGCTGGCAATCTTTGGGCATAACCGAGATTCGCAGGTGGGGCAAATTCAAATTGGGATGAAGAAGGAAGCAGTCGCGACAGATATTGCGAAGGATAAGGAGGTAGGGGCTTCATTTAATTCCCAAAACAATGAATCCAAAAAGATACTTTCCTCCGTTACAAGGTCAGCGATTGGAAGTCTTGGGCTAGGGGGCGAAGGAGGATCACTCGTTCCAGGTGTTGCGGCAATTGGTGCGGGAGTTGGTGGTGCAATGGATTTAAGAACCGCCGCTGTAACAAATCTTCAGAACCGTCAAAACATACGTTCTGCAGCCGAAACAACCCAACTCAACATTCATGATGCCGCACTTAAAAACATAACCGTTCAAGACGTATATCGGAAGGGCATGGAGGGAGCCGAAAAAATGCGCCGTGATGGCCTCGTCTCTTCTGCCTCCATACAACGCGACTCTGCCCTCAGCGGTATCAATCAGTCATACGGCATCCAGATGGCGAACGCACGCAATAACTACGGACTTCATCTGCAAGCCAACCAAATCACACAAACCGCCCAGATGAAATCTGCTGAAATCACCAGAGACGCCACCTTCAAATCCGCCAACGAGCGCGCTCTTGCGCAAGTGATCGCCACTATGTCACGTGATATTTCACGACGGTTAGAGCAAGGCATAACCATGCGATTTTAGGTTTTTTTCTGGGGTAAGCGAGGGATGGATGTTATACTACCGAAAGTCGTTGTTCCTCTAAAAATGAATCCACTAAGTAAGCTCATGAACTCAATCAAACCCTCAAGAAAAGGAATTTATCAGTCAGCTTTTATTACGATACCGTTTTCGATTGTCTTGGCTGTCTTTTTCTTAATTCAAGTTCCAGGCACTCAGGATATTCGACCAGCAATATTCTGTCTGGCTATCTCGCTTCTACCAGCAATGGCCTGCGCTTGGGAGTTTTTCACATTGATCTCAACACAATACGAAATCCAACCAAACAGCCTGAAAATCGAGAAATCGTTCTTCTCCTCTACCACACAAAACATCGCCAGCGAGAAAATCAATTCGCTTCAGGTCAAACAAAATCCCCTAGATCGCCTGCTCGGAATTGGCAATATACATATTACAACTTCCTCCGGCGAGCAGGTCACACTCGAATCACTCACTAACCCATACGAAACTGCTGACCTTATCGAGCAGATGAGAAAAGGCGGCAACTAGGTTGGGCGAGTCAGTCTCCCTGCCACAAGCTGGAAATGGGCCACAAATAGATATCGTCGCTGTGGTGCGTTGTGGTTGTTCCCGTATGCAACAAAATACCGCGTCGAAACCGTTTTCCTACCGCCGCCCGTAACGCTTTCAAGCCCCTCAGGTCGCCTGCATTGGGCGTGGCTGTGGCCTTCACTTCCACGCCAACGATTTCCCCACTGGGAGCTTCCAGAACGATGTCCACTTCCGATCCAGACTGATCCCGATAGTGAAACAGCTTCACACCGATCTGCGTACTCCACGTCAAATGCTTCTGCAATTCCATAACAACAAAGCTTTCGAGTAACTGCCCTAATAACAACGGCTCGCGCGCCAGGCGCTGCTGATTGATTCCTAAAATATGACTCATCAGGCCCGTATCACTCAGCGTGAGCTTCGGCGTTTTCATCAAGCGTTTACCAATATTACCTGACCAGGCGGGCAGCTCCACTACCAACCAAATTGCCTTTAGCAGCGCGGTGTAGCGCCTTAACGTTTCGTGCTGGATGCCGACGGTACGCGAGATGTCATTGAGATTCATCAGATTGCTACTGCGCGAGGCAAAAGCCTGAAGTAAGCGTGGGAAATCGGTGAGGTCGCGCACCTGACTTAAATCACGTACATCCCGTTCTAATAAGGTGGTCACATAGCTGGCAAACCATTGTTCGCGCGAACGACCTGCGCCTCGGCTCAAAGCGGCAGGGTAACCACCGCGCAGGAGGCGATCAAACAATTCAGCCCGCTCAATCGCCTTTGGCCCCGGTGGATGTATCGGGTCTGACCAAGCTCGGTCAATAAAATTCTCCGCACCTCCTTCAATCTCGCTTTGGGACAACGGCCATAACGACAAAATCTCCAAGCGCCCAGCGAGCGAGTCCGCCATGCGCGGCAACGTCAATACATTGGCGGAGCCCGTCAGCACAAAAGAACCCGGCTGCGGATTGGAATCCACCGCCATTTTGATCGGCAGGAAAACTTCCGGCGCGCGCTGCACTTCATCCAGGATTACGGGGCCGGAAAATTGCTTGATGTAGCCAGACGGATCGGTGCGAGCAGCGGACAGCGTTGCCACGTCATCGAAGGTTTGATATATCGCCGGGAATGTTGATCCCATCAAGCTTTTGACCAACGTCGTCTTCCCCGTCTGCCGCGCCCCATTAACTAATAAGACACGAGCATGTTGGAGCGACTCCCGTACAATTGAGTCTAAGTGTCGAGGATACATAGTGTTATTATGTACTCGAAGGTAAGAATGTCAATTTCAAATGGTGAGAATTTCCACATTTAACATGGAAATTCTCACCAACCCTAATTGATGGATGACGCTAAGCTCGGCCTAAAACCCATTCGATTACAGAGATTATCCGTGCGGCACTTGGCTTGCCTTTCTAACTTTCGTTAGACGTATCCCTCACTCAAAAAAATTGTTCCTCACTGGAATCGTAGAGGCTCCCTGTTTTTTTGCAAGGACACGAGGAATGCAATATCTTTTATTAAAACAACACGAAACCCAGACCGAAGTAGCCATTGGCCCAATACGGAATTGCACTATTCATAACTGTTATCTCAATATTCAACTTTACGAAACCGAAACAGCGGCGGCCTGGCGAACAATGACGGGCTGGGAAGGTGAAGGAGTATTGCTTACAACCCAGCTCCATCAACAAACAGTCTCTATCCTCGGAAACGAATACCAAGTCACCGAACTGGCAACGCTACCCGAACGAAACGCACAGCGGCGCAATTGGACATTCTTATTTCGTGGTACACCAGTGAGAGAAAGAATCCACTATGTTTGGGATTTGCCACCAACAGATTTTGAGTCGCTGGCACTACTCAGCGGGCTGTGATTATTGGCAGCAAATCCTGATTTGCATTGCCCAGAAACGTCCTGGTCACGCCTAGAGGTTTTTGAGGAAATTGAGCTAAACTCCACTGGTACGATTCATAACGCCACCTGCCACGATTTGTAACGCCATTGTTATGTTTCATAACGCCACCTGTTATATTTCGTAACACAACTGTTGCACTTCATAACGCTATCTGTCGCGTTTTGCAACGATGGCCATGCTCAAGAAATCACTCAAAAATCAGTCTCGCAATCAGTCCCGGTTCTTCGACCAAAATTACGAAACCGGTACCTGTGCTAACTCTCAAAACGCAAGCAGGCGGTCGCCGGATTCAGCAACCGATGACCGCGTTGCTTTCAATATTTACCAATTCGGCACATTGTTTGCTCTATTCTACGCCCAAATGACTATCTGAATTTTTCTTACCAAAATCTCCCTATCATCAAAATCGGTACCCGGTTTGCCCTCCAAAATCTTCCCAAACATCCAATCACCAAGTCATTTCCGGGCGAAAGCCCATTTCTTTCTTAAACCAAGCTCTCATCGCACTGCTTTTGCACGGCACAAGTTCGACATTTCCCAGCTTCGCTATGATTGCGCTTCCCTGCCCCACGTCGAAGCAGCCGCATCCGCGTAATTAAACGTGCAATGTAAGCTCGTTCTTTATCGCCATAAACCAGATCGAATTGCTGTTGATCATAAACAAGTCGGCCTCTGCGCACTCGGCCTGGGCCAAAGATATCTTCGAGGAGAAAACAATAGGCGAGAACTTGGGCAATGTGGTTCTGAAACGGTTTTTCTAACGAGCCGCGATGTGATTTATATTCAATGGGCACAACCCCTTCCCTGTTCCGCTCAACAAAATCCGGTTTGCCCTTGATACGATGCGGGCGCGAAACATAGACCTCGCTTTTACGCCCACGATCTCGATAGCTGATCCATCCAAATCCGGCACCCACATTCCATCGGAGCAACAACCCCACTAATATCAAAAAAACTACAGTGACAAGGAGCCAGAGCATTTCCTACCTCACAAAGAAAAACGCCATAAAGGTAAGTCCCAAAAGCAGTGCGACCGCAAACAGAAAAGAAGACATCCCAACAGCAAATTCCTTCTGCCGGTGCTTCCTTGTCCCTTGTTTCATTTGCTTTGTGGTCGGCACTGCCTGTCCACAACGTTCCATGTCCCAGGCTTTTTCGCAGAAGGTGAACCTTCCAATTGCTGATGGTGTGATCCAATCTGAGTTTTGCTTCATGGTTTAGATTCCTTTTTGATCTGAGTACGTCATAAAAAATAAAAGGAACCTGACTGTGCAAAATTGAGTCCAAACACAACGACTAAACGTTAAGGCGCTCGCCCTCCGAGTAGAACGAGGTCATTCCCTTTGCTTGGCATAATAGGTAAAAGAAGAAAGATAACTAAGGTAAAGGCTTACTCCGCGTCCCCACAAGCGACCCAAAGAACAGCCTCCCCACTCGACCCTATGAAAAACAGTTGGCCTGAAATCTGTATTTTGCTCCTCCTGCTGACAACGCGTTGTCAGCGACGTCATTCAGACAGCATGGTCATCTTCACTCTCGCAGCCAATTGCTTCGATAAAGACAAAACTGAAGACACCTGCCTCGTACATTGTACATTTGTAATCACTACCAACGCGGAGTGACAACGCGTTGTCACTAAAAGCCGCTATCTTCAATTGACAACGAATAAATCATATTTTACCTTATTCCCGATTTCACCCTAACTCTGATTCAGAAACGGGATACCATTACACAAACTTTGACAAACCCTCAAATAATTATGAGTGATAATCACAAGACCAGCATCTGCACTCTAGCAAATTTAAAAGGCGGAACGAGCAAAACCACCACCACGGTAAATCTTGCAGCCGCCTTCGCTCATACTGGAAAGCGTGTATTAGTTGTAGATATGGACCCGCAAGGATCGGCAACTGAGATACTGGGAGGAAGAGACGCTGCCAAACAAACAGGGAAAAGCTTGGCTTATGCCATCAGGAATGAGCTACCGCTGGAGGCGGTGGCGCTTTCTTCAAATACCAACAATGTTGACCTGCTGGCTGGGACATCTGATTTACAACAAATCGTAAAAGAGAAGACAGGGTCATTTACTAATGACAAATTACTAAAATTTGTTTTCGAGACGAAAGCGCTACACCAATACCAAGTCATATTGGTTGACACCCATCCTAGTCGAGATTGTCTACTCGCCTCAGCACTCAACATGACTCACTATTATTTAATCCCCGTATTTCCTGAACCAAGCTCCTCGCGCGGGCTACTGGAAATGGTCGAATTAGCGGAAGAAGTACGCAAATATTCCAATTCGTCGCTTACCATTTTAGGCTGCGTCATCACCAAATTTGATAAACGGAATGCGACGCATCGAAACTATGAAAAAATCATCCGTGAGATTGCAGCCTCGGCGAATTTCCATGTATTTGAGAACAATATTCCCATTTCCAATCACGTACAGGCTGCCGAATCCGCCTGTCTCCCCTTACTGGATTATCAACCCAATTCAACCATAGCCACTTCCTACAGTATGCTGGCCGGAGAAATCCTGCCGGCGCTGAAAGGGCGTCGCGTGGGGCGGATTCCAACTCCTAATACGAAGTCGCTAGCACAAGCTGCGCATGCTTCCGCCATCGAAGTAATTGACGAGATATAAAGTGACAACGCGTTGTCACTTTGGTAAGAACTCCGATTATGGTCGCAATCTCATTAGCACCTGCCCTTCGTCCCTCATCCATAAGATGAGTCACAAGCCAGAAGGTGACAACGCGTTGTCACCTTATAGAATTCTACGAAAACGAGACCAGATATATGGCATCAAAAATTGCAGCACAATCGCAAAAACGAAAAGAAGGGTTCCTGCGCGATCTACACACTCCAGATGCTAACCGGGAGAAACTTGAGAGACTGCAAGCAGCGATCGGCAAAGTAGTGCTGCTTCCGATTGAAGAAATACTTATTGAAGATAATGTCAGACAATCAATTGACACCGAAGCCGATTCCTTCCTGGAGCTGGTTAGTTCAATCCAAGAAAATAAGGGGGTACTACAAAACCTCATCATTGAATTACAGATCAACGATGACAAATATCGGCTGATCTGCATTGCCGGGCAACGCCGCTTACTTGCAGCCCGCATAGCGGGAGTTGTAAAAGTTCCCGCCTTGATAAAGCAGTATGCCAATGATGGAGAACGTGTAATTGATGGGTTGACAGAAAATCTGACGCGGCAAGACCTCCCAGCAATTGACATTGCAGAAGGCTACCAACGGCTTCTCAAAGCAGGGATAACAGAGCAGATGATCAGCGAGCGATTTGACCGGCAAGGCAGGACAGTTCGGAAGTATCTAGCCATCAGTAAATATCCGGCTGATGTGCGCAGCATGCTCAGAAAAAACCCTGATGTTTTCACCACAAGAGTGATTTTCAATCAACTCGCCTCCCGTACTTTTCCTTCCAATGACGCGCTTCGTGAAGCAGTTCAGGCAATACTTAACAACCAATCACGCCAGAAAACAGACAAAATCGGAGCGCAGAAAGACGGCAATTTTGGGCCAACCACTGCTGCACGAATAAAGAAACGATTGAACCTAAAAACCACTGTAAAAGGTGATCAAAATCAAGGGTTCGTCAAAGTAACATACACATCAGCAGAAGAGCTTAAATTGTTACTGACGCAACTAGAGAAGTGATTTTGTGTCGGATACGCACAGTAATGTCGCCACTAGATAATCCGGCCATCAATCAAAACAAACCATATCGTCAAACCAGCATTACCCGCGCCTGGAAGGAAGGGAAACAGTCGCATGCGATTTAGCGACGGCTTCACGGACAACCTCTACAACGTCATCCAGCTTCGCCAACAGACGATCTACATCAACATCAGTCAATCGGTCTGGATTTACGAGCAACATATTCTGGACGATATAGGTCAGGCTATCCACGAAGAGGAAGGAGTAGTCAATAGCTTCGATCTTCTCGGCATAGGCGTCAATTTCCGCTTCGAGCGCCGCTACAGTTGTTTCTTTGTCATCGGGCAAGAGTAGGGCAGTGATAGCGGCTTTGACGCCTGCCAAATCATTTACGCGTACGCGGAGTGAAGCAGCCGTCCCATTGGAGCGAAGATGTGCAGACAGAATGGCAGCGCGCGCCTGTCGGGCTTGATGGCCATCGGTCAGCCCCAAGCGTCCGGCGCGGACGCGCGTTAAGTGTTCAGCTTCAAAGAGTGTGATCTGCCCGGATTCCAGCGCCGCAAGCACATCGGCAGGGAAGTTGAGAATACAACAGTGATGCTTCACAAAACTGGAAAGCGAGAGGGCTGGATGAGTTCGCTCGGCGAGGATTTGCTGGGCAATAAAAGCCGCCGTCAGCAATGTTTCACGCGCCCAGCGTGAGCGTCGCCCAAACCGGGAAAAAGAGGCTTCGGAAGACGTCGAGTGCAGAGCAGCACGAAGAAAATTGACTACCTCACGATCTTTTTTCAACAGTAGAGAAGGGAAGTGATTACGAATCTCAGCCAGTATGGCGCGCACAGTAGTTGCATTCGCAAGGGGTTGCGGTTTTCTGAGACGACGACGAGGCATAAAAGAAAGGAACTGAACCAACGAATATCACTGCTAAACGAGCAACCAGCTCACTCCTGTCAAAGGCTGACAAAAGCACGATTGTTCCACAGGGTTTGTATTCTAGCCATCGGATGGCAAAATACAAGGAAAAAGAAAATGAAGCGTGCGCAACGACTACATTTTCGCACGCTTCATTTTTTGCTATGATGCGCGCCATGAACACAACCACGAAACTTCTTGCCGATCCTCAAACAGAGGTATCCAGCCGAACGATTGCACTGGATGCCGTCATTTCCTTCTGGATCGAAGCGGTCTGTGATCCGAGCAGCCCACGGTGGCACGACTTGATGCGGATGAAACGCGCCGCCGTACAAGGATTTTTCACCTGGATAGGGAAGGAAATGGACGAGGTGGGGGCCGATGATATTCGCGCTTGGCGCGTGGCGCTGGAAAAGAAAGGTTTACAAGCAGCCACCATTTATAGTCGGTTGTCGTTTGTTTCCTCGTTTTACGAATGGGTGCTCAAAGAGCCGCTGCTCGCCAGCAGGATTCGCTTCAACCCCGTTCGCCTAGCGCGCCCGAAAGCGCCCAAGCCGTACCAAAGCCGGTCAGTCAAGGCACTTACAGATAAGGAATTAAATGCCCTGCATGCCATCATTCAAGCTCAGACGAACCCGCCAAACCTGATCGGGTTGCGTGATTATGCGCTTTTCCTACTCTTCATTACCTCCGGTTTGCGCCGTCATGAACTGCTGAGTTTGCGTGGGTGTGATGTGGAAATGAGCGGAGACGGATTGCAACTGACGACACGGATCAAGGGCGGCTATTACTCCACCCGCAAGCTGGATGAGCCAGCCGTCAAAGACGCCCTCGTCGCCTATCTGCGTCAGAGCAAACGACTCTCGATCATTACCAGAAATGACGAGGAGCCCTTGTGGCTGCGCCATGATCGCGGGGCCGCAGCCAACGAAAAAAAACACGCCTTGGCAGCGTGGTCATTTGCACGCCAGATGAAAACATATGCGAAAGCAGCGGGCCTAACCAACCGATTTCATTTGCATCAACTCCGGCACACCTTTGCGCGGATTGTGGCGGAGGAAGCACAGAGTCTGCCCGAAGTCCAAGATGCCTTGGAACATCGGAATCCCGCCACGACCCGCATCTATGTGCAACGCATCGGTGTGAAGCGCGACAAGTTTAGTTGTCTCATCAACTCCCGGCTCCAGCAAAAAGCCACGAGTAAGGAGTGAACTTTCGGGAGAAGCAGAGGCAATTGTTCGATATATTCAGCGGTGAACTTTTAGGAGAAACCGTTATTTTCCTTCCCTCGCAGGTGAACTTTTGGGAGAAATAGACCGGTTTCGATCTTCTTCTTAGTGCCAAGACTCACGTCTTACCACAATATCTAGTCGTGTCAATCATTTACCGTACAACAGCCATTTCTGCTAAAGGGAGTTAAAGTACGGGATGAAGAGATTTCCACAAGAAAATCACATGTGAACTTTTAGGAGAAATGCGGTGAACTATCGGGAGAAATGACATGAACTTTTAGGAGAAAACGTGTGAACTTTCAGGAGAAAGAAAGTGAACTATAAGGAGAAGCACTGTGAACTATTGAGAGAAATAAGGTGAATATTTGGGAGAAATTACAGCACTTAACTTATTGTTTTATAAGCTCTTACTATGCCCCCACTTATTAGACTTAAATACACTACTAGACAAATAAAGACACACTACATAATGTGCGCGTGTGGTCAGTTACAGGAGGCATCATGAAAAAACCACAAGCCCCATCACACCAGATGAGTCTGTTGCCGACTGATGATAGGTCGGAACCAACCGCACGGGCAATCTTGGCCCAAACGGTACGCGAGATCATCCGAGTAGAGAGCGTTCTCTCAAAACTTCCCATGCACTGCTTAAGCAAACAAGGAGCAGAGCCGATTCATATCCAACGAAATTTACCTAGTGGCAAGGTAGACCTGCTTTGGGATGTGTCACCTACCTTGAAGTATGGCATGCCGGGGATCATGGCATATCAGATTGACACCCTCATTATCAACAAACGCATGGATGAAGCAGGCCGACCAATGCCCATGATTTTACGACTCGGCACGATGCGTTCCATTTGCCAGGAACTGGGGCTCCGTCCGTCAGGAACACTCAATGAGCAAATCCGTAAGGCCTTATACCAATGCGCTGGTGCGATGATTACCGCCAAGTTGACGTACACCACGAACAAAGGGCAAACCAAGCGTCTGGAGGCGGGATTTCGGCGTTATGATGTGATTTTCACCGGCGAGCAATTACCCGATGGACAAGAGGCGGATGCTGTCTACATCATCCCAGGCCAAGTCTATGCCGGTCTCCTCAATGAAGTCCCGGTCCGCCCACTTGACTTCAGTTACTTGAAAGCGATTCCTTCACCTTCGGCCCAACGTTGGTATGAAGTCGCCAGTTTTAAAGTGTATGCCGCCCTGAGAAATGGTCAGGAAAGTTGCTGGCTCGACTATTCGGAATATTGTCTCGCTTCTGGGCAAAAACGCTACGAAAATGCCGTGCCGATGCAAAAGCAGATGTACAAGATTCACCGCGCCCATTTGCAAAGCAGTTACATCCTGAAGGTCCGATACGAATCTTTGATGGATCGCGATGACATCCGAGACTGGCGCATCTGGTACACGATTGGCCCACGAGCCGTCGCGGAGTACCAGGAGTTCAATCGCGTGCGACGAGAACCCGAAAGTTTACCGGACAGCAAAACCTTACCTTCGGGGGCAGGGGAGGCTGAGTTGTTGGTAAAGCACTTTCTTCATTTGCGCTTTGGCTCGGTACGACGAGATCCGTCCCGCAAAGAAATCTCGATGGCCGAAAATCTGATTCTCGATCTTGGCTATGAGACGGCCCAGGAATTGATTGCAGCCGCTTTGACGCAAGCGGCGCAGGATAATTTTTCACCGCTCTGGATGAATGGGTTGGAACGTCATTGCGAGGATATTCTTTCGGTGCGACAAAATAGGACTCCAATGGCAGGGGGCGGAAAAGAGAGAAAACAAGGGAACTCCCGCGTCGGTGAATACCGCGTGGCCCCGCAAGATTTGGAACGTGAGGGGAAAGAGTTCGCCTTACATGCCTTCGAACATGCGTATGACCATTACCTGAAAACCGAGACTGAAGCTTATGTTCGAACAACTTATACGGCTGCACAGATTGAGGAGATGCAGCTAGAGAAAAAAAAGTATTGGCGCAAACGATATGCCGCAATGGATGAGGCAGAGATCGAACGCGCGGCCTATCGGAGTGTCTTCAAAGAGTTCGGCGCACAGGCCGCGCTCATGACCTTCGAGGAGTTCCAGGAAAAAAACGCTCCACACGCCGACGAGATTATCGCTGCTTACAGTAAGCAGTTAGGTTTAGAAGACCATCCAAGGGAACAATTATCCCAATCAGTATGAGAAAAGATTGCGGCTGAGCGTTTGACGGCTGATCTTCAACATGCGTGCGGCTGCCGAAATATTGCCCCCGCAGTCATCCAATACCTTTTTCATAAACGCTTTGGTAACAGTCTCCAAACTGAACTCGTCCTTAAATTCCAAGATAATTTTCTGAACAGTGGCCGATGCAGCCGGGGAAAGCGTTATTGCTGGACGTAAAGCAGGCGGCAGATCCTCCACCAAAACGCGCTCACCTTGATTCAGGCGGTGAGCCCAGTCCTCTACCATAGCTCGTAACTCACGCACGTTGCCAGGCCAGGAATAGGCTTGCAGTAATGGCATTACATCCGCTCCGATCTGTAGTGACGTACCACAATCGCTCAAAAAAGACTCGACCAAGAGCGGAATATCTTGCCTTCGCTCACGTAAGGACGGAATGAGTATTTGTTTTTTGAACCGGTACAAGAAATCCTCACGCAACCCGCCATCGCGTAGCATCTGCTCCGGTTTCTTATTCGTTGCCCCGATGACACGCACCTGCACCTTTTTCTCCTTCCCACCGACCGGAACGACCGTCCCTTCTTGCAGCGCACGCAATAATTTAGCCTGGAGGAATTCTGGCAACTCAAAGACTTCATCGAGAAACAAGGTGCCACCTTCCGCTTGCGCAAAATATCCCTCCTTCCGTTCGTTGGCCCCAGTAAAAGCTCCTTTCTCATGACCAAACAAGAGCGATTCAGCCAACTCGGCAGGAAGCGCACTACAATTAACGGCCACCAGTTTGCCGGAACGCCCACTCAAGTTGTGCAGCGTACGTGCGATGACTTCCTTGCCAGCGCCCGTCTCGCCGAGCAGCAAGACACTCAACTCTGATTTTGCTACGCTGAACACTTCATCAGCAAGATGTAACATCGCCGGACTATTTCCCACCAGCAACTGTTCCTTGGCAGATCCAAGCGAGCGAGGCTGCGCCGCAACCAGTCCTTGCTGGTAACGGCGCGTTTCGATGCTCAGTTGCGAGACAAAGGCTTCGACATCAGATTTCGTTGTCAAACCAAAATATTTCCGCACGCCAACCTGACGATATTCAAAAACGGCATGCGATCCCGTCGGATTACGAGAAACGACAAATACCGGAATGCCATGCGCCAGAAAGGGCTGTGCTTCTTCGTAATCCCAAAGCGCATCTTCCACAACTAAACTTTGATAGGATGTGATGGTCTCCACACCAAAACTTCTGGCGAAGGATAGGTTCGGTAAGGAACCTGCATATTGCTGGATAAACAATTGGCAGGTGTCAGTAGTTACCAATAAAACACAAGGATGTAGATTGTTCACGAGTTTCTTCCTGTCTGGGGACGGGAAAATGAAATTGGCTTCGATCAGATGGCAAAATTATCGGATAATCTATCCAATATGGCAAGCAGTTTTTCTCGTTTTTTCACCACGCATTCGACGCCCAATTTATCCGCACGCCTCCCTCCATTGCGTCCACGTCAACACTGGAACGGATAATGGCAAGGTTTGAAAATATTGCACGAAGCGATCCCACTGCCCCTTGGGTTCATCAAAAGCCTCGACCATCCGCTTGAAGGTTTTGATGCAGTCGCGCTGCTTTGCGGAATCCGCAATGAATGCAGCGTATTCGACAGGGTGAGCAGTCTGCATCGTATCAACTCGTTCCCGAACATAGCTGTAATAAGCTTCCTGACTTGGCTCTTGCTGGGGATGCCAATCTTTTACTAGAGCAACTGATTGAGAAGCAAGCACGGGAGCCGGAGTGGTCACTTGGCGATAACGGATCGGGTCTTCGCCTACCATGACAACCTGATCCCATTCGAGAAAATGGAGTACTTGCAAAGCGACTTGAGGGCGCAAATCGAAAAACTTCCAAAACTCGCCCCAATGATCAGCCATTGTTCCAGTGGGATTTGTCGCTTGAAATGCCGTCCAATCGCATGGATTTTGTAGCTGCAAGAGCAAAGCGCATTGTTCAAGGTAAGCAAAATAGCCCGCCCGGTTAGCGAGCCAGTGCGCTTCTTGTTGCGCTTCCTGTTCTCGTTTCAAGCGTTCGGCCTCCTGGTTTGCTTCCATACGGGCGAGATAGGTTGTGAGACTCGATGGAACACTGTAGCGGTGGCGAATTGCTTTGATGAGCCAGCCCGAAAGGCTCTCAATCGCGTCGCGATCCCGATAGGGAAGAGCAGCAAGTTGAGTGCCAACCTCCGTTTCATCCTGCAAGACCAATTCAACGGCCTGTGCAGGCTTGATGCCGTGGGCTTCGAGTTGCGCCACTAGGGATTGCTGCACGTCGGTCAGTCTAGCGGTTGTCGTTTGGGTTGCCAGCGCACGTTGCCAGTGATCGCATAAATCGGCCACAGTCGGCGCGAATCCCTTTTGGCCTTTCAAGGTTTGGTGGAAGTGAGCAAGAAATACGGACGCCTGAGCAGAATCCCACCCAAATTGCTGGACGGCGACGGCCCAAGCATGTTGATCCGCCAGCGCCAATTTGGCCCATTCCCAACCGAGCGCATTCACAAGAACGGACAGATCGGGCAGTTTGGTCGTGGCGTCAGCGACGGCGCGATAGAGACTTGCAAAGCGAGCAATATCGCTTTTGACCGACTGCCATGAAGGACGATTCCACCGACTTCCAGGCGCTTTGTGGGCGAGATAGCAGGCGGTCAGTTCCGCGAAGGAATATTTCTCATCACGACACAGTTCGAGGAGGGTTTGAATTTCCCTTTGGGAAGCCGAGCAGCCAATCGTGCCAATCGTCCACTCGACAAGCGCCTGCACTGCTGCCGGAAGGATGGTGGGTAGTTGTTGGTTTTGATGGGCGAGTCGGACGGTGCGATTGGAAGGAGCTTTGACGGGAGAAAGTTCATCCCCATCCATCCCTGACATCTCCTCCAGCGCCGCAGAGTCGGTTTTCATCTCGAAGGGCAATTCCTCAAACATGGGCTGAAGGGCTAGCGCGCCTTGGGTTTGAACAGCCAGTAGGAAATTTTCGCTTGTGATTCGGCCTTGTCCGCTAAGCAATTCCGCATCTACAGGATCAGTAAGGGGGAATACTTTCGGGGCAACAACTTCTCCTAAATTTTCCTCAACAACAACTCCATCCGTCTGGTTGTCGGTTTCTGCAAGGGGGGTAGGGGGGATTTCTGTTGTTTTAGAAATCTTTGTAATACCAGAAATCTTATCTTCCTTATGACCCGGCAAATTTGCGGGGTGGCGACGTCGCAGATTTGCCGGGTGGGTACCGACCTTGCAAATTTGCGAGGTGGGGGGACCTTGCAAATTTGCCGGGTGGGTCTGGTGCGTTGCTGGGCGCTGAGTAAAGTCAAGCGCCACAGCAACATCTACTCGCTCAATCCCGCCCGCAGAAAACTCTTCCCAGACCGTTTCTTCCGTCACGCCTTGCGGAACGACACTAATTTGCTCGACTCGTTCTACGATCAGTTCAAGGTAGACGTAAGTGCCATTGGCATGGGCGCGCAGTCGGATATGAAGAAGTCCTTTGTTGCGCAGAAAAGTGATTGCTCGTTGCACCTGGTCATAAGAGAATCCAAACCGATCCGCCAGCTTCTGATAATCCACGCGCAACAATTGTTCTTTGAATTTCTTGCGCCAGGGCAGGGGCAAGCCAGTTTCATGATCCGTTCCCTGGATTGGACGGTACCAATAGACGATCTCAGCTAACAACATAATGGCGAGCAGGTCAGGTTTGCCGGTGGGTTTCCGCAAATAGTGAAACCAGGAACGCGCCACCAGGTTTCCAGTGAGATGCAACTTCCCAATCGCCTGCACCAGAGGGTTGTCATCCAAGTCGTAACCACCATAGGAATTCATACAATCTCCAAGATCACCAAAATGAGAGGACAGACAGGCAAGTTGTATGCAGAAGATCAGATAGGCTGAGCAAATGGTAGGTGAAACCTTTTGACGAAAGCAAAGGTTTCTCATACACTACCAACAGATCATTCTACCAACAGCTTACCAGGCTGTTGTATTGGGCTAAAGTTACAAGATTGATCTACCCTGTCAGGTTGGCGTTAACAACCGAACAGGAAACAAAAACCACTGAGGGGCGTATTGAGGAAAAACCAATGCGCCTCTCAGTGTTTCCGGTCACGCTCATATCTCTCCTAAATCACCAGACATTTCCACAAAAGAACTGCCCCACGCGCGAAAAAGGATACTTGGATGCAACCAGGTTCATTCCACGAACGAATCCATCTTGTATAAAGAACAAAAGCCCTGAGATCAAGCGGCGGCACTAAACACACCTGTTGATGAGACAGGCGGACCCTTTAGCAAAGGAGTCATTAAATCACCGCTTGATCTCAAGGCTTTCCTTGAGAAAAAAATCCAAGTGCTTCGTTTAGTGTCTTGCC
Organism: Blastocatellia bacterium; assembly: GCA_016789725.1. Classification (GTDB taxonomy): domain Bacteria; phylum Acidobacteriota; class Blastocatellia; order RBC074; family RBC074; genus JAFDVL01. Next base: position 52,168 of record JAEUQN010000001.1, on the reverse strand, counting down.
AACAGCCAATGGCAATTTCTGGGATCATCACTCCCATACTGCATTCGCTATCAGCCTGTGAATTCTCTTGCTCAGGTCACCATCCCAAGCATGAGAACGTGGGACTCTAAACACTAAAGCAGAAAAACGCAAGAGGGAAAGTAAACGTTCAGTCATTTTTTTAACAAGTGAAAAACCTCGCCCATCCCTTCCCATCTTAACGCCCCTCGGCACGCTCATTGCAATTACCCGCCGCCGTAATCGGGCGTGCCTGATCTCACCGATCCTTACGCCTATCCGACTAACTCATAGCAAAGGAAGAAACGAAAATGAAAGCTCGTCTCCTCATGGCCTTCGTGTGCCTACTCACGCTTACTGCCACACTGGCCCTCGCCAACACCGCACAAAACAAAGTTAATCTCCTGCTGAAAGGCTGGGTAACGCGAGGCGGGGAAACGCTCGCCTCCGACCGTGTGGAAGGGAAGCCGGGTGAAACGATCACTTGGAGCCTCACTGCCGTCAACGATACCGATAGCGCAGTCAAGAACTTTGTCGCCACTCTGCCGGTGGATAAGAAGACGGAATATGTTGCTGGGTCGGCGTCAGCGCAGGCCAGCCTGGAATTCTCGCTGGACGGCGGGATGACCTGGGCCGCGCGTCCGATGATCCGGCAACGCGGACCAGACGGTCAGGATCACTTGGTGGAAGCCCCCGTGAGTCTTTATACAAATCTCCGCTTTACTTATTCCACCCTCCCCACCGGCCAAACGACGGCCAATTACCAAGTTCGCATCAAGTAGCAAAGAGGCGGGTCACGGAACGCAAATGTCCAACCCGCCTTTAGCTTCCTCAACAACCATCCTCATAAGGAGTTTGCAGTATGAATCAACTTTCTCGCCTGATGTGCGGGTTACTGCTGAGTGCAGTGTTCCTCACCTCACTCGCACTGGGACAGGCCACCCCAGGCGGTACGCAAATCAAGAACACGGCCAGCGCCACGTATGGCGACGGCAGCGGCACAAGCTATAGCACACTATCAAACGAAGTCGTGATCGCGGTGGCGAATGTCGCTGGGCTGGTCATTACCCCAGACAATTCGGTCTTGCCGAACCTGGTTCCGGGACAAGTGACAGTGCAAGCCTTCGCCGTCACCAATACCGGTAACTTTACCCAGCCCGTCACCTTTGGAGCGAGCGGAAGCAGCGCCTCGGTTGTCGGCCCGGCCACGATTACCAAATTGGTGATTGATGCGAATGGCAACGGAATCATTGATCCCACTGACACCGACATTCTGACGAATGCGGCAGCCGTCAACTGCGCGCCGTTGGTGCAGAATGGCAGTTTGAAAGTGCTGGCAGAGATTACCGTCAATCCGACGGCGGCAGATAATTCTGCGATCACGGTCAAGTTAGGCGACAGCGCGACGGACAGTGTAGCAACGAATAACAGCGCCAACGAAGTCAAGACCACCGACGCATCAGCAGTCAATGGCATTTTGGAAGCCACGGGTAGTTACACCACCACGGTGGATAAAGATGCAGAGATTGCGATTACCTTGACGGCTCCGGCAGGACCCGTGACGCCCGGCAGTGACATCAGCTACAACCTACAGGCGTGCAATAGCGGCGAGCGGACGGCGAACGCGATCACGCTACCGGGCGCGCCGGGCGGTAGCAACAGCGCCGTATTCTTGATCGCGCCAATTCCGACGAACACCAGTCTCAAAGCAGGCCAATCCTTCCCCTCCAATACGCTCTACAGCACCTCCCCCTTGGCCACCGCGCCGATGGCAGCGACTTGGACAACCACTGTCCCGTCGCCGATTTCATCGGTCACGCGCATGGCGTTTCCAGCGGGCAGCAGTCTAGCGGCAGGCGCATGCACGGCGAGCTTTCCCTTAGTGGTGACGATCAATCCGGGTCTCAATCCAGCGACGGTACCAAACATCAGTGAGATCGTGGATGTCTTTGCCACGAATACCTTGAACAATCCAATTACGGATCAGAGCGGCGACACCGTGCCGAATAAAGGGGACGGCAACGCCAACTTTGATGAAGGCCCTGCGATTGGTTCTTCGGATGGGAACGGCGTACAACAGCAAACTGCTGTTGCTGGCTCTCCAAATATGTACATGGGGCCAGCCTCCAATGCGGCTTCGACGCAGGCGGAGTCCTACACCTCAAACTGTGAACACTATGACGGTACGTTGTGGCCGACACCTGCATTCAACACGATCACCGGAAATTACGTGTTCGTCTCGCCCAAGCGCATTACGAACTACGGCAGTCTGCCGCTGAGTTTTGGGTTGATCCAGGGACATAAGGAACTTGACACCGGCTATTCCACCTACACGCCCTATACCGGAGCGACAGCAGGCGTGTTGTTTGATAATGCGCCGGACATTACGGCAGAAGTTTCTTTCGATGGCGGCGCGACCTGGAAACTGCTGAAGTCCTTCGCCGGACTCAATTCCGCCACCAGTATTCTCACCTCTCAAATCCACAGCGTTGACCCGCTCAACGTACCGATGAACGGGATTACATTGAATCCAGGACAAGCCGTGGATTTTCTGCTGCGCTACACGGTTCCGGCGGCGCGGTTCGGCACGGGTCATAATACGCTCAGCCTGAACATCTACGCGGGCTGGTATTTTGCTGGCACAAACACGCCGATCTTTCCGAGCTACACACGAACCACTACCGCCCGCGTCTTCAATGGCATCGGCGTCAGTGGCACTTGTCCAAAGAACGAAACCTTTGAATCCACTGGCGACACACTCGTCGGCGACAGCCTCAAAGTCGTGAAGGCCGCAACGGTGACGAACACCACTGGAGTGGGGGCCGCGACAGATGCCGTTCCTGGAGCGGAAATCGAGTATGTCTTAACCATTACTGGACAAGGCAGCAATGGCACCAGCGGCACGTTCCCCTGGGATGCCAAACGCTACTCGCTCACATCTACCGGCATTGCTATCACCGAAGATGGCACTGCCGCGCCCAACAATTGGGGCAACCTGACGAATCAAGTGGTCGGCAGCGCAACGTGCAGCGTGCCTTTCACGGTCACAGGCGACAGCGCAGGTAGCACCAATCTCACCTTCAACTTAACCAGCGGCCTCCCATCAGGCGGACAAGCGACGTGTCGTTTCCGTCGGACGGTCAAATAAGAAAGGAGTCGTAGCAGATGAAAGCCAAAAAAAAGTTTCCCATTCTGCGCTCAGTCCTGGCGACAGCCCTACTCGCGTTGGCAGCGGGCGGAGTCCTCGGACAATCTCACGCCGCTGGCGGCACGGTGATTTCGAATACAGCGAAATACACCTACAGTGACCCGGCGGGGAATTCCCACAGCAATCAATCCAACACAGTCACAGTCACCATTGCCGTAGTAAGCGGGATCGTAATTACCCCAGATGGAGCCACAGCCCCATCCCTCGTTCCAAACGAGAAGGCCACCCTGCCCTTCACGATGACGAACACTGGCAATACCAGTATGCCGTTCACCTTCCCGGTCAACGGGGCTGGCGAAACCACGACCGGCCCGGTCACCATTCTGCGCGCGGTGATTGACCTCAACAACAACGGTGTGATTGATCCGGGCGAGCCAGACATTCTCACGAATGCCGCAACAGTCAATTCCGCCGCTGTCGCGCAAGGCAGTTCAATCAAGGTGCTGGTGGAAGTACAAGCGAATGCTGCGGCGACACCGGGTACATACACCACGAAATTGGGTGACAGCGCGAGTGATGACGTGGTGGATGATGGTTCGGCGGGTGGAGTGAAAACTTCTGATGCAACAGCCGTGAATGGGATTCACGAAGCCGTCGGCAGTTACACAGGTGCGATTGTGAAGGATTCGCAATTGCAGCTTACGGCGATTGTTCCGGCGGGGCCAATATCCCCTGGCAGCACGATTCCCTATACCGTGCAATCCTGTAATCCGGCAGATCGTCCAGTGACAGCGATGACCTTACCGGGCGCACCAGCGGGCGCGAATTCCTCGGTATTTATTGTGGCACCGATCCCACAGTTCACGCAGTTGACAGCCGGTCAGAGCTTTCCGGTTGGTACCCTGTACAGCGCCGACCCGTTGACAACTGCGCCGACGATGGCAACGTGGGCCACGACACAACCCGCGCTGACGAGCATTACTCGGCTGGCCTTTCCAGTGGGCAACTCCTTAGCGGCAGGGGCGTGCAGTGCCAACATTCCCTTCACGGTCACTTTACTTCCCAGCGCCCCGGCGGGCAACAGCATTGTGTTTATTGCCGACACGTTTGGGACGAGTGGTCTGGGCAATCTGATCACGGATCAATCGGGCGACGCGACCCCAAACAAGGGGAATGGCAATGGTTCCAGCGTTCCGCTCGGCGGCACCGCAGGAACAGGCGTTCCGCAGATTACTGCCGTTGTCATTACCGCAGGCGTTCTCAATGGAACCTCCGGCCATGCGGACGCAACTGGTCCGACGGGAACGAACGATGACTTTACCAATAAATCATCCACGACTGGTTTGAGTGGCGTGGCACCAGGGGAAAACACGACAGCTCCAGCCACCGTCATTTTCACCAACACTTTGCAGAACAGTGGGAATGGCAATGACAAGTTCGTCTTGACGACGCCCACGGTTCCTGCCGGGTTCACGGTGGAGATCAGTTTGGATAGCGGCACAACCTGGACAACCGTTTCGGGCGGTAGCAGTGTCACGACTGCAACCTTGGCACCCGCTGCGGCCATGAACTACCAGGTGCGTGTAACCGCTCCTGCCGGGATTCCCGCCGTGGCAGGCTATGACACCGTCATCAAGGCCACCTCAGTCACCGACCCGACCCTCAGTAACAACACGATAGATCGCCTGTACACGGGGTATCTGAAACTCGTCAAAACAGCGGTGGTCGCAAACACTACAGGCTTAGGCGGGCCAACCGATGCCGTGCCGGGCGCACAAATCACCTACCAAATCACCTACACGAACATTGCTGTGAGCGGTGGAACGAACTCCGTCACGCTCAATGTGACCAATATAGTCATCACGGAGAACGGCAATGCTGCGCCGAACAATTGGGGCAACACGACCGATCACGTCGCGGCCTCTGCCACCGACACCAATGGCGGCACGATTACCGGCGACACGACTGGGTCATCCGTTTTGACGGACACGGTTCCAACACTAGCTCCAGGCCAGTCAGGAACGTTCGCCTTCAAGCGGAAGATTAAGCAGTAGGTGCCGCAATGTACGGGTGAACTGAGGAGCCATCCGTGCAGATGCAACCGGACGAGTTGGAGCCACTGACCCGTGAATGCTCGTCCGGTTGCTCCCTCATCTCAATCTGGCTTTGCCTTGGGGGTTCCTCGCCCTGCCAGAGCCATCCGTCTTCATATTTTAGGAGAAGCAATGACCAAACGATCCCTCATTCTGCTGCTGTGTGCGTTGCTCTTTAGCACGACGCTCTGGGCACAAGTCCCAGGTAGTGGCACCGAGATCATCAATCAAGCCTCCGCCAGCTATACCGATCCGAGCGGAGCCACCATCAACACAGTCAGTGAGCCAGTCAAAGTTATTGTCGCGGCGATTGCAGGTGTCCAGGTGACACCAGATGAAACGACGCCGCCGATCAACTTTGGCCCACTGGAAAATCAATATCGAACCTTTGCGATCTGCAACAGCGGCAACGTCGCTAACACTGTCCACGTGACGGACGCCAAGATCGGCGCGCCCGCGACCCTTCAAAACCTCTATTACGATTTGAACGCCAACGGCGTTGTGGACGCGGGCGACGTGCCGGTGGTGATTGGCACAACGGAAACTCCCACACTACAACCCGGTCAATGCGTTCCAGTGATCGTATCCTTCAATACGGGCAACGCGCAGGCTGGGACGACTACCGCGATCAACTTAACCGCGACCACCGTAACACCCGGCGTCAATGGGAATACTACGGACGCCGGGCAGCGGCTGTATGGGATGAATGAAGGCCCGAAGTTCTCCGACCCGCGCGATCCACAAAAGCCGCCGGTCAAAACTTCCAGTGAAACCAGCCTGAGCGATCCGTTGAGCGGGAAGACACAAATGACGGTCGCAACGGGGCAGGAATTTTGGTACTACATCACGTTCAAAAACAGTGGCGGAAGCGAGGCGCTGAACGTCACGTTCGTAGACGATTTACCGAATGGCGTGACATATGTTGCCAACACACTCAAAGTGGATGGTGTTGCCTTAACGGATGCCGTTGATGCGGACAATGGCGACGCCAACGGCGCGCGCGTACAGGCCAAATGGGCCTCTATTGCGATTGGTGCCACAGTCAAGATTGAGTTCAAAGCCAAACTTGGCGAGGGGATTCCTGCCGGCACGGGATTAATCAATCGCGGCATTTTCTCTGGCACAAACTTCCCGCAAACCACCACGAATCCGAACACGGTGATTCAGAATCCAGTAGGGATTGTGTTTGCAGGACGGGCGGGCGGCAGTGTGCCGATTAGCGGAGCGGTGGTCACGCTTGCGACTGATCCGGCGGGTAGTGATCCACTGAACATTCCGAGCAATAGTGGTTATGCGCCGAACCAGGCCAACACACCGACGTTAACCACCAGCGCCAGCGGTGCCTTCAACTTCGTGCCTGCACCGTCACAACTAGGAGCGGTTGGCGTGCCAGCCGCGTACTACGTCACGAGCCAGGCGAATGGCTATGCCTCGCGCACGATTCAAGTCACTATTGTCCCGACGGGCGATGGTTTGTTTACGGCAACACTGCATTCATCCGATGGACAATCGCTGGCGGTCAGCGGTGGTTTTACACTCACGAACGGCGATGTATTGTTGCCGAGCTTGTCAGTCTTAACATTCAACCTTCCAATGTTTGAAACGCAAACCTTGGAAATCCGCAAAACGGTAGATAAAGCCTTTGCGGTGGTTGGCGATATTGTCAGCTACAACGTGGCGGTCACGAATCGGACAAACGCGCCAGTGAGTGACGCAATAGTGGTGGACAAGTTGCCTGGCGGCTTCCGCTTGGCGGAAAACAAAGTCCAATTGCTGCGCGGACAAACGGTCACGAATGTGAACCTCACTTCGGTTGGTGGTGTCAGCACGATTCCGGTCGGAATGCTTGCCGCGCACGAAACAGTAACGCTGCAATATCGCGTGATCGTCGGCCCATCAGCGCATCAAGGTCAGTCGGAGAACCTCGCCACTGCGGAAGGAAAATTCCCGACAGGGGAAGTCGCAAAATCGCCGACAGCGCGTGCCTCAGTGCAAGTGCAAGGCGGCATCTTTTCAGACAAGCAGGCGATCATTGGGCGCGTGTTTGAAGACCTCAATAAGAATGGGTTCTATGACAAGGAGGCCGACCGCCCCGTAGCGGGCGCACGCATCTACACCGCCAACGGCACCGCCGTCGTGACCGATGCGAATGGGCAATACAACCTGCCGATGTTGGATGCAGGCAGCATCGTGTTGATTCTTGATCCGTTGTCGGTGCCGCAAGGCGCAATGTTGATTGATGAAAACCTCAAATATCAGCATTCATGGACGAGGCTGGTGCAACGTCCGCTTTTGGGAGGCGGCATTATGCGGCAGAACTTCGCGCTGGTTCCGTCAGGCTGGCAGCCGAAGGAAATCGAAACGGCCCATATCGCGCGGCGGCCTTGCGAGGACGAGAAAGAGTTCGATTGTCGGATGAAGAAGTTGCGCGAGCGTGCGACGCAGAAGATTCACGACGAAGCAGACAAGGCATCTGGTCGGGAGTTGGATGCAGCGGTGCAACCGGAGTTTGCCGAAAGCGCAGCGCAAATCGAACGCATCAACGAAAACCAGATCGTGCTTCCGCGTTACAAATCCGGGGAAGTCGTGATGGATCGTGCCTTGAGTTTGGAAGCGCGGGTCGCACAAGGCCACAGCGTCAAACTGGAAGTGAATGGCAAAGAGGTCGGCGACAATCAAATCGGTCGGAAATTGACCGATCCGAAGGTTGGCTTCTCCAGCTACTACTTCAATGGAGTGAACCTGAATCCTGGCCCAAACAGCGTGAAAGTGATTTCGGTGGGGCCGGATGGTGCTGAAAAAGCAGTGGAGATGTTGAGTCTCTATGGCCGGGGGCCAAGTGAGAAATTGTCCCTTCATCCGAGCGCGACAGTGTTGCGTGCAGGCGGACGGCAAACCATAGATGTCGTGATCGAAGCGTTCGACCAATGGGGCAATCCGGCGGCGGACAATGACATCCTTGTGTTGAAGGCCAGCGCAGGTTCGTTACAACGCCTTGGAGCAGCGCCGAGTCGGCATCGGCAATTGATGGCGCAAGACCTGACTCGCTCGAACGGCCTTTCGGTGGAACAAACACCGGAGACGGAGAATCAGGTGAAGCTGGAGATGCTGGGCGGTTTAGCGTTGGTGCAATACATCGCGCCGCAACAAGCTGGCTTGGTGAAATTCTTCGCGTCCAATGGAACGTTACACGCAGAGAGTCAAATCCAGATAGACCCGGAAATCCGACCGACGTTGATGGTGGGTGTTGGGAAAGTATCGGTGGGTGCTGCCGCGCCGGAACATCAGCTTTCGGGCGATAAGGAGAAGGTGACGGGACGCGGCCAGTTTTTCCTCAAAGCGCCGCTCGGCAATCAAACAACCTTCACTGGCAGTTACGATACGAGCCGTCCGCTGAATCGGTTACTGAATCAGAATCAACTTTTCCAACAGAATCCGCAGGATCGGATGTATCCGATTTTCGGTGATTCTTCGACGCGGTTTCAGGAAGTGCAATCGAACTCGAAGCTGTACTTCAAATTGGAGCATGGACAGCAATACGCAATGTTTGGCGACTTCCGGCTGCTGGGGAACGAGGTGGGTAACTACCAACCATCAAGCTTCCAGGGCGTGGGATTAGGTTCAAGCGTCCGCATCGGCACAACGGCGAACACCTTGAGCAACTTTGCGGGGTTCGGTGCGAGCAATCTAGCGGGGCCGCAATTGTCGTTGTATGAGCGTTCGTTAACCGGTGGGAAAATCCACATCGAAGCGAACAAACAAACCTATCTGACGGTAGCGGGTGCGCGTCCCCAAACGCAATTTGCGCGGGATGTGTTTCCGGGCAACATTCTCGGCTATGCCAAATTGAGCGCGTCGGGTTTGCTGCCGAACACAGAACAGGTGTTTTTGGAATACCGCGACCGGCGCAGCCCGGAGGTAGTGCAAAAGACGGAAGCGTTGGTCAGAGGAATTGATTACCAAATTGATTACCTGACGGGCGTGCTGTATCTGCAACGGTCATTGCAAGCATTTACGTCGGCGTTGGATTTGGTGCAAGTGGTGACGATTTATGAATTCGCCGATGGTGGCAATTCGTCGAACGTCTATGCGGGACGCGCGCAGTGGGGATGGAAAGGCCTCAATGTGGGTGGCACGTATATTGACCAGTTGCAAAGGGGCTTTGGCGCGTACCAGATCAGCGGGGTAGACTTGCATAAAGCGCTCTTCAACAGTGGCAACATATCGGCGGAATGGTCACGAACATCAGGCCAAGTGGCGGCGGCAGGCAACTACTTTGGTTTAGCGAGTGGCTTCCATCGCGGCAATGCGTATCGGGCGGAATGGCATCAGCCGTTGGGCAAGATGTTCGTTGCCAATGCGTTGTACGCGCGTTCGGATGAAGGCTACTTCAATCCGTTCGGCGGCACGACCACGCCCGGCACAAAACGGTTCCAGGCAGTGTTAACGGCCAACATTACAGCGAATGATGAGTTCACGATGGGCTACATTGACGAGCAAAACAAGACGGTCAATGTGGACAATGGGCGCAAGACCCTAGACGCGGAATGGTCTCACCAGTTCGGCAAAAAGTTCCGGGCGAACCTCGGTTACGCAATGCGCGAACTGACAACGAACAGCGTCAATAGCACAACGACGACGAACTCGCAGATGGTGAAAGCGGGCGTGGAATATAACCCGACTGAAAAACTCAGCCTGCAAGTGAGCCGGGAACAGAACCTCGTTCAGGGCAAAGATCAGACCTATCCCGATCAATGGTTAGTAGGCGCGAAGTACAAGCTCAATAACTTTACGAATCTGTTCTTCACGCAGCGGCTGGGTTCAGCGGCGATTTTACCGATTGCCGATTTGTCCAGCACGGGCTTTGCAGCGAGCAATAGCCGCAAAGAGATGTCCTTTGGGGTGGAGACGAAATTCTTCCGTAATACGAACTTTGTCTCGCGCTACCAGATTGAGCAAGGCATCAATGGGACCGACAGTTTCGCCGTCTTGGGCGTGAACCAGAAGTTCCAGGCGAGCAAGACCTTGTCGCTGGACGCAGGTGTGGAGAAGGGCTTCCACACGGCAGGCCAACAGGATGGCTTTGTTAGTGGTTCGCTGGCGGCAGCCTGGATGCCGACGGAAGACTTCAAAACGTCGTTGCGCTACGAGCTGCGTAACCGGCTAGGCTTTGGCCAGATTCTGTCGGCAGGCGCGGCAGGAAGGATGACAGAAAACCTCACAAGTCTGGGCAACTTCCAATTGTCCAAAACGAATTTCCAGAACATCGAGAGCCAGATCATGCAGGGGCGCGCGGCGTTTGCCTATCGTCCGGCAGAAAGCGACCGCGTGGCCTGGTTGTTGAGCTATGACATGACGAGCTTTGATCGGGGCCGTTTGCCCGGCGGTGCGGGGCGCGGCTTGAATTTCAGTCTCAACCAGGAAACAGTCCATCAAGTGACTACAGACGGTTTGTACAAGCCATTTCACAACGGCAAGGTGGAGTTGTTTGGGAGGGCTGCATTCCGGCAAGTGTCCTCGGAAGGGCCGAGCCTCAATCGTATCTCCACCGACACCTATTTGTTCCAGGGGCGCATTCAGGATCGCTTCAGTCATTACTTTGACGCGGCGGTCGAGGGACGCTGGCTGGGACAGGTTGGGTGGAATCAACGGCGCACCGCGTTGGGAGTCGAGTTAGGTTTCTGGCCGCTGGAAGACGTGCGGTTGGGCTTTGGGTACAACCGGAGCGCGCTAGATGCGCGGTTCGCGTATACCGGGCCAATCCGTTCGGGCTTCTACTTCACGATCACTACGAAGCTCGCCAATATCTTCAATCTCTTTGGCACCAGCCACCAAGGGATTGAGCCGAAATAATTACGCCTGCGAGGGCGGCGTTGTACAAGCGCGTCGCCCTCCCCCAGACAGGAGATCAACTTCATGCAAAAGCTATTGTTCATTTTATTTTTGTGCTTGTGCGTCAGTCCCGCGTTTGCCCAAACCGAATTGGGACTGGCCAAACAAGGTAGCGCACCGATCAACAATCTCGATGGCAGTTTCTCAACCACCATCACCTACACCGTCAAGAACTACGGCATCTTGCCCATCAGCAACCTCCAAGTCACCGACGATCTCGCCGGGCAATTCGCCCCAGGCGCAATATTGAATCTCACCGGATTAAGTAGTCCGAGTGGGTTCTTAACTGACCCCAGCTTCAATGGGGCAGGGCAACCGAATCTGTTATTGCCTGGTAACAGTCTGGCACCGGGCATGAGCGCGATCATCAATCTCACTATGCGGATCAAACCAGAGGATGATGCGTTCTATAATTACGCCAATAATGCCAACGCGACCGGTATGTATGGCGGTGGTATGCTTCTCGCAGACGTGTCACAAACAGGGCTAAATCCCGACGCCAATAACAATGGGAATCCGCTCGATGATGCGCAGCCGACGATCACAAGCATGCAAGTTTTTGGTGCGCCGAATATCGAACTCAACTTTTACCCTGCCGCAACGGCCTACAATGGCGGGAATTCTTATGATGTAAGCCTGATTGTCAACTCCAACAATCTGGGCGGCAATAGCGATTTGACCAGTGCCATTACGATTGATCTGGGCGCGGCCTTTCCGGCCCCGGCTTCCGTTTCAGTGTTGTCCGTCGCGCCATTGAGTGGCAATGCCGTTGCGGGAGACCTTAATCCGGGCTTCAATGGCATTAGCGATCAAAACCTCTTCGTACCGGGCAATATCCTTCAAGCGGGCGAAAATTCCTCCTACACATTGCGCTTGCGCGTGGATACAGGCGGTGGACTCTGGTTTTTTGCGGGAGCGAATGGAACGAACGTGTTGGGGAATACATTACCGGGCAGCCCGGTGGCGACATACCATCCAGTTGGAGGTTCTTCTCCCGTTGCTGGCGCGCCTGCGTCACCTGCTGGACGGCCTGCCGCGATCATCTTGACGCAAGCGGTCAAGGTCGGAACCTCGTTCGATGTGCAGTCGGTTACCCAGAATGCTCTGGGCGATTACACGGTTCGGTTTCAATACCACGTCAAAGCGTATGGGAGCGGACAAGCGACGAACATCCAAACAAGACTCCATCTCAACGCCTTTATGAACAAATGCTGGAATTATTCATTGACCAGCATTACGCCGATCACCCCATTCCCGTCCACGATGACGTTGAATCCCGCCTTTACCGGATTTGCCAATAGCTATGTGACACCTGGCCCCACGGTGACGTTTGCCACTGGCAGTCTGAACGGTGGGGAAGAAGGCGTGTATGAGATGGTCTTTCGCATTACGGGTGCCGCCGCCGCACCACTGTCCATCGTCTATGCGCAAGCCGAGAACGATGCGTTGGGTGGAGCTATCCACGTCACCGATACAGGCGTGAACGGCAGCGATCCTGATCCCGATCAGGACGGCGATCCGGCCAACAATGAAGGCACTTGGATTGCGATGCCTGTGTCAAGCGATCCGCCGCAAATCCAGAACAGTTTGAGCGTGAACGATCTCAATGGCGGGACGGTGCAGCCGGGAGACATTTTGGAGTTCACACAGCTCATTACGAACACGGGCGGGCCAACCGCCAACGGTGTGGTTGGAACGATCACGCTGGATCCGCGCTTCACCTATGTGCCGAACTCAATCATTCTCGGCAACGTGCCGGGCAATGTGGGCGGACGCACCGATACAGTCGGCGATGACACGGCGCAATACGCGGGCGGTGTCATCACAGTCTATGCCGGACAAGGTGCTGTGGTCGGGACGGGCGGCACGATTATCGGGATTGGCTATGCTGACTGGGCCACGCAACAAATCAAATACCGCGTGCAAGTCAATAACACCGTCAATCCGGGCGATTTGATTCCGTCACAATGGACGGCGAGTTTCGGCCCCGGAACCAATAGTGTGTTGTCCTCCAACATCGGCGATCCCCACACGTTGTTTGGCTGTCCGAATTTCGACCACCAACCGACGCCCGTAATGATTGGCCTGCGTCCAACCATCTCCGTCACAAAAGCGATGACGGATGCGAATGGCGGAACGGTAGTACCGGGCGACATCTTGCATGTCACCTTGACAGCACGCAACACGTCGGCGACGGACGGCGCTGCGAATGCCGCCATCGAAGACACCATGCAGGCCAACCTGTCCTATGTCGCAGGTAGTCTGAAAATCAACGGTGCCAGTGTGACGGATGCGTTGGCAGACGACACCGGTTATTACCTGAGCGGTTCTCAATTGGTGCATGCCAATATCGGGCCGGGCAGTTCCGCCGTCAGTGGCGGCGTGCTGGCACCAGGCGCTACGCAAGTGGTGGAGTTTGATGTACAGATCAATCCGGCCATCACGCCCGGAACAGTAGTCAACAACACGGCCTACTTGAATACCGTGTATGGCAGCGCCGCTTCGATTGACCAAGCGTCGGGGTCGGTGCGGGTGACGAGCATCACCGTAGCCGCGCCGCCGCAACCGAATCTCCAAAAAACGGTGGTGGATGACAATGGTGGGAGTTTGATGCCGGGCGATACGATGACCTGGACGTTAATGTTGGCCGCGAATCCAGCGGGTGGGCCTGTGACAGACGCCGTGATTGCGGACAATCTCGCAGCCGTCACCAATGCGACATATGTGGCGGGGTCGCTAAAAATCAACGGCGTAGCAAAAACGGATGCGGCGGGCGATGACCAGGCGGATGTGGTTGGGAACGTTCTCACCGCGCGCGTAGGGACAGGGGCAACGGCGACAGTTGGTGGTGGTTTACTGCCGGGTGAATTTGCCACTATCACCTTCCAAAACCGCGTGAATGCGGGCGTGGTACCGGGAACGATAATTCCGAACCAGGGCAGTGTCACTTACAACAATCTGGGTACGCCGTTACTGTCTTCGCTGGTGGTGGGTGCGCCCCCGGCACCGACGACAATTACGACCGGCGGCAGTTATGGTGCGCCGCTCATTGGCCCAAACGGTGCGGCAGCGGCGACCGGCCCAACGGACAACAATGATGACTTTACCGATCAATCGTTGAGTACCGGGATTGCGGGCGTAGCGTTCGGAGGAAACACCACAGCGAGCGGAACTCTTATCTTCACCAACACCCTCCAAAACACCGGCAGCATTGCAGACAGCTACACGCTCTCGACACCGACGGTGCCAGCAGGCTTCGCAGTGCGCGTGAGTGTGGATAACGGGGCGACCTGGACAACGACGTCCGGCGGCGCGACAGTGACGACGCTGTCAGTGGCAGCCAGTGGAACACAACAGGTGCTAGTAGAAGTGACAGCACCAAGCGGGATTGCCGTGTTGACGCCGTACAACACCATCCTTCGTGCCACGTCAACCGGCGACAACACCAAGTCCAACCAGACGATAGACCGAACGTTTACCGGATTCGTAAAAGTGCTGAAAAGCACAGTCACGATCAATGCCACAGGGATCGGGGGGGCTACCACAGCCGTATCTGGTGCCGACATGGATTACACCATCACTTATCAGAATTTGTCGCAAGCCGCCGGAACGGGGTCGGTTGCCCTGACGGCTACTAATTTCACCCTTGTCGAGGACGGTGATCTCGGCAGCAACAACTGGGCTGTATTTACGACACATGTCCCCGGTCAAGAGAGTGACAGTCGCGGCGGGGTAATTGTGCTGAGTCTAAGTACGGGTGGTGTCGCCAACGGCAAATACACTGACACCGTCGGCACGTTGACAGCCGGACAAAGCGGTTCCTTCAAATTCCGGCGGCGGATCAAATAAGGCAAGTTCAACTACCACCCGCAAGCAAGGTGGTGGTATGAAAATACAAGTCACTTTCCAAAGGGGCGCTCGCGCTCCTTTGGATTTTGCGACGTAACACTCAATCAGCGGCGATTAACTTTGCAGGAGCTGTTATATGAAGGTGTTCCAATAAGGCAGTAAATGACTGGATGATGTAATCTTCTTGGCCTGCTACCTTTGCCCCATCAGCAAGTTTAGGCGGGAAATCCAAAATTACTAATCCGGGATAGCGGTAAAACCCAACAACGGTGTCTTATTCTAAAGAGGCTCCTTACGACCTGCTTTTGCCAGCCGATAACCCTTTTTATCGGCTTGGAAAGCTGCATAGGATATACTCACTCCTCTTCAACCGTTAATGCTCCAGATGCTCTTAATAGCCAGTCAAGTGCTGCCCAAGGGAATGGTACGTCTTTGGCGATCACCTTGATTTGTAGTGTGTTTATATCTTTGACCTCAGCATCCCACCAAATCCAGTGGCGTTCATTCGGCTGAAACCAATGGACGAAAGCACTAATAGACCACTGCTGACTCAATCTTATCCGCTCGCTTAGAGGAAGTCGTAAGCGTCTTTCCGCTTCCTGATGAGATATTTCCGCTGCTGACTTATTCACGAACCATTCTGGTAGCAATCTGCGCCATTCTGCGTTAGATGGCCACTCTTCAGAGTCAGGCTGAAGGACTAGACTGAGAACCTCTTTACAACGGTCAAGCACTAATGGGGCATCCCCAGAACAACGTGCTATAATTGTAAAAGTAATCCCTTCTGTCGGAGTAATCCCTTTTGCTCCTTCACGCAAACGATAAATTTCATCTTGATTCATAAAGCATGCTCTATTTTATTTTCCCACTTCCCTGAACAGTTGCCTTTTGAAGCGCTTGAATTTGCGCAGACCGTAGGCCAAACTGATTAACCGCCTTGGTTGTATCTACAAGAAGTGGGCGACCCGGAAAAGCAGCAGCTTCTGATTCTAAAACTGCGGATGACCGTAGCTCATTCAGGAACGATTTTTTGACTCTGAATGATTTAATTACTGTGTCTTCAAATCCTTGTGCCAACCGCTTTGCAAGAAAATCTTCAGCTCTTGATTTTACCCCAAAATTAAGAAAGAGCATTTTCTCTCCTTGCACACCGACGTTCCCTGCTTCACTAATAAGCACTCGGGTGTTTGCACCTGCTAATGCTTCTACTCTAAAGACTTCTACTGTAGTAAACCTAAGAGCCGCACTTCTCACCAAACTCGTTGCTAGGCTCCCTATACCTTGGGCACCAAACAACAATTCTAGCGTTTGTCCTTGCCCCCCCAGCGCCGATTGTCCCCCGGCATTTGGTGCGTGTGAGTTATAAAACGCTTGTTCCTCAGTATCAAATCTTTCCCAGGAATTTCTGTTGGGATCAAGCCTGATCCAACCACCACCCGCTGCTTCATAATAAAAGCGGAATCCATGAGCAAATTCAACGATTTCTGCTCCCGCATTTTTTAACTCGTCCTCACTATTATACCAAACATATTCTCCATCTTTCTTTCCCCATATTAAGCCTGTTGGATCAGTAAACCTTAAAGGGTTATTTAAGCAGTAATTATAACGGTTCCAGCTTTGAGGTTCATCTTCTATACCACTTGCTAATAATGGATCAACACTTGTGAACCGCCCCTGCACATTCGCATAATACCGCGCCTGAGCAAAATCCAGCCCCGTCTCATCATCCCGTTCATAGCCAGTGAATTTTTGTTTAGGGCCAGAGCCGCAGCTTGCAATACCATAACCATAGCTGCTGCTCCGCAAGCTTCCCTTGATCTCTTCCCCAAACGGGAAATAATCACGTCGCACGACAGTATTTGACGCTCCGCTCAAACATATTTCTATGCGCGTCGAACCGAGGTGATCCTGAATCAACCACTGCGGATTACTGCCTTCCGCAACGACGAGCAACTGCCCGTTGCGATAACCATATTCCTTCGTCGGATTCGTCTGCGTCGGGATTACTGTGGACGCATTATACTCCGCCACCAACTCCCCGCCAATCCCATACACCATCCAGAATTCGCCTGTCCCGGAGATGATGCGCCGCACCCGCTTGCCATCCGCGTTGTAGCGGTATTTGTGGGCACCGTTCACCGCTGACGTCATGTGATTCTCAGCATCGTATTCCATCGCCCCGCCTGCGTTCGGATTCGTCCAGGTGTCGTTGACTAGATTCCCTACACCGTCATATTCCATTTTAATGTTCGATGGCTGGCCGCTCGGCACGCCTAAGCGATTGTTGGTCGTGTTGACGGTGAATATCTTCTTGTTGACGTCCGCAGAAGTCGTCGTGAGCGTTTGATTGATCGTGCGATTGCCCCACTGATCGTAATCAAAGGCTTGCACAAACGACGCATTACCGTTTTCTGTGATCTGCTTGAGGCGGTTTAGGTTATCATATTCATACTCGTCGTTATACGAATTCGCGCCCGGAATCCAATGCTGCGCATACACTACATTGCCATTGTTGTTCGCGCCGCCTGCGCCCCAGATCGTGGCATCGTCGCTGCCATAGCGCCACGTCAACATCCCGCGATCCCAGGAAGAGGTTTGGCTGCTTTGTGCCGCCTGGGGATCGTTATCATAGGTCGTGCCATTATAGGTACCAACACGCACGGCAAAGAGTTGCTGCCGCGAGTTGTAATTCAGCCGTTGATAGAGCGGTGTCGTCGTGCCAAACACTTCTTTCGTCAATTGTCCACCAGGCAGATAGCTCATCTGCGTGGAGTAATTGCGGAAGGCGCTATCGCCCAGATAACCTGTAAAGCTTGTCGTTCGTCCCGCATCATCATAATTGTAATAGACCGTGCGCCCGGACGGATAGGTTTCCGACGTCATCATTCCCGCTAAATTGTAGGTGGCAGTCGTCGTGTAGGGCTGCCAAGTATAGCCGCCCTGATTGATGAGGAAGTTCTGTGATTTGCTGGTCACACGCCCCAACTTGTCGTAGTTGTTGATTTGATCGTAGTTGTACGTCAGCGTGCCGTTGGTTTCGGTGTTGTAGCTGACCGCATACGCGAACTTGCCTTTACCATTCGCCACGGTGTCGTAAAAACGATCCACTGCTGCTGTCCCAGCCGGATAGGATGAATAGCGCACCGTCGTATTGCGATTCAGCGCGTCGTAGGTGTAGGTCGTCGTAATAGGGGTCGAGCGTGCATCCAGTTTCGTCAGTAAGTTTCCGTTATTGTCATAGGTGTATTGTGTGATCCCGCTTTCTGGGTTATTCGCCAATTTCAACCGTTTGAGCGAGGTATATTCAAAGCTACGCAGTTGTCCGCCCTGATTGACCTGCGTCAAACTATCCAGCGCATCATAGGTATAACTGGTTAGATAGTTTTCCGCATTCGGAGCTTCCCAAACCGAGACGAGTCGCCTCAAACCATCAGTCGCGCTGGTGCGTTGCTTGCCGGCTTGATCGGTCACGCGTACATTTTCCGCGTCGTAATAGGTGACCACGGTGCCTTTGTTTGTACTGTTTGCACCGCTCGTCACAAAGGGGGCAGGCAAGGCTGTGCCGCCATACGATTGAACTTCCAGCACACGCCCGCTTTGATCTGCCTTTGAGCGTGTCCATCCCATCGTTGGTTCGCTACCCGCATTGGAGGAATAATCTGCCCGGTAAGGATTTGACGTTAAGGAGTAGCTGTTTGGATTGGGAGTCGTGCTGCCATTGTAATCGCCCGCGAAATAACGTGTTTGTACCTTAATACCTTTAGTTTCATCAGTAGCATCAGAGTAGAGACCTGTCTCAATGGTGCGCGTCAAACGCACGCGACCACGTTGATCGTAATGCTGAACGGACATCAGCTTGCCATCGGTTTTGGTGTCCTTTGAGGAACGGACGATGACCCGGCGTAGCGCAGCGGAATATTCAGTGGAAGTCTGGCGCAGGAAAACGAGCGGCGAACCGCTACCGCCTTCCTCAACCAGCGTCGGGCGGCCTAAATCATCATACGTCGTTTTCATCGTGATGCTGTTATCGGCATCGGTGGCTTGCAGCGTCAAACCACTGTTGAGATCATAGGTCAGATTCGTGGTGCGAGCGATGGAAGTGCCGTATGCCGCGACGATTTGCGTTGGATACACGTCTGTTCCTGAGCCGCTTATATCGCCATACGTGAAATTCGTAACGGTGCCGTTCGCGTCGGTTGTCTGATTCCGCTTGCCCGTATTGCCATTGCTCCATGTGCCATAGGAATGGCTGACGGCGATGGAGTTGCTGGTCGTGAGCGGAGTAGAGACAGACCCTTTCGTCGAGTCCCAGCTTCGTTGCAGGGTCAGGTTGCCCGTAGTGGTCGCGTTGTCATAGGTGAATTCTGTGTAAGCAACCGCTGCTCCGCCGCTGCTGGCCTGCACTTTGCTGCTGGCAATGGCATTGCGCAGGTTCGGCGAGCCGGGCTTGTTATAAGCATTCGCCGTCACCGTAGTTTTATCGGAAGCATCCGGGGTCGGGCTATTGAAGGTGTTGACCGTGACCCGCTTGACAACAGCTCCCCCAGGAATGCCGGTCGGTTTCCCCGAACCATCGCGCGGCACGCTTGAATACGCCACCCAATCGTATTCGATTTGCTGTGTTAGGTTACCATTCTTGTCATAATTGAAATCTTTGATGGCGGTTTTGACTAAGGTTCCGGCGGCATTTTTGAGGGAGACGAATTCGGTTTTCACGTATGGATTGATGTCTACGGCCAGATACGGAGATTGCGGCGTGTTGGGTTGCCACAAACGCTCGACCACTGTGCCATTCGGACTTTCGGTTTTATAGACCAAGCCGCTTTGCCAGGGAGTAGCACTCGGCGGATAGAACCATTCGCTTGTTACGCCTCCATTCGGCGCGGTCAGGCTGCTACTACCCACCCATTCATCGGCGGGGATATTGTAGGTCGAAGTTTCAGTAATGTAATTTGAGGACGAGTCGTAAGAGGTGGGGTTATCGTATTGCTTCAGGTATTTCAGGGTCTTCTGGGTAAGCGGATTATGCAGCACCTGATATGCAGAGGTATATCCTGTCACGATGTACGAGTAGGTTGTTTGGGCTTTATTTTGCTCCGCAGAGGGTAACTTGACCGAAGCGACTTCGCCATACCCATTGACGCCACTGCCAATCTCAATATTGTAAGTAAAGCTATAGGCATACCCGCCAGCTTGTGTTGGCGTGATGATTTGATCTACCCCACTAATAAAGGGCAAGCCAAAATCGAAGGTCGTTGAATTGCCGACCACAAAATAGCCATTGTTCCAGGAATAATTGTTGATGGCTTTCCCGGTGACAGTTGTCGTTACTGTTTGCCCATTCGCCCCCGGGCTGTGAATGTAATCTCCGGTACTGGCATGCTCAATCACCACCGAGCGACCGAGTTGATCTATCAGCTTGTTGGCGGGATTGTTATTGGGCAAGGTAACATTTTGCACTTCGACAAAATTGTTGTTGGCATCATAGATGCGCTGCACAATGGGGCCATTCGGGCCGGGTTCGTTGGCAGTAATGCGCCCGCCATTCGGCAAATATAGCGTCCAGGGATTGTTTTCCCAGCCATCATTAGTGTCATGCTGCACTTCCAGTCTAAGGTATGTGTTGTCAGTGCTATAGTACGTCATGGTATTTGACGTAAATAATGACCAACCACAAGAATTATTGATTCCGTATCCGCTGGGGGAAACTTGGTAATAGCCTTCATTTGCAAAATCATCAAAACCATAAGGACGGAATTCATGACTGCTGCCATCCGGGAAGTTCATGACCAGACGATGAACGTACCAAGCTCGCGGGTCAGAGCAAGGATAGGATTGCGGGCGCGTCAGCAACTGTAATTGGTATTGGTAGCCATAGCGCCAGCCGCCTGTTGGTGAGGCGTATAGTTGTTGCACATTGTCCTCGCAATTGGAGTTGTAATCACAGGCAAAGCCATACCAGGAATCCCACAGCTTGCTGTTGTAATGTAACGCCACCGCTGCACTCAGCCCATTGCGTCCGGCAGGGAGCGACCCGACCGGCACGTGAAACATCACATTCCCATTTGTGGTATTGATCTGCTCAATATCGGAGAGCAAATAAGCCCCTTGCGGGTAAGTGCCACGCCCCGGTGTTTCCTGTTGTGCCCAGCCAGGTGCGGCCAAGAGGAAAAGTCCCAAAAGAACGAGGAAATTCCGGCTCTGACGTGAGAATTGAGGAATCAATGACATAGACGCTCCTAATAAGAATGGCTGCCTGTTTATGAACACGAGATGAATTTATTGGCTGATCGGCTTGGTAAAGATGCCGTCATCCGCACGCGGATTGAGGCGAATGGCATTGATGGTGAACTCCAACGTGGACTTGCCGTTTTCCGTCCGCGTGATGGTGCGGTGAATTTGCTGACCGCGCTCTTTCTGCCATCCGGCATACTGCACCAGCACATCTACCGGCCTGCCATTGCGCGTAAGTTGATAACTGATACGTTCCAGCAATTGGGTGTCGGAATTTACATAGAACCGTTTGTTTTGCGGCAGAAATTCTTCATTCTCCTGGGGAAGCTGGTCGGTCATTTGATAAATGTCATAGTACGGGCCTTTGTAATTGGCAGCAGAGCCATCATCGAGGCGAAAGCGGGTCCCCAGATGTCGTAGCGCAAACCCCTGCATGTGTCCGGCGAGGAAGTGATCGGCGGAGTCCAGCACGAGTGACTCCAGTTCATCCGCTTCTTCTGGTGACAACGCTTCGCCCAATTTGAATTTGCGTTTCCCGTCAAAGATGGTGACTTGCTGCTTGCCATCTATTTGTTTTTCCAGCCGGGCTTTATCAGGAAATTCCAGGATCAGTTGCACGGGGATTTTCCCTGCGCGTGCAGGACTTTCCATCGTGCCCATCAGGATCAGGCGTTCCTGCCCCGGTTTTTCCCAACGGTCGCCGTGGGCGTCCAAGAGTGGTCGTAATTGCGGCCAGATGCCTTTGCGTTGCAGATAGCCTTTCCCTAAAGGCTTGACCTTGTTCTTGACCTGCGGCGTGTTGGCAACAACCGGCTTAGCTTCTCTGGGATTGGCCCCCCAACGCCGAGCGCCAAGTCCTAATGCGGTCAAGGCACTGATGAGAACAAAAGACAACGCAATCACATGACTTTTGGACAACCGACGAAATGAGAAAGGCATAGAAGGCTCCTAATCCCAGCTTCCAATGCTGGACACACGATTCCTGACGCGAGCGCAGATCGCTCGCTGGAAAAGACAGAATTAGATTGAGAGCGAGGATGACAGCCGCACTTCCTGGCCGGGCAGCATCGCTGTAGGCTCGTGAACTTTATCAATTGCGGACGCCCCAAACGCTATCACAACTGGCTTTCGTCGTGGGGAACTATCGGTATACAGAAAACGACATTTGCTATACAAAAAACGACATTCGTGTACAGAAAACGACATGGCGCGTTTATTTCCCCGCCCGATACTGCTGGGGTGTTATCCCAAACGCCTCTTTGAAGTCCACGCCGAACCAATTTGCGTGTTGGTAGCCCACCTCCAAGCGCACTTCTTTGATGCTCAGCGTAAAATCCAGCAACAAGGCTTTCGCTTTTTCCAAGCGCAGGCGTTTCAAATATTGCAGCGGCGTGAAATGCGTTTCCTGCTGAAACAGCCGCTCCAATTGGCGCGGACAGAGATTGACCTCAGCGGCCAGATCCTCCAGATAATAGGGCTGGCTCAAATCTGTCACCATTCGCTTGATGACTTGCACCACACACGGATCAAGGCGTGTCAATGGCGCATCAGGCCAGACAGGGAGTGGAAACGGATTGACTAAACGCAGCGGACTGGGGTTCGCGGTAGAAAGTGAGGACATTCGATACCTCTCGTGGTGATGACCAGCACGCACTTTCCCCTGTCATAGCTGTCAGCCTTAGCGCGGGGGAAAGAACCCTCTGGTCGGAAATTCCAGTACTCAATCAGGCAGGCCACCCACTCCAAGCGTGCTGGGTGGGCAGCCGAAACCTTGTACTTCGTGTTGTTTAGAAAACTCCGCCCCACTAACCACAATTGCTATGCCAATGCGATTTGTGTCTGGTGGGATACTTGTAAACCATTGTGCCGCAATGCGTTCGCCGGTTGCTGGAATGCGCCCGGCGATTTTTACGGGGAGGCGCTAGAAAATATTTTTCTAGTGACGGCTTGGGATAGAACTTGATGACTGGGAGCTAACTCTCCAACAGGACAGCGATTTTGGTGAGAAGCAAGGTGAAGAGTAGTTTCTACCCAGGTAGAAAGATTTTTTCTACCTGTGGAAAACCTGGCGGGTGGCGCGGTCAGCGCACACCATATTTTTTCAAATCCTGACGTAATTTCGGTAACGAAACGCCCAAATCCTTGGCGGTATGGGTCAAGTTCCAGCCGTGACGCTGGAGGGCTTCGATGAGAAACTGGCGCTGCATCTGCTGATAGGTTTCCTGCAAGGGCAATTCGCGCGGAAATTCGATGGTCAAGGCTGGTTTGGCAGCAGGCTGCGAACGGGAACGACGGAACAAGCGATCCAGCGTCTCATCAAAGTCCATCGAACGCAGTTGCAAACGGTCGGATAAATGCTCGACCGCAAGCTGTGTTCCGCTGCCGACCGCCAGCAGGGCTTGCTGCACTTCGGTTTGCAGTTGCCGCACATTGCCCGGCCACTCGTCCCGCAACAAGGTTTCCATCGCTGCCTCGCTGATCGTCACGATGCCCTTTCCTTCGGCCTGACAAGCCTGGCGCAGAAAATGCGCGACCAGCAGCGCAAGATCGTCCTTATGGGCGCGCAAAGGTGGGAGATGAATGGTCATGCCCAACAAGCGGTAATACAAATCCTCGCGGAACTGTCCGGCTGCCATCAGTGCCTGCAAGTCTTTGTTCGTGGCGGCGATGATACGCACATCCACCTGACGCGGCTGTGTTTCGCCCACCACATGCACTTCGCCTTCCTGCAAAAATCGTAAGAGCTTGGGTTGCAATTCCGGCGCGAGATCGCCGATTTCGTCCAGCAGCACCGTGCCGTGATTCGCCGCCCGCAGCGTGCCGAGCGCATTGGTGTGTGCGCCGGTGAAGGCTCCCTGTTTGTGACCGAAGAGGGATGCTTCGACGAGCGAGGGTTGCAGCGCTGTGCTATTGATGGGGCTAAAGGGATGGGCCGCGCGCGGACTGAGGTAATGAATGGCGCGGGCGATGAGTTCTTTCCCTGTGCCGGTTTCGCCCGTAATGAGCACTGGCAAACGGCTCTGACTGGCCCGCTGCACCTGCACGGCGACTTGTTGCATGGCGCGACTGCGATAGACCATGCCGGGAATGGTGGGCGGCGGGGCAGACGGCGGTTTTCGGGCTTTCACAGACATCGTGAGAATCTTGCCCGGTGCATTTGAGGAAGAGGCGGGCAAGGAATACCGTTGGGCGCAGGCGCAGAGAGCGTGCCCAAAGCGGCGACCGGGTGAAGTGCAGGGCGGCTGCGGGTCTTCACGACCGGGGTTATTGTTTCTGGCGTCGGCTGCCGGACAGACGCTTATCCGTTCATTCGTTCATGGTTCTTCGCGCATCTCGTGAGGCGGACAGAAATTCAGCCTTCATTTAGATATGTGAAAAATGGGCAAGACATTTCATGAAAAAATGCCAACGCGCGCAAATTCTGATACAGGCGCGGTAGGGCTAAAAGCTTTTCCTCTCTTTTTCTCTCCAATGATTAAAGATGCAAAAATGACGCAAATGTTGGTAGGGCGCGAAAATATTTCTGCTCGGCTGAGGTGAAAGACGGAACATTCTGCCTTGGTTTGAGCGTCGCATACCAGATTTTATGTTTAATGGCCACGGAAGTTTTTGCACCCAAAGCCCAGCCAGATAATCTTGACGTGGCATTGGCAAGCCATCCCGCACTGCAAAATAGATCCAACCAATAGTGGTTGAGGTGGTCAAGTAGAAATGGAGTTGAAACTCTCGCTCCTCCTTATTTCCTTGATTTTCAATTCCGTCTCAAATTCCAACGGCGTTTTGTAGCCTAAACTCGAATGTAGGCGCACCCGATTGTAATATCCCTCAATGTAGCTGAAGGTTTCGGATGTAGCTTGCTCAACCGATTCAAAGATACCTCCTTCAACTAATTCCGCCTTAAATCGGGAGAAAAAACTTTCTGCTTGTGCGTTGTCATAACAATTCCCCTTAGCACTCATTGATTGCCGCAACCTGGTTTCCCACAAAACGGCGCGAAAATCCGTCGCCGCATATTGGCGGCCCTGGTCGCTGTGAATGATTGCACCGGGTTTGATTAATCCTTTGTTAATAGCCTTTTTCAAGGCCGCCATGACTAATTCCACCCTCATTGTTTCAGCCAGATGCCAGCCAACAATGCGCCGCGTTACCTTATCCTGCCAGATCGCCAAGTAACACCATTTGCCATTGCACAACGGTAAATAAGTAATGTCGCCCACGATGATCTTCCCCACTGCACGATCAACTCTCGAAATTTCATTGAGCAAATTCGGACTCGCCAGTGTGCGGCGTGAATCAGTTGTGGTCGGAACAAATTTCTTCGGCTGGATGGCCCGCAAATTCTGTTCCCGCATCAATCGGCGGACGCGAAACCGTCCCAACTTTTCCCCCTGCTTTTGCAAAGCGGCGGCAATTCGTCGTGAACCATAGCGGCGATGGTTCTCCAGGAAGCAATGCTTAACTAATTGAGCCGCCGAGAACCGTTTCACGGTCGGTGGTGTGGTCAGCCGTTTGCGCCAGGCATAGTAACCGCTTTCGGAAACCGCCATCACACGGCACAGCAATTGGACCTGAAAATTAGTCCGCTCCGCCTCGATAAAGGCATATCGTTTTAACTTCCCCTGCCAAAGATAAGTGCCGCCTTTTTTAGGATTTCGACCTCCTGTTCGAGTTCTTTGACTCGTTTCTTGAGGGCGGCGTTTTCTTTAGACTCCGTGCTGGCGACGCCGTTCGCCCCCTTGCTGCGGGCATCCCCTTTCCATTTGTGAATGAGGCTTTCCGCTACGCCCAATTCTCTGGAAACCGATGCCACTGATTGTCCGTCAAAAACTTTCTTGACAGCCTGTTGTTTGAATTCGTCATCATACTTTCGCATTCTTTGATTCTAGCGAGAGTTTCAACTCCATTTCTATTAAACCACCTCAGGTCATTCCAAAAATCACGACCAAAGCCTTCCTTTTTCATCCTTACCAAATCCTGCTCAGATTCAATCCTTCTTCGTAAGGCGACCCTCCCGCAATCTCCAAAATTCGAAAAATCCCCATCCCAACTCCCTTCATTGGCACATCCCTTGCTCACTCCCAAGCTATCTCGCAAACGCTCTTCAGGTCGTTAGTTTGCGAGAGAATGGCAGGAGCCGGGGTCCGTGCGATCAAGGCTCCTGCGCTCATCGGTTGAGGTAGGTTTTCACGGGTGGACAAGAGAGTGGCTCCGACCGAATTCCTCAAGAAACTCTCACAAAAAAGGGAACCTGCCATGACCAAATTCATCATGACGATTTGTCTCGGAATCTTTACGCTCCATACCACATTGGCCCTGCCGCGCACGTGGCACGAGAAAAAAGAAGCGCATCAATTCAACGCCGCCGTGTTGGCGACATTTGCGCGGGCTGACGACTTCTTTCAGTCCGACTGGGAACGCGATACCGCCAGGCTGGAAGAATTGATTGCGTATCTGCGGCAAAACGAACGCTATACCGGGCAGTTTGATTGTCACTGTAAATCGTATGCGTACCTGGGCAAAAACAAAGGTGAGCAATTGTCTGCTGCACGCCGTACGTTGATTCAGCGCGTGCTCCAAGTCCACGACGCTAATGTACAGGTGTGTATTTTGGAGATGTATGATGGCACGCCTGCGATGAGTTATCTCGGCGGTGATGTGTTCTTGAACTGGAAAACGATCAACAAGCTGACGGAGGCAGAATTGGTGGCATTGTTAGGACACGAGATCGGTCATCGCTATGCACATCGTGCGATCCAGACAGACCAAGAAGAAGAAATCTTTGCCGATTACGTGGCAGCCTGGACCCTGCAACAGATGGGGCTGGAGAGCAGTGCTGCGATCACCCTCTTCAATCGCCTGCCCAGCCGGAAAGGAGGGTCAACCCATCCGTCGCACAAAGAGCGACAGAGGCGACTGTCTCAATTAGCTCATGGCTGGGAAATCTCCCGCCAACAGAGAGCCTTTCTCACTGAAGGAAAATCATGAAGCTCATCCTCACTTTTGTCGTCACCTTCTGGGGTATGCCGAACGATGAACTCGCCAAGGAGGGATGGCGCAAAATCAAAATCAAATATACGAAGCCCGGCTATTACAGCCAATAGAAAGAGGGTGGGAAGCGGGAGGAGGAAATAGCAAATATGCCAACCCAAAACCGACCGCAACCAAAACATAAAAGAACAAACACCGAATGACCAGACACTACCTTCTACCGGCAACCTCGTTTTCCCAACCGACCCAACCGCTTCCAGCACGCTTAGTGGCGCATTTCACATTGGAAGAAACAACCGCACACGCGCTCCTCGCCTTACGCGAACAATTGCGGAATCTTCAGCAAACGACGCCCAACATAACAGGCTTGCGACTTGCCCAACGAAGCGGCCTCTGCTTTACGGACAACCCACGACTCACTATCCCCAGCGATGTCATCCAAACGACCTCGCTTTCCCCAGAGGAGTTTGACGTGCAGTGGTATCGCATGCCTAGTAATGAAATCTGGATTGGGCGGTTGGGCTTGCAAGCAGTGGCAATGGATGATCCGACGACTCCGACCATCCTGTTTCGCACTGTCATTTTTCCCTACGACTATGTCGCTGAAATGGTGCAAAGAACCGCCGCCGCCGCTGACACAGGAGCCTATCAGGTGATTCCGGGCTTTACGCTGCTCGACCGGGACGTCTGGCACTAAGAGAATCCCGCGCAGTGCGAAGCGTATAGTTCGCTACGTTGTTAGGGTTTCTCCACTCCAATACAAGGGGAGCAACTGGCGGTGAAATATCTATATGGCTGAGGACACTGCCGAATTCGAGGAAGTCGAAAGGCTTCCTCTTCGTGTCTCAGGGCTTGACAAGACCCGGTTGATTTCCATAATAAAAATTTCCAAAAGGAAATCAACAAAAGGAAATCAACAAGAGGAAATTCCGGTTTAGCCAGTCACCCAATGGACAATCCCTTCAGTATTGAGTACGCCGTCGCACCGCATCAATTGATTGATCGTGAGGAAGAAGTACGGCAAGTCAAACAGGCGCTGACACAGGCCGGCAAGCTTTTCATGATCGGCCCCCGGCGGTTTGGCAAAACTTCGATCCTGATTGCTGCGGAAGAGGCGTTGCCCAAACGGCGCGCACGGGTCATTCATCTCAACGTCCAATCCTTTACGAGTATCGAACAATTGGTGCGCGGGCTGATCGCGGCGACCGCGAAATTTGCGCCCAATGCTCAGCAGGCGGCGCGAATGGTAAAAGACATTTTCACCAGCCTGCAACCAGGTGTGACGTACAACCCGGAGAAGAGTACCTTCCAAGTTACGCTGGGCGTAAAATCACGCCCGGAAGAGCAACCGGCTCCCTTATTGGTGGAAGCGCTGAATCAGATTGAGGAATATGCGCAAGCAGCGAAGTATACGATTGGCGTGATCCTTGATGAGTTCCAGGAAATCCTCAAGCTGGGTGGCCCGGAGATTGAAAATCAATTGCGCAGTGCGGTGCAATTGCATCGGCATGTGGGGTATGTCTTTGCTGGTTCTGAGACTTCGTTGTTGCAGGACATGATCAACAATCCGGCGCGCCCGTTTTACCGGTTGGGTTTGCCCCTCTTCATCAAGAGCATTCCGCGCCCCGATTTTGCCTCTGCCATTGTGCAAGGCTTTGCTGGGTTGGGCTGCGTCGTCCCGGACGCTGCTCTCACAACCCTCTTTGAGTTGACCGAAGATGTTCCCTACTATGTCCAATTGCTCGCTAAAACTGCTTGGGATCGTGCTGAGCAGCAAAGCTGGCGCGAACTGACGCCATCCCTTGTCGCTGAGGTCTTTCAGTCCCTGGTTCAGTTATTTGATCCAATCTATGCCAACCAATGGGTGGGGCAGACAACGAATCAACGCAAGGTGCTGAGCGCGATTGCGCAGGGGCATACGCAGAAGCTGACCTCGCAGCAGTTTCTGCGCGCTTTTGATTTGAGTTCGGGGACAATCCATAAAGCCTTGCAGTCCCTGGAGAGCGTACATTTACTGCGGCGGGAAGTGGCTGGGACCGAAATCCAATATCGGTTAGAAGACCCCTTGTTCAAGGGATGGGTGCTTCGATTTGTGCAGGATCAACGCGATTAAGCCCACTCACGTACCAAACGATGCGCGGGTACGTGCCACCACTGCCGGAAGAATTTCCCAAGTGCGCGTCACGCCCAATTTTCTGCGCAGCGAATCTACTTGCTTTTCGTAGGTGCGCGGGCTGATGCCGAGTTCTGCGGCACAGTGCTTTTGCGGCTTGCCATTGGATAAAGTTTGTAGAATCTGGCACTCGCGTGCGGTCAAGCCGCCTAAATCAAGACACCACTCGCGCGCCGTAACACTCAGATGCGCCATTAGTTTCAGCAACACAGACAAGTCAGAAGGGCCAAACTGAGCGACCGAAGAAGCGGACGCGAACAACCATGTCCACACATCTTGCGAAGGCAAGCGTAGCCAGCCAGCCAGTAACGATTGAATTCCATAGAACTCGATAAACTGTCGAAATCCCAGCGGCGAAGCTTCAGCGGCGAGCTCGGTTAAGTTCGGGAAGTGACGTGCGCCATAGAGTTTGGATTGTGCCCGGAAATCGGCATACAGATGATCCAACACGGGCGCAAGATCCGCCGGGAGTGCTGTGATTGGGGAAGATGGTGAGAAAGAAGAGTGCGCTTGTTGGGTAGGATGAAACCAATGCCAGGTATTGAGTCGCTGCTCGACGCAATAAAAGTCCGACGTGACCATGAGGCTGGACACATGCGTGGCAGGGAAGAGCGCAGCCGCTTGCCGGAGCGCGCGTTCAAGCATCGTTTCCGGTGCAAAACGATGCGCAATGACATCCCACACCGTGGCGGCCACCTGCTGGTGTTGTTGAGTGCTGGGGAATGAAGCGTGGTTCATAGTTTCCAAAAACGGCAAAACAATTTAGAGAGGCGGTCGTTTTTTCATCCAACATCTTGAAAAGCGTCTTTAGTCCGCGCCTTAATCGCTGGAAGGATTTCCCAGGTCGAGGCAACGCGGAGTTTTTCCCGGATAGATTCGACGTGTTTTTCAAAAGTTTTCAGGCCCATGCGTAAGAATTGGGCGCATTGTTTGTGCGGCTGTTGGGTGGCGAGTTGACGAATAACTTCCGCTTCGCGTGGTGTGAAACCACGCAGATCAACACACCATTGCGGGGCAGTCGCGCGCAGATGCGAGACCGCTTCACGCAGTAGCGCCATTTCTGCCTCTGTAAAAGCGCGTGCTTCCGGCGGGCGGGAGAAGGTAAAAGACCACACCAGACCACTGTGACAGCGCATCCATCCGCTCAACATATGCCCCATCCGCAATCGCTGTAAAAAGGCCAGGTAAGCCGGTGTGGCGCGGTCTGCTAACGATAAGTCAAGCCGGGAAAGAAGGCTGAACCCTGTCGCCCTCTGATGCGCTAAATAGTCAAGATATTGCTCTTTGAGTACGAACGAATGGGCGGGTTCGAGGGTGCGGAGTTGGTACTCAAAATAATGGCGCTGCGTCTCCTCCAAATTATGCCAGTAAAGCTCCAGGAGCGAGCCTTGGGTCGCATAAAAATCCTGGCTTACAATCAGGCCGCAGGGACCCGTTGCCCCCAGCAAGTGCGCCAAACCACACACTAAAGCGGTCTTGGCTGCATCATTTTCAAAGCGCTGCAAGATAAAGCCCCACACGATTTCCGCCACTGCACGATGAACCATTTAATGACTCCATAAAAAAGGTTGACATGGGGGATTTTCCCTGTGTTCAAAAGTTCGACACTGGGATAAAGTCCCGCACGATTGAGATTTCTTCAACACCCGCCCCGCACAAGCCTCGTCAGAGAGATGGACGTCTATCTATGGAGAGCTACCAAAAAGCCATCAATAATAGAGTCACGAGAAGAGTGGCATACGGAAAAACATCGCTAAAATACTTAAAACACCCATGAGATGCAAACTTGAAAAAAAGGAGATGAGTAAGAAAAAAGCATCACATTAGGAGCAAGGGAGGAATCACCATCCTTCCGCGCAGTAAATATTTTATAAAATTCACCGCGATCATTTGAGAAGCGAGTCGCCAGAGCGTCGTGCTGAGCGATGCCCTGGCGGCTCGCCGATCTGCGTTTTCAGGAGCAATTTCTTTCTGCACTATTGCTGCTTGGCACATTGCTTGCTCAAAGGAGCAGCGTCTCTGGAACGAGCCAAGCGAGGAGGCAAGAGCGGTCACCGGCAGATCGTAATACTGCGGCGCACAAAGCTTCGCCCCTCGTCCAGAGAGGGGAGAAGTGACTTGCCGGCAAGTTGCTTCTCCCATTGCCCCGCCCCGCCTATAACCGCCAAGAAAGAAAAAATGTGGGAGGGATGTTCGGCGATCCAAGTGCGCGAATCATCTCCTGGGAAAACCTTGTCCATGAAACATTACTTCGGTCTTGACCAATACTACTTCAACCAAAAAAAGCAGCAAATCCCGATCACGCTGGACACGTCTCAACTTATCAATGGGCACACGTTGCTGTGTGGAATGTCCGGGGTAGGGAAGTCATATCAACTGCGGGCGATGATCGCGTCCGCGCAACGCAGCGGCATACAAGTAGAAGTGTTTGATCCCCACGACGAGTTGGACATTCCTGGCAGCAAGACAGCGAAGTATAGTGAGGCGACGCGATTTGGCTACAACCCATTAGCTCTGAATCCTGATCCGCATTCCGGCGGCGTGCGCAAGCGCATCAATTGGTTGCTCACTCTACTTAATTCGACCTCGCGCAAGTTGGGGCCAAAACAGGAGACGGCGTTGCGGTATCTCCTGCAAGACATTTACTACCTGAATGGCTGTTATGAGGACAAGCCATCAAGCTGGGGCAAGAAGCACATCACGGAAGCGCAGCGCGCGGCGTTTCTCGAACAGAACAATTACGCCGCCCTCAAGCAGTTTTATCCGACCCTCGGCGACTTGATCACCTATGCCGAACGAAAGATCAAGGCACTGTATTTAGGAGCCAACAGTCCTGCCATCACCCATCTGGATAAGGTCAACAAGATGGCCGCGAAACTCCGTCGGCTGGTCGGCCAGCTTGAGAAGGTAAGCGATGATGACGAAGCTATGAAGTTGGAAGAAAAGCTGGAAGACTACAAGCACGATACGATCAGCGCCTATTCGGATTATGTGCATAGCATTGAGACCGGACGCGAATTCACCGATGTCATCAAGTACAATTCCAAAGACGTGATGCAAAGCGTCTTTGAGCGGTTGAAGAATCTGGATGCGTCGGGCATTTTTCGCCCCAATCCGCCGCCCTTTGGGAATGCCCAGGTGCGTGTGCATCAGATGAAATCGTTGTCCGATGATGAGCAACGTATGTTGGTGCAGTTGCGGTTGGAAGAATTGTTTCGCACCCGGCGCGACCAGCCAACCGTCAATGATGTCCAGCAGATCGTTGTCATTGATGAGGCGCACAAATTCGCGGATGAAGAAGGCGACAACTTGCTGAACATCCTTGCCAAAGAAGGGCGGAAGTTTGGGATGGGGTTGTGGTGTGCTTCGCAATCGCCGACCCATTTTTCGGAAGACTTTTTGACCAATTGTGGCACGACGATCTTGCTCGGCATCCACACGACTTATTGGGATGGCGCATGTCGCAAGCTCAAGATAGATGAATCCATTCTCCGCTTCATCAAGCCGCATCATGTCGCCGCCCTCAAGTTTCAGCGGAAAGCCGAAACGAATGCGCGGTTTCAGAATGTGATTCTGTCACAACCGATGCCAACCCAGCTTCACGCATGACCTTTGACAAAACTGCCATTGAAACGCTCGCTCGCCAACTGTTTGCCCAGCATGGCCTTGCGGATTGGACATTCCGTTGGGACACCGCTAAGACGCGCTTGGGTTGTTGTTACTACGGCCCCAAACAAATCACGCTCTCCTTGCCCAATGCACAACTCAATTCACATGAAGTCGCACTTGACACACTCAAGCACGAGATTGCGCACGCCCTCACGCCAAAGGATGTGGGACACGGAAAAGCATGGAAATTGAAAGCGATGGAATTAGGCTGCTCGCCTGTGCGTTGTGCGGATGCGAGTGTCAATACGGTGAAAGGGAATTACCGCGCACAATGCCCCGCGTGTGGAAATGAATATCATCGGCATCGGCCTACCGTAAAAACATACTATTGTCCTTGCAACCGCGCACGATCCAGGGCGACCCTCGCGGCGAGCCGTCTCGTGTTCCACCATAGCGATGCAATAGCCAATCCCGACCTCATTCCACATCGCGTAATCTGGTTGCCCGAAGAGAAAGGAAGTGGCCTTCCGGCTACGATCCAGAGAGTTCGTTTGGCAAACAGTCCCTATCTGCCTGCCGATCAAATGGATGAACGCGCATATCATCGCTGGCTGGAGCGGGAACTCAACCAACCTGACTCGCCTCTGTTTGTCGAAGTAACGAGGCTCATCGAAATCATCAAACAACAAATTCTGATTTTGATTCACCCAGAAGAGAACATTGCGCAACTTTTCAAAAGCTACCTGCTCTATCTTGCAACAGGAGATGTTAAGCGTTTCCCTTCGTCTCCCACGAGCCTACACGAAACGGAACCATCACTTCCAGCAATAGATTTTTCCGTTACGCCGTTTTTGGGCGTGCAGGGAAGCCTCTTCGATTTATGATGATCCAAACAGCATACAGAAACCTGCGAAGAAAAAAGAGTGGGAATGGTTGAGGTGTATTGAGCGAAGTCAGTACATTTCCAGGCTCCATTTTTGTTTCCAGCCAACCCTGTAACTCACATACTTATGACCAACACACTCATCAACCTCACGGGCGTACGCGCCGCCATCAAGCGCGCGTTCAATGGCAGTGTTAACGAAATCCTCGCAGAGTTGCTGCAAAACTCGCAGCGCGCACAAGCAACGACTGTCAATATCAACACGACGGATAAAACCATCTTTGCTTACGAAGACGACGGACACGGCCTGCAGGATCAGGACGATCTGATCGCATTGATCAAAATTGGCGAATCAGGCTGGGATGAAACTGTTCAGACCAATCAACACCCGATGGGACTCGGCCTGCATGCCCTGCTTGCGCATGAACAAGTGTCAGAAGTCACGATTGAGTCCGGCGGCTGGAAAGTTGTGATTGACACTAAGCGCTGGTGGGACGATCACAAATATGCAGCAGGCTGGTTGAAGCGCGTGGCAACATCCAAACCCCAAAAGGGCTTCAGGCTCATCGCAACAGTGACGACCAAATTCAACGAGATCGTGCAGGAACTGTTTTGGCATTACAACGGACGAGTCAAAGGCCTGAACCTTGCGACGGGCTATGCCGACTACGTGGATGTTTTGCACAACGGCAAAAAGGTCAATCCACCTTTTGATCCGAAGAACAGTTTTGAGACCTTCCTGTGCGAGACAGAAATCTTTGGGAATCCCTGCTGGATCGGTCATGGAGAGAAAAATGAACGACCGACGGGCGTCAATTGGTACGGGCAACGAATCTCGTATCAGCCCACCATTGACGGCAAGAAACTCCATTCCTTCCAACTTTGGTACGACGTGCGACAAGGTTGCCCACTGGACACCAAATCGCCAACCCGCAATGGCTTCATTGAGAATCAGAAGCTGACGGATTTCAATGCGGCGGTGACACGCGCCCTCGAAGACTTTTTCGACCGGCAATCGTTGACCAACCTTCCGGTAGGTCCCTTCGATAAATTTCTCTCGACAAATAAGGGCTATCGCCAACGAGCGGTCCACTTCACCGCGACCGAAGTGTTGCCATTGGATGAAAGCATGTCGAACGCCGATGAGGTAGGCAATGACGGAAAACTATGCGCGTTTGCTTACAGCGCTCCACCCCGCTTGGTGGAGACTGAAATTGTTGCGCTGGGACCCGGCGAAACCAAAAGGTACAGCCAGCAGGGAATTCGCGGCTTCCAGCCATTGTTGGGAGCGTGCTACACCGTGACGCAGGCCGATGTGAGCCGCCTGGAGATCCAACAACTGTACTGGAAGCCTGGCGCAGCGCATGAGAAGTTTGGAAATATTGTGGAGCCAGGTGAATGGGGATTGAGCAGCGACGGGGCGCTTCCAATTGAGTGGCAGCCGGTCAGTGGGGAAGTGTTTGTGTTACACGAAGCCAACAATTGGCATCTGCAAGACACCGACTTTTTGTTCACGGGATTAACGCCAGAGGAGTTTTTGCAATCCGGTTGGCCGTGGCTGGCCTTTGACCCAACCCCGGACGACTTTAGCTATGACGAAATCGAGAATTCGTTTCGGGATTCAATTTCTGATGCGTTGCGCACGCTGATTGGGAATGCGGTGCCGGGGGATTTTCGCTGGTCGGATGTTCGGTATGCGATTGGACATGAGAATACCATCATCTCGATCAAACCCATCTTTTCCACGGGAGGGTTTCTCTGCAAGGCGCTACAGGTGAAATATGTGGACAAAGAGAATTGCGAACACGAGATCGAATTGAAGACCATTGACTGATCGCGGCACGATTCTTGCCATCACTGGAAACGATCCGAAAACCAAAGGCGACGGAGATCGTGATGGCAAAACTTGGCGGAAAACTTGAACTCATTCTCACCCCCCTTCCCGACAGCAGCGCGCAAATTCCTCTCGACCTTGATGCCTATGAAGAGTTGGAGCAGATGCTTGTTGACTACGAAGCGCAGCAACGGCAGTTATGCCTGCAACGATGCAGAACGGCGAGTGAATTGATAGAGGCGGAATGGGAGTTGGGTGAGACGCCAAACGTCGAAGCCATCGAAGCCATCATCTTCACTGTTTGCTTTCAATAGGAGAATCACGAATGCAACCAACCTATGTCGTTTCTGAAACCGGCAAACGTCCACTGACTTGGCCCCAATTGATTCCGATGATCTTCAAGTACGCGGTAATTGCGGGGCTTCTGGTCTACCTGATCTTGCTCATGCTCTGGGCCGCACGAATTGACGGCTACCTGAGCTAATTCCCCAAATAACCCAGCCCCCAATGAAGCGCGGTCACGAGCCGCGCTTTTTCATTTTCAACCTCACACCTCACAATGACCACAGAATTTCGCTTTTCCTTTCCCGATGAGCATGCGCTCGTCTTTACCGGCGCAACCGCCCGCTACAAAGCCAATCTTGCGGCGTTAGCGACGCTCAAAGAACTAGAGCAAACCAGGAACGAGCCGACACGGGAGCAACTGCAAACACTGTCGTATTACACGGGCTGGGGCGACTCGCAGGTGCATAAACAGGCTTTTCCCGACGGCAATCATCACGACACGAAAGCGCATGACAGCCTGGCTGCAATTCTCGACAAAGCGGAGCAGCTTTCGGTCGAGGATTCCATTCTGAACGCGCATTACACGTCGTTGCCGGTCATCAAGGCAATGTATGACGCCTTGATGCAATTTGGGTTGCGGTCAAGCAAAGGACAGCCGTTACGGATTCTGGAACCAGCAGGCGGGGCCGGGAACTTTATTGGGATGATGCCGCCGGAACTGCGCGCGCACAGCAAAATCAGCGTCGTGGAAATGGATGCGTTGAGTTGCCGGGTGATGGAGCAGTTGTACTCGGAATGCTTCATCTACCAGCAAAAGCTCGAAGAGTGTTACCTCCCTCCCAACAGCTTTGATTTGATTATTTCCAATGTCCCCTTTGCGGGGATCAAAGTAGTAGACCCGGAATTCATCAAGCCGAAATACCTGAAGCAAAGCCTGCACGATTACTACTTTGCGCGCGCAGTGCAATTGGCCAAGCCGGGCGGCATCATCGCCTTCATCACGTCGCGCTTTACACTGGACAAGGCCGAAACCCAGGTACGGAAATTTCTGGCCGAAAACACGGAACTGCTTGCGCTCACCCGATTGCCCAGCACTGCCTTTCAGCAAAATGCCGGAACGGAGGTTGTGACCGACATCATCATTTTACGCAAGAAGGCGGACGAAGAGCGCACGGCACAATATTACGCAAAGGATGAGGACTACCCGGATTGGGTTCGAGTGGGGCAGGCGGAGTGGATAACACACCGAAACATCTTCCTCAATCAACGGATCGTGGAGCAGCCGGGGTTGATTGCGGGAACGCCCACGACAAAAGTCGGGCAGCATTACATGCGGGATTTCACTGTGGAGCCGTTTGCCGACCGCGAGTTGGGCACAACGCTCACCGACATTCTGACGCAGCAACTCCCGACAGATGCGTTTCAGTATGTGGCGAACAATCCCAGGGGCGAAGAAGAAGCCAAACCGACACCACTGCCGACAGAAGGACTGGTCAAAGAACCGTTGCGGGACAAGCGATTCACCGAACTGATCGCAGCGGTTTACCATCAGGCCAAAGTCTTATTAGACGAACAAGCCCGGAACAGCTTTGCCGAAGGCACGCGGGCCAGACTGCAAGAACTATACGATGAGTTTCGGCAAGCCTATGGAGCCATCAATGCCAAGGCCAATGGGCGACGTTTGGAAAGCGATCATCCGTGCGTAGGGTTGTTGAGCGCGTTGGAAGAGCCAGAGACATTCGCGCCGTCGGCGCTCTTCACTGGACAAACGATTCGCGGGGAAGCGGAGCAACAGGAAAACCTCACGCCGATGGAGGCGCTGTCGTTGTGCTTGAATCGGTATGGCCGAATCAAGCTGGACTTTCTCACGAGGTTGCTCGACCGCTCCGAGGCAGAAATTCTGACGGCGTTGGCAGAACGGATTTACGAGACTGCTAAGGGCGAGTTGGAATTGGCCGAAACGTTTCTGGCGGGCAATGTGCGCCAGAAATTCCAACAGTACAAGCGACAGCATCCGAAGCCGACTCCCGAACAGCAGCGTTCCATTACGGCCTTAGAAAAAGCCATACCGGCGTGGATTGCGTGGCGCGAAATTGGGGCGAAATTGGGTTCACCCTGGATTCCTCCGAATGTGATTGAGGAATTTGTCAAAGAAGTGCTCGATACGGAAGTTGTCGTGCGCTATTTCCCGGCGATGGGGACATGGACATTGTCCCATACCAACGCCTATTCGGTGGAAGCGACCAAGACCTGGGGCACGAACCGGATGAATGCTTTGGATCTGCTGGAGAACGGACTGAATCTGCGCACGCCGCGCGTGATGGACAAGCGGACCAATCCAGAGCGCTACGTCCTCAACCAAACCGAAACGATTGCCGCCCAGGCGAAACTGGCCGAATTAAAGTTGAAGTTCCGCGATTGGTTGCCCAAAGACGCGGCGCGCGTAACCGAGTTGGAAACGATCTATAACGAAAAACACAACAACTTCGTGGAACCCAAGTTTGATGGTTCGCATTTGACGTTGCCAGGGCTTTCGTTACAGGTCAAACCGCGTTCACACCAGAAGGACATGACGTGGCGGATTATCTTGTCCGAGGCCGCGTTGGCGGCGCATGAAGGCGGAGCCGGGAAGACGGGCGAGGCAATCATGGCCGCGATGGAAATGCGACGGCTGGGGCTGGCGAAAAAGCCTGTGGTGGTTGTTCCGAATGGGCTGACAAAACAGTGGGCCGAAGAGGCACGGATGTTCTATCCAGGGATGAAGGTGTATGCGCCAGACAAAGAAAGCTTGTCCGCGAAGCAGCGCGCAAAGTTGCTGGCGCGGATTGCGACGAGTGATTTTGACTTGCTGATTTTGCCGTTTACTGCGCTCACGCTGTTGCCGATGAAGCCAGAGACAATTCGAGAGCATATCGTCGCAGAGTTACAAGAACTGGAAGATTATTTGCGCGAGGAAGGCGGCAAGACCCCGAAACAAATCAAGCGCACTATCAACACCTTGCAAGCCAAGCTCAAAACGATTGAGAGTGAAATCAAACGGGACGACAAACGCACCATCACCTTTGAAGAAACCGGCATTGATTTCCTGATTCTGGACGAAGCGCATTACTTCAAGAATCTCGGTTTCACGACGAAATGCACGCGCGTGGCCGGGATGCCAAACACGAATTCGCAACGCGCCTTCGATTTGTATTTGAAGACGCAACATCTGCGCAAAGCAGGCGGCAAAATCCTCTTCTTGACCGCAACGCCTGTGAGCAATTCGATTGTGGAGGCATACACCTTCCAACGGTATTTGCAGTTGGATGCAATGAAAGAAATGGGGATTGCGCATTTTGATGCGTGGGTGCAGACGTATGCGGAAACATCGGAAACCCTGGAAATGAAGCCGGATTGTTCCGGGTTTCGCATGGTGACGCGGTTGAGCAAGTTTACAGATTTGCCGGAATTGCGGGCGTTTTGGAGTCAGACGTTAGACATCAAAACCTCTGACCAATTGCAGTTGGAGCGACCATCCATCATTGGGGGGAAGCCGGAAATCGTAACCATTCCGCAATCCCCAGAACTCAAAGACATCATCGACCAGTTGGCGGAGCGGGCGGCGAAATTAGACCCACGCACGCCAGAGAAAGACAACATGCTGCTTATCACGACAGATGGGCGCAAAGCCGCGTTGGACGTGCGATTGTACAAGCCCCATTTGGTAGAAACCAAAGACAGCAAGATGAAAACCTGCGCGGAGAAAGTTGCCGCGATCTACCAGCAATACGAAGCAGAGAAGGGAACGCAACTGATTTTCTGCGACATTGGAACACCACGGCCCAGAGAATTGAAAGAGCCGGAAGCGGTAACGGAAACCGAATTGGCGGATGACACCGCCGAGGAAATTCAGGAAGCATTGCTCCATACCAGCTTTTACGAAGGGCTGCGGCAGAAACTGGTACAGCGAGGGATTCCGCGCGCGGAGATTTCGTTTATTCATGAGGCCAAAACCGCCGCGGACAAGGCCAAATTGTTTGGGCGGATGAAGACGGGCGGGATACGAGTCTTGGTCGGTTCGACATCAAAATGTGGTGTCGGCATGAATGCGCAGGACAAGGTGATTGCGATTCACCATCTGGATTCACCCTGGCGACCAACGGACATTGACCAGCGGAATTGGCGGGGGTTGCGACCCGGCAATCAATTCAAGGCGATCCATATCTTTGTCTATGTGACCGAGAATTCGTTTGATGCCTATACCTGGGGCATTTTGGAAAACAAGGTGCGTTCGATCAGCCAATTGATGGCTCCAGTCGTGACGGCGCGCACCGCCGAGGATGTCAGCGACGTAGTGCTCGATGCAGCGCAGATCAAAGCGATTGCATCGGGCAATCCACGCATCCTTGAAAAAGTTGCTACGGAGACGGAATTGGCGCGCTTGGAGCGGGTCTATTCGTCGTGGGAAGGGAATCGCAATGAGTTGCGGTATACGACACAGGGTCGCAGGAGATCACTTACCTACGCGTGCAAGCGAGAGACCACATTGCAACAATTGCTTGCGCATTTGGAGTCACACCAGAATCTTCCGCTCGTCGCCTTCAAAAATGACCATCGGATTACGCTTGATCCAAAAGACCTCAAGAGCTTCTTCGCCGCGCAGGCAGAGATCGCGCAGGCCTTATCGGCACGCCGGAATGAACGTGTCGAGGTGAAGCTCGCCGAAGCTTTTGGCTTACGGTTTTCCCTCTCGGCCTGGCATCACTCGGATCGTCATTCGCTCACTCTACAATCCATTGGTGAGAGCGAGGAGTTGGAATGGGAGATGCCTGTGAAGTGGTCGGTCAAGCATACGATTGAGCATGTCGGTGAAACCCTACAGGAGACCTTGCAAGACGAGCAAAAAGACATCTGCCGCCTAACAAGTGAAATTGCTAAAGGCGAAGAAGAATTGGCGCGCGGGTGGGGACACGCGGAAACGTACCGGACATTACAACTCAAACTGGCGGCGTTGAATGCTGAATTGACGGCAGATAACAATGAAGGTGAGGCCAAAGAATTTATGGCCTTGTCCGAAGAAGCAACAAGGCAAGACGCGACAGTTCCCGCCTCCATCGAAGCAGTCGAAGAAGAATGGAACGTGCCGACGGAAATCGAAATCCGGGAAGTTGAGCCAGTGACAGTGGCGGAAACCAACGAATTGGCACTGGCAGCTCTGACTGAGAATTCACTGACCCCCTTCTCTGTGGAAGGCGAAACGACGGCGGCAACCATAGCCATAACACCACCAACCAGTAGCATCATCGAACCGGTGGTGATAACGCTTCCTGCCACTGAGACAGAGTTGCCTGGGGCAACAACGACGCAGGTGGAATCTGTTCTGCCGTTCAGCGACTTTACCCTGACCAAATCACCGAAGAAGCGAGCAAAACCGAAGTTCGTGGACGAGCATCAACTCAGTTTGTTCTGAAGGAAAAGAGTGGAAAGAGGGTATGTCAGAAAACAACGTCTCCCAAGAAGAAAACTGATATGGACATCCAAACGGCACTCCAAGCTGACATTATCATCAAGGGAAGTAAGCTCCGCGAACTGCTGGACAGCCTCACGACCGCCGAGTTCACGGAGTTTCTCCGTCATCATTGCAGCGTGCTGATCCCCAATACAGGATTGACGGAAGTAGACTTATACTCCGCGATCAAAGACACTGGCATCAGCAATCCCAAGCATACAGAGCCAATCGCACGTAGCTACATCAAGGATGCGGTGAATTGCTCCTTCGACTATGACCAGCATGCATTCCGAGCCGACTTCCTCCAACACCTCAACGAGTATGTCGCCGATTGGGAAAACGAGAGCATCGAAGACGTCATCGCACGCTTAACCCGCGCGCAACGCGAAGAGGTGTTAGTGGCGATTTCGATTCAGGTCTATGAAGACGAGGTAGATGAAGAACTGCGCGAGGCTGTGCGAGTGAATTACCAGGATGGCACACTCGACGAAACAGACATTCGCGATCTGGCATAGACGAAACAACCTCGCTCTCCCCGCAAACACTATGACCAACACCCTCACAGAAACTCCCTTCACGAAATGGGAGCTTCGCCGCAAAGCGGGCGAAGCGTATGGCAAATGGTACTGGGCAAGGGCGCAAGAGAGACCTCAAGCAGAAATCGTCCAGCACATCCTGAATTACCGTCGGTATCGTGCGCAAATCTCCACTGGCGCGGACGAAACCAACGAAAATGGCAACACCGTTTTCCGCGACATTGATGCGGACCAACAATTGGGGCTGCGACGTAGAAACGCCAACTTCTATGACGCGCATTTGCCCGCAGGCTGGGAGCCACACCCGACGTGGCAGGACGCGGATTATTTCGGTGTTTGGGTGCATCGGGAGAACCGCATGATTTTTACCTATGCCGAGGGCGACCGCACGCTTGTCATTTGCCCAACTGAACCACAATTCCAACTCGAGTACGACGAAATGCGCGCGTTCTATCAGCGCGCTGAGGAACGCTCATGACAACATGCCCGGTTTGCCAAACCGAACCCGAATTGGTGTACGGTTCCATAGACTTTCACGGGAATGGCTTCGCGTGGAGTTGCCCACCCTGTCACCAGAAAATCGCGCTCCAACTCAAAGACTTGGCGATGCAGTACGGCGCGACTTACAGCCAATACAACACCTTCATTAGCAGCCCGAAAGGAACGCCTCCACTCAAGAGCGCGGCGCATCTCCGCGCGCTCGTCTATCCCGAGGTGCTACTCATCCAGGCATCTGCTACCGATGAGTACGCCG
The DNA here is from genome assembly GCA_016789725.1 of Blastocatellia bacterium. Classification (GTDB taxonomy): domain Bacteria; phylum Acidobacteriota; class Blastocatellia; order RBC074; family RBC074; genus JAFDVL01. The sequence continues at coordinate 9,405 of JAEUQN010000001.1, read as the reverse complement.
ACCACGAGTGCCATTGGGCCGTCGTGCGCATCTCGGCGAAGCTGAAATCCCATTTGCTGTCACTGAAAACGATTTACGAACAATGCAAGGCAAAGCAGGACGATTTATGGCGGATGGAATTCTTCGAGTGGGCACCGCATTTCATTCCTGCGACGGACGAGATGCTTCAGTTTCTACCCAGCGAAGGCAACGTACATCGTGTGAATTCTTATGACTGGCTCGTACGGGAAGGCAATCTCCCTTTGCATTCCTACTTACACACTAACGAGCAACGAACCGAAGCTTCATCTATTCTCATCACGGCAGCAGGCTTCCAATGGACAACGACGCCGAAGCATTGCTCTTTCGATGTCGAAACGGAACTCATCGAATGGGGTGCGCTGGATCAATTTTTTGGAGAATAACAAATGGAATACTGCTCCAAGTTTTGCAACCACCACTGCTTTGTTCATCTTCCAACCCTCGACCCCAGACGACTTGCGCAGACTCTACATTGGCATCACATCCACTAGGTTCGCCAATCCCCGAAGAACGGCAGTGACATTCATCTAATCCCCTTGATAAACTTGAAGCCGTGCGCCGCCTCCTGTAGTTGTACAGAGCGCAACTGAAAGAAACCATGCTTGACTACCAGATCGTCACACAACTCGACCTCACGCAACTCCGAAGGCAGGGGATATGCGCATTGGACATCGAAATGGCGAGTTGGCGCGTGCCGAGCAAAGAATGGATTTCACTGGTGCAACTTGCCTGGCGAAATGAAGGCGACCAGATCGAAGTAGCCGTGCTGGACGGCAAGGAAGAAACCACGAGAGAAAATCTGCGACCCATCCTCGGCGATCCCAGCATCAGCATTGTCGTTCACAATGCAACGTACGACATCAATAAGCTGCAAAAACATTGGGGATTGTTGACCGCGAGCGCATTTTGCACGATGAGTGCGGCCCGCAAAGCTGGTGAGAAGAAATATTCGCTGCAAGCCCTGGCGAGCAAATTCCTTTCGATTGAACTCGACAAAACTGAGCAATCATCAAGTTTCTCCCAGCGCCCTTTACGACCAGAACAAATCGCCTACGCGGCCCGCGATGCTGCTTGCACATTGAGATTGTGGGAATACCAGCAAACCGTTGGCTGGCGCAGTTCCTATCAAGCCAAACTATCTTCGGCGATTCCGCAAGCAACTTCTGAAACAAAGATTTCCACGCCCAGTGCCCCAGCCGCAATGATCTCCGCGCCCCTCGACGTTTCGTCCTTGGCGGCAGCCATCTGCGACATCATCGCTTTTATGCCTGGAAAATTCTCACCGGAACGATTAGTGGTCAACATCACCAATGAACGAAGCGGCTACCTCGGCTTTGTGTTGGACAGCAAGCTCGGCGACATCGTTCCTGATGAGAAGGAAGTGCTGGAAACGTTGCAGCAGCTTGAGCAGTCCCAGGAAATCCGTGTCGAAGACCGCCGCTATTACCGTATTAAAACGAAACCAAAGAGAGATGCTCTTTCGGGATCAAGCGGGATATAGTTCTTGAGCGGCTAGTTTAAGGCGCTTTAGGTCGAGAAGGGGCAGGACGACACTGGTCAGGGATTTTACCCAATTCCCAACAGTCCCAATTCTATTCAAGTATTCTTGCATTAAGTCGGAAAACTAAATGACCTCAAGCCAATGCGGACAGATAAGCCGCATTTCACAACGATTACATTTCCAATCATTGAGGCGGTGGTTGAATTGTCTGTTGGCAAATTGTCGCAGGCGATTTGTTGCTTGTTCTAGAGCGCCCTCAACAGAGCCGCGTTTTGTACTCCACTGAAATTCATAGAGCGCTCCATCTTCCCCTGAGAAGATAAAGGGTTGCAGTTGGGGAGCGATTCGTTTGAGCATCAAAAGATGACTACGATGGGCTGCCTTCACCTTGCTCCAGAGCAGCTTGCCCTCTTTGGCATCTTTTGCAAATGACTCAGGATGAAAAGTGACAGCAAGCATCGCACCTGTGGTCGCTCGGTAGAAGGCGATCAGGTTATAACGCAATTGCACATCGCCTTCCTGATTGCCTGCGCTGTAGTCAAGTAATTCAGCCAATGGTGGCAGCATAGTCACAATCCTGGCCAGCCGTTCGATGTAGCATTCCCCGATCTGGATATACAATTGCAGATGCGAGTGATCGTTGAAATTTTTCTCTTCCCAATGTTTTCGTAGAAACGTTTTCGCCGCCGCTGTATCCAGATGGACATTTCGCGTTAATGCCTCTTGTACGGCTCGCTCAAGTGTCAAGCGTGTCGTTTGATAGAAGACGGGATATAAGGGGCGATCATTGAGAGGAAATCTCAAATCAAGGAAGTCATTCAGGTAGGTCTTAATGGCGCAACTATCTTTATCGAGCGTGCTGGCAGATAAAGACCCATTCGGTGCGCCTCCCCAAATATCACTGGTGCTTATTTCCTCTGCTTCGTCTGCCTCAGCATAGACATCTTCGGAAGGTAGCGCATGCACCTTATACCAACGCTCTAGCAAGGGAACCCTGGCATGCTGTGGCGATCCTGATCTTCCGCCCGTGGTCGTTGAATAGGAAACGGTGACGGCCCCTTTAGCCCTTGTGATGCCGACAAACAATAACGAATCTGCTTGCCGTAATTCGCTTTCAGGCGTGGGCTGCAATACCGGGGGAATCCAGAGTAATTTCTCAACCCTACTCGCATCCGGCAGCGTTTGTCCGACCACGGCGACCAGGGGGAATTCGAGACCTTTGGAAGCGTGGCAGGTCATAACACGCACCGCGTCCGTTGTGTTTGGCGCAGGAACTGCACTGGGAGTTGCAGCCGTCAGCGATTGACGGAATAACTGGGCAAAGCCGCGCCGCGACTGTTTGGCCAAGACGTTTTGATGCGTAAAACGCCAGGTCGCCGCACGCGCCAAGGCGGTCACGATTTCTCCTAACTGTAAAAATCGCTCCGCACTTTCAGGTTGCTGCAATATACGGCGCAAATAGGCGCTGCCGTCAAAGAGGAACGAACATATTGTGGTGAAGCCGTCACCCCATTGCTTTCGCAAAACTTTCCAAATACGCAAAATCTCGTTTTCAAGCGGATCATCGAATGCCTCTTGTTCTTTCAAATACTCATCATCCGCAAAGACATATTGCAGGTGCGTAATATGCTCATTGATGGTTGCCTTATCCAGTTTTGGGTTGAGTGCCTTCAATACTCGTGGCAGCGATGTACGCGGACGATCTGCGAAGGTGACTATGACGGCGAGATCACCGGCAGCGCCATCCAGTGTTGCTAATCCGCTCGTTACAGCTTTGATGCCTTTCTTGCCCAGCGCCAGGACAACATTGCGAACATCAACATTACGCCGCGCCAGCACCGCTATTTCACCGGGAGAGGCCCCTTGCTCAATCCAATTCCAAATTTGCCGGGCAACGGCTTCTTGTTCTGCCTGGTCAGAGTTACCTACCAGCAGATGGATGGGCAAGGCACTAAAGGAAACAGGGTTTAAGACATCTGCTTCCCATCGCTTGGGATAGTCTGTGGAATCGGTTTCCGGCTGCTCCATCAAATGTCCAAGTTGATTTGCTGCGGTAATGATTTCTGCACAGGAACGATAATTGACGGATAGGTCAAATCGGACTGCTCCCGGAAAATCCTGCTCGAAACCGTCAACGTTTTCAGGCGCTGCTCCCAGGAAACGGTAAATTGCTTGCCGCGAATCTCCTACCACCCAGGGCGGATTGTCCGGCCCACAAAGAAGCTGAAGCAATTGCGCGACGGAACGGCTGACATCCTGATACTCATCTACCATGACCCATTGGTATTTTTGGCGAGAGCGGCTAATGAGATTGCTGTTATTTTTCAAAATGGTTACCGGCAGCGCGATCAGATCAGCAAAATCAACTCGTTGGCGAGCCAAATTCTCCTGCTCATAGGCCCGAAAAATGGCCAGAAATTGACATGCCGCCTTCTTTTCACGATTCTCGTCAGGCATCTCCCACAATGTTAATTCTGCTTGTAATGAGTCCGGGGTATGAAGCCTATTTTTGAGATGATTGATATGCGCCACGATTTTTCGGGCAGTTTCATCAGGTTGTTTTAGATCAAGGAGCAATTCACAGGGAACTTGCCCAAGCAGGTGGCTCACTAATTCTTGTTGGCCTGCTTCGTCCAGAATGAGCGCCTCGTGACTGAGATTTATCAATTGCCCCCAATTATGCAGAAAGGAAATTCCAAAGCCATGAAAAGTGTTGATGGTGACCTGTGCTGCTATGTCATGACCAAAACGATTGGCGATCCGATCTTCTAACTCCTGCGCCGCCTCATTACTGAACGTCAAGACAAGCAATCTTGCTGGATCGGCTTTTCGCTCATGCAGTAGATACTCAATCCGTTTGATGAGTGTGGCTGTTTTGCCTGTTCCCGGCCCGGCACTGACGAGCGTTGGGGCCCCGATAAATGTTGCAGCATCCAACTGGCTATTGTGGTAGGAAATCGTATCTCGCCTCGATGGGATTGGCGCACCTTTTTCACTCCGCGACAGCCAATATAAGGATTCTGCTAATTGGGTGTGAACAAGATGCAAAGAGATGCCGAAATGTTTTGCTAAGACAGTTGAATCATTATCAGGATTTTCTTTCCAAAGGCGAAATACTTCTTCCTGCGGACAAAGAAATTCCGTCACGAAAGCATTCGCTTCCGCTTCTTCGCGCATGCGCGGGCTGTAACGCGCAACTGCCCCTGTTCCCTCCATTGAGTACATTGAACCCAGTAAAGGATCGGGCGTTGTGCAAATACGAGTGAGCCGTGGATGGCATTCCAAGTGACCGAGTTCGTGCAGCAAAACTTCCAACAGTTTGGCTGGGTCGGCGTCATATTTTTGATCGTAATAGAGACATTTCTCGGCGGACTTATAAAGTGCGTGCCCATGTCGCAGATTGGGTGGCGTTGTGGCAAAAAGTTCAATATCAAGGTCGTTCTCAATATAACTCTTAACTCTTTCAAGTAAGCCTTCTTTTTCAAGGCCAATCTTGTGACGGAGCAAGCGGGCACGCTCTCTGGCAACCTTCAATAATCGCATTATTCCTCCTCGGCCAAGCTGAGCCAGAGCTTCTGTTCCTGTTCATTTAAGCCGGAACGCAACACAAGGACTTGATACGTGATTTCTTCTGCGACAAATGGTTTGTCGTTGTAAGCTGCTATTTGCTGAATAACACGCTCTTCCAAGCATTCGATGACATCTCTGTGCTTTATCCCAGTCAATGTTGAAGCCGCTCGCTTAGCAAGCTCATTACGTGCGCGAAAGGGAAGTACATTTGAGTGCTCACCGGAATTTGAGAGAAAAGTTGGCGTGACTCCCATTCTTTCAGCGATCACTTTCGCTTTTTGATTGCTTCGTTGCTTCAGCATTGCCAACAGCGGCAAATTCGGCTCGATTTCTGTAGCCTTTTGAGCATCGTCATTGCTGTTGTTTTGATCCGACGAAGAAGTAGAACTGGCAGTGACGATTTTCCGCCAGAGGGATTCAGTATCTTCTAGCTTGGAGAGGGCAAGCGGGGCTTCTTTCTCAAGCTCCTTTTCCATTGCTGCAACCTCTTCTATCGTTTGTGGAAACACCCTTTCTTTACCGCGCATGGCTTCGAGTTTCTCCTCTGCTGTAATCTGGTCATTAGTTGGTTTTATAGGGATCGTTTTCATAAGGGCACACTTCTTTTCTACGGACTATCTTCCGCTGACATTCGTTTGATTTTGTCTAGTACACGTTTCTTGATTTGCCGAATATTGGCTTTGGACGTTCCCAGCGTTTCTGCTAATTCTGTAAGCTCATCATCTGGGATGATGAGTTGTTTACCCTCTCCCTTCCAGTACGGGGCATAGGCACGAAGAACTAAACGCTCATTTAAATTAAGTTTTTCCAAAGCCCGTTGCACCTTTGCTGATGATTCCTGCTTGTGGAACAAAGGCATTTCTTCGCTGTTATCAACCTCTTCCTGGTTTTTTTCATCGTCATAGCTGAGGGGAATGATGCCTTTATTTCTTCTTTGCCAATCCACCAAAAGATGCTTTGCTATTTTGCCAATCCAGGCACGCACCCATCGTCTTGATTGATCTGGGTCAGTGAAGTTTTGTGGTGTGTAAGTATTCGCTCTCAGGTAGGCTTTAATAAAAACCTCGCTCACAAAATCACGCCGTAGCTCATCATCAAGGCCAAGCCACTTGCCTGATATTTTGCAAAGCACCTTAAAAACATATTCACGATGGCGCTCATAAAGCTCTCCCCAAGCGGCTTTTGCTATTACGAGGTTCTGCTTATTATCCGCCATCCGCAATACTAATTCTTCGTCAGATAACTCACGGGTGTCTGAACTATTTTTCATACAACAACTTTCTAAAACCTCCCTCTGGAATTCCAATCCACTACAGATACGCACAAGCGTGACAACCTCCGAAAAAATGCGTCTCGTCACGCCTGCGCGTACTTGAGGGTGTAGGGATGAGCAGTCATCCAATGAATTCTAAATTATGAGAGGTTTGAAAATGGAAACTTTGTTAGTAAATGAAATTACAACGAATGAGTCAGATGAACCGATTGATCTCGAGGCGCTTGCCAAAACGGGTCACAGACCACCGAAAGCAAAGCGCTACAAGATTCGGATAGACCGGCAGTATTACATCGTCCAGGTCTCGCACATGACGGGGCGGGAATTGCTCGTACTGGCCGGGAAAATGCCTCCCGAACATTTCCTGATCAGCCAGAAATTTTGTCACGGGCAGGCAGAGAAAATCGGCCTCGACGAAGTGGCGGATTTTACCACGCCAGGCGTGGAACGATTTCAGACCTTGCCGTTGGATCAAACGGACGGAGGGATTTGAAATGCGCCAGCAGTTCCTTTTGCCGGAAGCGGATCGTGAGTTTCTGCATGCATCGGGAATGGTCTGGGAAACGATTGTTGAGGGCGGTTCGCAGTGGCTCTTGCTGCACGCCTTCAACCTTCCGCCAGGCTATAACCAACAGCAGGTAACCGTGGCTTTGCAAATCCTGCCGGGGTATCCCGATGTGCAGCTTGATATGGTTTGGTTTTCTCCCGCGCTTCATCGTTTGGATGGACGCCCGATTGGTGCGCTTAGCGGACAGGATATAGACGGGAAGCCGTATCAACGATGGTCTCGTCATCGCACACCACAAAACCCGTGGCGACCCGGTGATGACGATCTATCCACACATTTATTGCTGGTCACACATTGGCTCGAACGAGAACTTCTACGGGGGTAAAACATGCAAGTAATTTTACGAATGACTGGGTTGCAACATGCTCAGTTACAACAACAACTTTATCCAGGCGATGGTAGCGAAGCCGTCGTCTTGGTGTTGTGCGGGCGGCATCAAGGCAAACACCGTCACACGTTAACCGTGAGCGAGATTATTCCTGTTGCACCAGCATCCTATCATTCGCGCTCACCATTACAGGTTTCATGGTCAACGGCAGGTCTTCCAGTAATCTTGGAAAAGGCTGCGCGCAAAGATATGGCGTTGCTCAAAATTCATAGTCACCCCAATGGTCATGACCAATTTTCTCCGACCGATGACAACGCGGATCGAGAACTCTTTGCTTCAGTCTTTGGGTGGATGGAGAACGACTTGCCACACGCCAGCGCAGTGATGCTTCCAGATGGCAGAATCTTTGGACGCAGCGTGCAGGCAGATTTGACGTTTGCACCATTAGCAGCAGTTGCATTGGCGGGTGACGATCTACAATTCCGGTTCGCCAACGAGCAGCCATCCCTTTTCTTACCGGAATTCACACGTCGGCAGGCACAAGCATTCGGGCGCGGAACCATAGAGCTTTTACGCCGCTTGTCGGTTGCCGTCGTTGGATGTTCAGGCACAGGCAGCCCTGTCATAGAACAGCTTGCCCGTTTAGGCATAGGTAAGCTGGTATTGATTGATCCAGATCGGGTCGAGGAGAAAAATCTCAACCGCATTCTGAACACCACGATGAGCGACGCGAAACGGGCCCGCAGCAAGGTGCAGATCTTAGCGCGTGCTATTGAACAGATGGGGTTTGGCACACAGGTTATCGCGTTAGAGACCAACCTGCAAAACCCGCAAGCGATACAAGCCGTTGCCGAATGTGATGTAGTTTTTGGCTGTATGGACAGTATTGACGGGCGTCATTTATTGAATCGGTTGGCCGTCTTCTACAACTTGCCGTACTTCGATGTGGGCGTGAAGCTTATCGCTGATGGCAGAGGCGGCGTGGAGCAAATTTGCGGCACGGTTCACTATCTGCAACCAGATCGTTCCAGCCTGCTCAGTCGAGGCGTGTATACGCAAGAGCAATTGTTGGCAGCAGCACTGAAGAAAGCCAATCCCCAAGTGTATGCGGAACGATTGCGCGAAAAATATATCGTCGGCGTTCAAGAAGAGCGCCCGGCGGTCATTAGCGTGAATATGTTGTTTGCCGCTTTTGCCGTGAATGAATTTCTGGCTCGGCTCCATCGGTTTCGGGACGACAGTAATGAATGGTTTGCGGTGACGCGCTACAGTCTGACGCAAGGGCAATTTTATCAGGAGCCAGAGTCTGAGCCTTGTCCTGTTTTGGCTCGCCATGTTGGTCGGGGCGATACTACGCCATTACTTGATCTTCCAGAATTGAGTGATGACTTGCCGATGAAAAGAGAGGCGGCCTGATGCGTTGGTGGCAAACACTTCGACAATTCTTTCTCCGCTTATTCGCTTCGCCGCCGGTGCTGATTCGAGCTCGGTCGGTGACAGAGTTGCCAGAGACTTTGGTGGCAAACCAGCTTTACATTGTAGGAGAAGCAGGCTGGCAATGGTATGTCGCATTGCTTTGCCCTTGCGGTTGCAATAAGACTTTGTACCTCAATTTACTGCCGGAACAGCATCCCAGTTGGAAAGTGAATGTGCAGGCCGATGGCACGGTTTCCCTTTTCCCTTCGGTTTGGCGAAAGATTGGATGCCAGAGTCATTTTTGGTTGAAGCAAGGAAAGGTCGAGTGGGTGAAGGAAGAGCGGGGACAAGGCTAATTCAAGCCGCTTTCTTGAGACGAGTCGTTTTGACGGAAGCTAATTTCGTCTTCGGTTTTCCGCCCGGTTTCCCATTGGCTCGCGCAGCGACTCGTTTCTTGTCCGAAGTCACTTTACCACCAGCCCGGCTCAATTCAGTCATCCAGGCTTTCGAGCCAATAAGCCCGCAACACTGATGTCTACTTCAAGCTGCGGCCAGTACAAGCCCGATCCCACGCCAGGAATTTCGATTTCTGCTAATTCCTTCACCGTGGCCTCTTGTAACCCTTGAATTATACCCAGAGAATGCGACGGACGGATTTGTAGCGGCTTTTGTAATCCACTAGGCGCACTTGTTTGCCCACCAGCCACGCTTTGAGATCAGCGGGTTCG
>JAEUQN010000019.1 GCA_016789725.1 Blastocatellia bacterium | reverse complement strand
ACAAAACGCCGAAGCTGGTCGAAATCCGCGAGAGCGAACTGCCCAAAGGCGGCACCGGCAAAATTGATAAGAAAGTGCTGCGCGAGCCGTACTGGAAGGGCTACACGCGCCGCGTGAATTGAGGACGACATGCAGGAAGGACAGCCCCATCATAGAAATAATGTGTCACGTCGCGCGATGCTGCACAGTTCAGCTTGCGCGGTCGCCGCAGCAACGTTTCCCGCCTTGCCAACGCTCGCAACGACAGGCAAAGAAGCGGTGCAGGAATTCCCCTACGGCGCAGTGCGATTGACGGGCGGCTTGCTCAAACAACAATTCGACCGCATCCACACGCATTATCTTTCATTGTCGAATGATCGGTTGCTGAAAGTCTTTCGTCAGCGTGTCGGCTTGCCTGCGCCCGGAGCGGATATGGGAGGTTGGTACGACGCGAACGGCTTCGTGCCGGGCTTGACGATTGGGCAATACATTTCCGGCTTGGCGCGGTTGGGCGCGGCAACGGGCGATCCGGCTTGTCACGACAAAGTGCGTGCGTTGGTCGCAGGCTTCGGCGAATTTCTGAAACGCACTGACAATCCATACGCGGGGCCGGGCGCAGAAAAGATGTGGCCGGCGTATGTGATGGACAAATATGTGGTTGGAATGGTGGATGCGTATCGCTTGAGTGGAATTGAGCAGGCGAAGCAACTCCTGCCCGAAGTCATCGCCAAATGTCGTCCGTTTATTTCGCCTGTCAGCAAAGATCGCATCGGCAAAAAAGACCCGCCGTATGATGAAACGTACGTGCTGTCCGAAAACCTGTTCGCCGCCGCCGAAGTCACAGGCGACCAGCAATATTACGACCTCGCCGTGCATTATTTGCTCAATCCCGAATGGTTCGATCCGCTGTCGGAAGGAAAAGACGTATTGCCGGCCAAACACGCTTATAGCCACACCATTGCGCTCAGTTCTGGCGGCAAAGCCTACTTGGCAACGGGTGATGCGAAGTACAAACGGGCGCTCGAAAATGCGTGGCGGTTCATGGAGCCGCAACGCTTCGTGTCGGGCGGATGGGGGCCGGAGGAACAGTTCGTCGAACTCGGCAAAGGCAAACTATTCGAGAGCCTGTCGAATTCGCAAGCGCATTTTGAAACGCCGTGTGGCAGCTATGCGGATTTGAAATTGGCGCGGTACCTGCTGCGGCTGACAGGCGAGTCAAAGTATGGCGATGGACTAGAGCGCACGCTCTACAACACGCTGCTCGCTACGCGCACGCCGGACAGCGATGGCGGCTATCCGTATTACTCGAACTATGGCGCAAACGCGGTGAAAAAATACTATCACCGCAAATGGCCCTGCTGTTCGGGGACGCTCGTGCAGGGCGTAGCGGATTACGTGCTGAACCTTTACTTTCACGATGACGATGCGCTGTACGTGAATTTGTTCGCGCCTTCCGTGGTGACGTGGAAGCGGCCAAGCGGCACGGTGCTGGTCGAGCAAACGACGAACTATCCGGCTGAAAACACGAGCCGCCTGACGATTCGCGCGGGTGGTAAATTCGCCCTCAAAATTCGTATCCCCGCCTGGACAAATGGGGCGACAGTTCGCGTAAACAGTCGTGCTGCTGAACCAGTAAAATCAGGCCAATACGCGCTCCTCGAACGCGCGTGGAAAACGGGCGACACGATAGACATTACGATCCCGCAACCGCTGCGCACGTTGCCGATTGACGAAAGCCATCCGAACGTCGTCGCCTTGCTGCGGGGCGCAGTGATGTACGTTGGGTTGAATCCGTGGGAAGGGCTGGAACAAACGCCCGTCGCTTTGTCCGCCGCGCTGAAAGTCGTCACCGGACAGGCAGACAAATATGTGCTGAAAGTAAACGACCGAGAGTTGGTTTTCGTCCCCTACTTCGACGTGCAACTGGAAAGTTATCACACCTATTTCCAGCGAGCCTGAGCCGAAGGTCTTTTTCACCACAGAGACGCAGAGGAAGCACAGAGATTCACAGAGAAAAACTCCGTGTTCCTCTGTGTAATCTCTGTGCCTCTGTGGTGAAAACATCCCTTCTACTTTCCGCCCTAAATCTGCTATAACCATCACCGTCAGCCCCATTCAAATTTTCCTGAATTGCCGTGAAGTTTACGACTGAACAAGTTTTGGCCCTGGCTCCTGATGCTTCGTCCGCAAAGGCGGGGCAAGGCCTTGCCAACGCGCGCCATTGGGTCACGCTTGGCAGCGATGAAAACGCCGTCTGGGGCGAATGTCAGGGCAGCGGATCAAAGCCGTATCAAACGCAAATTGACTTGAACGAAGTCGCGTTCAAATGCTCCTGCCCCAGCCGCAAGTTCCCATGTAAACACGGCCTCGGATTGCTGTTGTTGTTTGCCAACCAAGCCAACCAATTCAAAGATTCCACACAACCAAACTGGGTCAGCGATTGGTTAGCCTCGCGCTCCAAACGCGCCGAGCAGAAAGCTGAGCGCGCGGCCAAACAATCCGACGAGATCGCCAATCCAAACGCCCAAGCCAACCGCATCGCCAGCCGCGAAGCCAAAGTCGCTGCCGGATTGCGCGAGTTGGAATTATGGCTGCACGACCTGATTCGCAACGGGCTCGCCGTGCCCCAAATCCAGGAGCCTAAATTCTGGGAAACGCCGTCCAAGCGAATGATTGATGCGCAAGCGCCCGGCCTTGCGCGCTTGCTGCAAATCGCTGCCTCACACAGCGTGTTTGGGGCAGCGGGCTACGAGCGAATGCTCAAGCAATTGGCGAAAATTCATTTACTGATCGAAGGCTATAAACGCCTGGATTTGCTGCCCGCCGAAACACAAGCCGACATCCGCACGCTGATTGGCTTCACACAGAACCAAGACGAATTGCTCAAACAATCCGGCGTCAAAGACAAGTGGTTCGTGATGGGCCAGCGCGTGACCGAAGAAGACCGTTTGCGCGTGCAGGCGACGTGGTTGCACGGCGCGACAACGAAGCGCGATGCCCTGATTTTACAGTACGCGCACGCGTCGCAGGTTTTAGATGCAAGCTGGCTCGTTGGCTCTGCGGTGGAAGTGGAACTCGTGTTTTTTGCCAGCGCATACCCGCTGCGTGCCTTGGTCAAAGAGCGCGGCGCAATTGTTTCTGATTTGCCTTCGTTCGAACTGACCATTGCACAAGCGATGGAAGCTTATGCCGCCGCCCTCGCGCGTCAACCGTGGATCGAACGCTTTCCCTTCGCAGTGCAAAACGTGATTCCGTTTCACCGTGACGAGCAATGGGGCGTGCGCGATGCGGAGCATCACATCTTGCCGATTGCGCCCAGTTACAACAAAGGCTGGGAACTGTTGACGAAGAGCGGCGGGCATCCAGTGCATCTGTTTGGCGAATGGGACGGCGAAGTTTTGTGGCCACTGAATGTGTGGCCGAGCGAGCAATAACCGAAATTTATGTGGCAAGACATTCTGAAAACTGCAATCGTCGGCACCGAACGCAACGCTCTTACAATACCTACGCGCAACGATGCGCTGGGCGATGTATTGTCAAAGCTGGGGGCAAATGCGCGCGAATCATCATTGCTCAGCGCGGCGGCGGCGGTTGCGCTCTACGAACGCGCCGGACAATTGCCTGCGAAAGATTCGCAAGCGTTGCCTGTACCTGCTGAGGCCGATGATGTGCCGTATTGCAACGAACGTGCAGCGCAGCATCTTTCGCTGATGCTCAGCGGTGAATACCAAGAGGTCTTGCCCGAATGGTTGGCGAAACTTACGCAAGCCCAACAACTGGTTCCGACTGAAACATTGCCACAGCTATTGGATGTTGGTCTCAGGACTACTGAATTAAGAGAATCCATCATTCGCGTTATCGGCAAACGAGGTTTGTGGTTGGCGCGACAAAAACCGGAATGGAAATACGCGATTGGTCAGATTGATGAAGCAACGTGGGAAACCGATTCGCACGCAGCGCGGCTGGCGCTTATCAAAAAACTGCGCATGCAAGACCCTGCCGCCGCTACCCAACGATTGCGTTCGAGTTGGCAGGAAAATTCGCCCAAAGAGCGAACTGAATTTTTGGAAGTGTTGCGTACCAATCTTTCGCCGACAGACGAGGAATTTCTTGAATTCGCCCTTGATGATCGCAGCACAATTGTGCGGCAAGCTGCGGCTGGATTGTTACGCCACTTGCCCGAATCAGGGTTCGTCAAGCGTATGGTAGAGCGTGTACGACCATTAGTTTCTTTCAGCAGAAAGCCGCGCAATAAATTCGCGGTTGAAGTCACCTTACCCGCCGAACGAACCGCAGAGATGCTGCGCGACGGGATCACCGCCAAATCGCCTTACACTGCCGTCGGAGATAAAGCCTGGTGGCTGACGCTAATGATCAATGCCATTCCCTTTACATTCTGGCTGGAATTTTCCGGGCTGACACGCGAGCAATTGATTCAGGCCGTCAGGAAAAGTGAATGGGAAAAAATGTTTTTGGAGGCTTGGCTCAAAAGTGGCTTTCGCTCCGGCGACATAGAATTGATCGAAGCGATTTTGCAGCATAGTTCATTGGACATTACCTGGACGGTTTTGGCTCGTGGAATGTCTGCTCCTCGCCTCGACGAGTTATTGATTGCTCTCTTAAAGAACCATCAGCGCACCAATTTTATGGAGATTGGCGGGCAACTTTTAATTGCGCGGCAATCAGAGTGGAGCCAGGAACTCAGCATGGTGATTCTGGCGAATTGGGAACCAATTTATGCCCATCTACTCAAACGACTGAGTTATTACGTTTCCAATCTGGCACTTTACGTGAACGCTGCGTTAATTCCGCAGGCAATGGCTAAAATCGCCCGCCACAACCCCACAGACAAGACGACTGAGAACCTTACAAACATCCTGCAATTCCGTGCCGACATGCTCAAGGAGATCACGCAATGACAACACTCTTACGCGAACACGCCGAACAACAATTTGCCGAAGAACTCGACGCCTTAGCCAAAAGCGATGACCGCCATCGCCCGCCAAATTGGAAGCTGTCGCCGTGGGCGGTGGCGACCTATTTGCTCGGCGGCAAGCTCAACAACAGCTTTGTGATCGCGCCGAAATACATCGGCAATCGGCGCTTGATGGAAATTGCGATTTCAACGTTGGCGACGGATCGCGCGTTGTTGTTGCTCGGTGTTCCTGGCACTGCCAAAAGTTGGGTCAGCGAACATCTCGCCGCCGCGATTACGGGCGATTCGACGATGCTGATTCAAGGCACGGCGGGGACGAGCGAAGAGGCGATTCGCTACGGCTGGAATTACGCGAGCTTACTTGCCAAAGGCCCTTCGCACGAAGCTCTGGTCGCCAGCCCGATGATGCGTGCGATGCAGGCGGGCAAGCTCGCGCGCGTCGAAGAACTCACGCGCATTCCCGCCGATGTGCAGGACACGTTGATTACGGTGCTGTCCGAAAAGACGATGCCGATTCCCGAACTCAACGACGAAGTGCAGGCGGTCAAAGGTTTCAACGTAATCGCTACGGCGAACAATCGAGATCGCGGCGTGAACGAATTGTCGAGCGCGCTGAAGCGTCGTTTCAATACCGTGATTTTGCCTGTACCGGAAACCGCCGAAGAAGAAGTCGAGATTGTGCAAACCCGCGTCGCCAGTTTAGGCCGCGCGTTGGAACTCCCGGCGGAAGCGCCCGCTATCGAAGAGATTCGCCGCGTCGTGACGATCTTCCGCGAACTGCGCGACGGCAAAACGGCGGACGGCAAAACCAAACTGAAATCTCCGAGCGGCACGCTCAGCCCTGCCGAAGCGATTTCGGTGATGAACAGTGGCTTGGCGCTCGCCGCACATTTCGGCGACGGCGTGCTGCGTGCAAACGACATCGCTTCGGGCTTGGTCGGAGCCGTCGTCAAAGACCCAGTGCAGGATCGTGTTGTGTGGTTGGAGTATCTGGAAACCGTCGTCAAAGAGCGCGACGGATGGAAAGATTTGTACCGCGCGTGTCGTGAAGTGGTGTAGTTATGCAAAATCGGAAACAAACAGCGTGGCGCAAAAATCGTAAATTGGGCGACATTCAAGGTGGGCGCAAACGAGTCAAACGCGAAGATAACATTTTTCAGCGTAAGCACTCATTGCAACGACCTGCGCCTGATGCCGAGTTGCCTATCCTGCTTGAAGAGAATCCGTCAAAAGGGTTTGTCTTTCCCGTTTCAGGGCAGGAAGTATTAGTGCATTTGCGAGCATATCCATCTGAGGCAATTGAAGGAATTACCCATATTTGGCTGCGCCGCGCAAAGAAAGCGGAATTTGAAGCTGGTGCATTACCTCTGGCGGAGTTCATTTGTGGCAGCGGCGTACGCGTTATTGTGCTGTATCCGTGGGCTAAAGATTTGACGTTATCTTTCGGCACCATGAAACCCAGCGCAAAAGAACTGCGGCAGTACGCGCATTGGACGGAAGACTTGGTTTGCAAACGGTCACAGTGGTATCTGCGTTGGCAACCCGAAGCGCTAAAGAGTTTCTATCTCGATCATTTGCTGGCACACGAAATCGGGCATCACGTTGATTGGTACGCGCGACATTGGAGCAAAGCCAATCGCAAACAAGTGGAAGAATTTGCTGAGCAATATGCGTGGCAATGGCTGGCTACTGCGACGAAGACCTATCACGTGACGGAGTAAGGCTGCAATGACTAAGCGCTACAAAGAACGTTGGGTCTGTTTTGATTGCCGCAAGATGTTTCGGCAAATGTCGCAGATAGGCGTGGCTGAAGCCGATGAGCCAAAGCGAATCTGCCCGCAGTGCGCGCAACCAATGATGAATATGGGCAGCTTTTTCGCGCCTCCACCAACCGCGGATATAAACCTGTGGCGCGTGGCGCGTGTAGTCGCAGAGCAGGGATTTCATTGCAGAAAAATAAGCGCCTCTTGGTTGTTTTGGGAACTTGCAGGTCGCCCCAATTCCACCGTTCCACAAATCATGGCAAGAATCGCCAAACATCGAGAAGGAAAAGGGGAAGAACTGCTCGCCGCAATCCAGAAGAAAGGGCAAGCAAAAAAAGGTAAATGAGCGTTCATCTTTTGGGCATTCGTCATCACGGCCCCGGTTCGGCGCGCAGTTTGCGCGAGGCGTTGGAATCGCTGCGCCCCGATGTCATCCTGATCGAAGGGCCGCCCGATGCGGAGAGCGTGTTGCCGCTGTTCGCGCACGAAGCGATGACGCCGCCGGTTGCGTTGTTGATTTATGCGCCAGACGATGTCCAGAAGGCAGTGTTTTATCCCTTCGCCGAATTTTCGCCCGAATGGCAGGCGGCGCGCTACGGCTTGCAACACGGCGTTCCGGTGCGCTTTATGGACTTGCCGCAAGCGAACCAATTCGCGCTCGAAACCGAAGAATCCAAAATCCAAAATCCAAAACCCGAAATCGCCATTGATCCGTTGACTGAACTTTCAATCGCTGCTGGCAGCGACGACGGCGAAGGTTGGTGGGAGCAAATTATTGAGCAACGGCGCAACAGTTCTGAAGTCTTCGCGGCGATTGCGGAGGCGATGACGGCGTTGCGCGAACAGCGAACGACTTCGCCGCAGCGAGAAGCTTTGCGCGAAGCGTTTATGCGACAAACGATTCGTGTGGCGCAGAAAGAAGGCTTCGAGCGCATCGCGGTCGTGTGCGGCGCGTGGCACGTTCCGGCGCTCCAAACGATGCCTCCTGCAAAAGAAGATGCGGCGTTGCTGAAAGGCTTGCCAAAGGTCAAAGTCGCGGCGACGTGGATTCCGTGGACGAATGGGCGGTTGAGTTATGCGAGCGGGTACGGCGCGGGCATTGATTCGCCGGGCTGGTATTCGCATCTGTGGCGCGAGCCGGAGCAGACGGAAATTCGCTGGATGACGAAGGTGGCGCGGTTGCTGCGCGACGAAGATTTGGATGCGTCGTCGGCTTCGGTGATTGAAGCGGTGCGGCTGGCGGAAACGCTGGCGGCAATGCGCGGCAAACATCGTCCCGGCTTGCTTGAACTGGGCGAAGCGACGCAGACCGTGTTGTGTTTTGGCAACGATGTGCCGTTGCGGTTGATTCACGAAAAGCTGATCGTGGGCGAAGTGTTGGGGCAAGTGCCGGATGGCGCACTTGCGGTGCCGCTCCAACAGGATTTACAGCGCGAGCAAAAGCGATTGCGCTTTCCGGCAGAAGCTTCGCAGAAAACGATTGATCTAGATTTGCGCAAGGAAAACGACTTGGCGCGCAGTCAGTTGTTGCATCGGTTATCGCTGCTCGGCATCGCGTGGGGCGAGCCGCAACGCGCAGGCGGCAAGGGAACGTTTCACGAACTGTGGCGCGTGCAATGGCAACCGGAATTTTCTGTTGCCTTGATCGAAGCGGGCGTGTGGGGCAACACGGTGCTGGAAGCGGCAACGAACTTCGTGAAGCACAAGGCGGACAAGGCTGAAAATCTTGCGGCGCTGACTGCGCTCGTCGAACACACGCTGCTGGCGGATTTGCCGGAAGCGGTGGTGCATTTGATGGTGCGCATTCAATCCGAAGCCGCAGTGGCAAACGACCTCGCGCATTTGCTGGACGCGCTGCCGCCGCTGGCAAACGTGATGCGCTACGGCAACGTGCGGCAAACGGATACGGCGATGGTGGGCAAAGTGGTGGACGGCCTGGTCGCGCGCATTTGCGTAGGCCTGCCGAATGCGTGTGCTTCGCTGAACGACGATGCGGCGGCGGCGATGTATGAGCGCATCGTGAACGTCAACAGCGCGCTGACGTTGCTGCAAAACCCTGACCATTCGACGTTGTGGCAAAGCACGCTCGAAACAATGAGCGGCCAGCCGTCGTTGCACGGGCTGATTGCCGGGCGCTGTTGTCGGTTGTTGTTTGAGGCACAAATTTTTCCCGCCGAAGAAACTGCACGCCGCTTGAGCTTTGCGCTTTCGACGGCGAGCGATCCAGCGCAGGCGGCGGCTTGGCTCGATGGATTCCTGCGCGGCAGCGGCTTGTTGCTCTTGCACGACGAAGCGTTGTGGCAAGTGCTGGATGAATGGGTGGTGTCTTTGCCAGCGGAAACATTCACGCAATTGTTGCCGCTCGTGCGACGTACATTTGCGACCTTTGCCGCACCCGAACGCCGACAAATGGGCGAACGTGTTGCGCAAGGCACAAGCGTGCGCGTCGCGGTGGCAAGCGGCGATTTCGATGTGACGCGCGCCGGAGCTGTGTTGCCGCTCGTGCGACAGTTATTGGGGCTATCAAACTGAAAGCGAGAGATATTCGTGACAACGCCTAAAATTGTGTTGTGTATTCCGGGGCAATGGAAAGATCGAACCGACATCGTAACTTCGATTGCCGAAAAGAGTGGCGGCTGGCTCTTTGCAGGGGCGGTGTTAATGGAAGTCGCAACCGGCCAGCATTATCGTCTCGAAATCTACGATCACGACCCGAACCTCAAGCACGCCTTTGCGATGGCGAACTATTCTCGCCGTGACTTATCCGAAGAAGACTTTAGGGCTATCGAGTCGCATTCGTTCGCGCTTTACCTAATCGGTGATGGGGGATCATTTGCCGCCGCCCGAAAAACTATGGAAGCCGCTTGCGCTTTGCTCAAATCAGGTGGGACGGCAATCAAAGTCGAATCTGCGGGGCTTTCGCACAGCGCCGCAAATTGGGAAACACTGGCAAAAGCTGAAAGCGATGCCGCGTTGTACTATGCTTTTGTTGCACTCGTTGCTGACGAGTCTTCTGTTTATTCTTGCGGCATGCATCTTTTAGGCTTGCCGGATGCAGGTGTCGCAACAACTCCGCACGCAACCGATTTGCCAGAGTTGCTGAAGACATTTCTGTTGTACCAATTGGTCGAACGCCCAACATTGCTAGCCGGGCAAACCTTCAGCGTTGATCGTGAAGCCCCACGCTATTACCTGGCATTTGAAGAATGCAGCAAATATGACGCCGATGATTTGTTTCTTAATCCATACGGAATGTGGCGATTGACAGAAATTGTATAAGGTCTCAAGTAAGAGAGGTAATGATACTTTATGGGCGTTTCGATTTACGTGAGTTTGGAAAAAGACATTGCAGGCGTTGATCCGTTGGCAATCAATGGCAAGCCGCTGAGCAAGGCCATTGATATATTGGACGAATGGGCGCAAGCGAAGGGGCTGCGGACTGTGATGGAAATGGTAAGTTCGCCGCCGGAGGAAGTGGCCGATTTGATGGATGTGGACGTGGACGACTTGCCCGAACATTTGGCCGCCGAGCAATGGTTCGCGGCGGCAGATGGACTGAAAACGATTCGCGCGATGATCGCGCATTTGCAGCAACATCCCACGGTGGTCAAATCGTCTGATGAGGTATTGGCCGACCTGCAAGACATCGAAGCGGTGCTGGTGGCGGCGGAGCCATCGCAGGTGCGATTCCATTTCTCGATAGACTTCTAAACCTGCTACGATATGTTACGGAGGTAATTAATTATGGAACAGATCATTGAAGCGGATGCGAATGGCGTGATTGTGTTGTCGCCGGAAATCGGTGCAGCCATTAAGCCCCATGCGCGCTATGTGCTGGAAAAAGAAAATGGCGACTTGCGGCTCAAGTTAAAGTCCAAGGAAGAGGAAAAGCCATTTTGGATGACGGCTACGCCAGAAGAGCGGGCAGAGGATTTCAGAAAATGGGTGGCCAGTCATACGGATGGCCCGAACTTACCGAATGAAGCGTTTCGGCGCGAAAGCATTTACGAAGATGACTAAATTTTTACTTGATACGAATCTCCTTTTGCGCTCCTGCGACCAACTCTCCCCAGATCGCCTGTTAGCCGAACGTGCGGTAGCAAAACTCTTGGGCAATGGTGATGAAGCATATCTCACGACACAAAATCTGATTGAGTTTTGGGACGTCGTGACGCGCCCGCGCAATGTGAATGGGTTTGATTGGACAACGCAACGAGCCGAGGCCGAGCTTAAGCTTTGGCTCAACAAATTTCCGTTGTTGCCTGATCCATCCGATGTGCTGACGCACTGGCTCAGGCTGGTTGCGCAGCACGACATCAAAGGCCGTCGCACACACGATGCACGGCTTGTGGCGGTGATGCTGGCGCACGGTGTCACGCATTTGCTCACCTTCAATACGGGTGATTTTACCTCCTTCACGAAGATCAGCCTCGTTCATCCCAGCGATTTATGAGCGAAACCAATGAACGACAACGACGCTGGCGATTGCTGCTCGGCGGGCAAGAGGCGGACGGCATCGGGTGCAGTTTACAGGGCGCAGACTTAGCGATGGATCGCGCCTTGAGTGCGCTTTATGATGCCGAGAGCAATCAATATGGCTCCCGACGCAAAGCGGGGTTGGGTGGTTCTGCGCCGAACGTGGCGCGCTGGCTCGGCGACATTCGCACCTACTTTCCTTCATCCGTCGTGCGTGTGATGCAGCAGGATGCGCTGGAACGATTGAACCTGCGGCAAATGCTGCTGGAACCGGAAATGTTGCAAGCGGTCGAACCGGACGTGCATCTGGTGGCAACGCTGGTTTCGTTGGCGAGCGTGATGCCGAACAAAACCAAAGACACCGCGCGGCTGGTCGTGCGCAAAGTCGTTGAGGAGTTGGAACGCAAGCTCGCCCATCCGTTGCGGCAAGCGATTACGGGCAGCCTCAATCGCGCCACACGCAATCGGCGTCCACGTCACAACGAAATTGATTGGCATCGCACAATTCGCGCAAACCTCAAGCACTATCAACCCGAATACAAAACCATCGTGCCGGAAACGCGCATCGGCTACGGACGCAAACGAAACTCGCTCCGCGATATTATTTTGTGCGTGGATCAAAGCGGTTCGATGGCGACTTCGGTGGTGTACTCAGGAATTTTTGGAGCCGTGATGGCATCGCTGCCTGCGGTGAACACGCGGATGGTGGTGTTCGATACGGCGGTCGTGGATTTGACCGATCAATTGCAAGACCCGGTGGACTTGCTGTTCGGCACGCAACTCGGCGGCGGCACAGACATCAATCGTGCGTTGGGGTATTGCCAAGGCCTGGTGCGACAACCGCACGAAACGATTTTGCTGCTGATTAGCGATTTGTACGAAGGCGGCAACCAACAGGAAATGCTCAAACGCGCAGCGTCTTTGGTCGCAACGGGCGTGCAGATGATTGCCTTGCTGGCGCTTAACGACGATGGCAAGCCGGGCTACGATCACAATGTTGCGCAGGCGTTTGCCGCGATGAAGATTCCCGCTTTTGCCTGCACACCAGATTTGTTTCCCGATCTGATGGCGGCGGCAATCAACCGCGAAGATATTGGTCAATGGGCTGCCGCACACGATATTGTCACAGCCGCCGGAGGATGATCATTCCAGACAACGGCGCGGGCCTAACGTGGTTCGCCGTGCAAGGTAAAGGCAGCCCAATAATACGGCGCGCTCCATCGTGAGTCTTGTCGCATCGTGTTTTGCGCTTTGCGTAGCGCCGCCGCCGGACTCAGCTTTTCCTGCAAGATGCTTTGATACGTACGACTCATCAGCGCCGCCGTCGAAGCGTCATTCACATCCCACAAACTAACCATCACACGCGCCGCGCCAGCATACATAAAGCCGCGTGTCAGGCTCATCAATCCTTCGCCTTTGATTTCTTTGCCGAGTCCGGTGCGACACGCGCTGAGCGTCACCATTTCGGAAGGCAGCTTCAGATTGTAAATCTCGACCAATCGCAAAAAGCCGTCCGTGTCTTTACCTTTTTCATCCACCAACGACAGCACCAGCCCGGACAATTCCGGGTGTTCATTGTTCAGCACCCCGTGCGTAGCAAAATGCACGTAGCGGTATTGGCTCAACGCTTCGCTCGTCGCCGTCGTTTGATTCGCGGCAAAATCCAGCGCGGTCAAGCTCGAATTTGGAGGCGCAAATTTCACCGCTGCCTGCGCTTCGGCGCGTGTCGCAGGCAAGCGAGCAAAGCCCGCGCGTTCGCCTTCGATACCGACATCACGCGCCGACCGTTCCAACTCGCTCTGCCACCATTCGCCGCGCGTAGTCGTTTTTTGGCTCGCCTCATTTACGGCGACCGCATTCGACAGCCGTGCATCCGTTTTTTCAAATACCGGATCGGCAATCACGGCAATGGATTTCGTTGCCGCCTTGCGCCCCGCCAATTCGCGCCGTAAGACTGCCAGTGTAGAAGCAGACGGCAGCGAGACGATTTCGTGCGCAGCGATGAGTGGCTGGTGACTGGTGACTGGTGGCTGGTTTTGCTTCTTACCGGCCACCGACCACCGACCACCGACCACCGGTTCCGGCAATGCCCCAAACGGCACATATTGCAACGCGCCATCGGCAACGATCAGCAATCGCTTGTTGCCGAGTTGCGACGCCACGGGCGCAAGGATCATTCGGCTCAGCGCTGCGGCGGCGTGCGGGAATTCGGCATCGGCTTGCTGGATGCGAGCGCGGCGGGCATCATCTTCTTCAAACTTCGGACGCTGATTCCGTGCCGTGAGCAGGTCATAAACGCGACGCGCAGCGGCCTCAATCTCCGCGCGTTTCGGCAATTCAAAGCTTTGTATTCCCGTCGCAGTCACCGCCCACAACCAGCTTTTTTCTTCGCCCAGCGCATATTCCAACAAAATCGTATTCGCATCATTCACGACCTCTTTTTGAATTTCAGCGACGGTCAACGGTTGAGGCTGCGCAAGGGCAGCATAGCGCGGACTGGCCGTGCGGATTTGTGATTCGACTTGCTCCAACTCTGCCGTCAGCGCGGTAATCTCGCGGCTGAATGTCGCCAATTGTTCTTCGCTTTGGCTAGCAGCGCGGATTTGCCCTGATGATTTGGCCTTGAGCTTTTGGGTTAATTCGTCAGCCCGCTTCAGCAAATTGGGCTTCACTTCCGCACGAATTTTCGCGGGTGCTTCGGTCAACATTTCCACCAGACTGCGGGCGCGGGCGCGTTCACGGATTTGGAGCGCGGCGGTGCTGTACCCGGCGGTTGGCTGTTGCCGATGTAGCTGCATCAACAGTGCCACATAGGATTCGTAAGCATCGCGGGCTGCGGCCTGAAAAGTAGCGCGCAACGCGGGGCTGACGATGCGACTGCGCACCGATTCAATGATTTTGAGGGCTGCTTCAAAATTGGAGCGAGCCTCCGCCGTGTGACCTAATCTTTGTTCGACGCGGGCAATGCCGGTCAGTGATTTAGCTTCGATCAGCGGATAATTCAGTTTTTGTGCCAGCGCCAGCGATTGCTGGTAAAGCGTCAAAGCCTGCGGGAAATTCCTTTGCGCGGACTGGGCCGCTGCGCCATCGTGAATAGCTTGGGCTTCACCGCCAGGGAATTGCATTTCCCGAAAAATCGTGGCGGCTTGGGCAAAACATTCGACAGCCTTGCCGTCCTCGCCCAGTGCTTGATACGCGCGCCCCAGCCCGGTTAACGTACTTCCTTCACTAAGTTTGTCGTTGTACTTTCGAGTTAAGGGCAGGATGCTCAGGGCATAATCACGCGCAGCTTCAGGTTGACCAAGTTGCACATAAGCCTGTGGTAATTCGCACTGCGGTCGCAATTTGCGCGCTTCGTGTCCCATTTGCTGAAACAACCGAATGGATTGTTGATAAAAACCTACGGCGCGTTGTGCGTCTCCCATCTCTAAATACTGGGAGGCTATTGTGTACGTCGCACGCGCCTCTCCGTCAAGATAGTCACTGGCCTTGCTAATAGCGAGTGCCTGATGAATGGCGTCCAGTGCTAGTTGATAGTCACCGATAGTTTGATATGTTTGGGAGAGATGGATTAGCGTATTCGCTTTCATTCCTTTCCACTCCACAGGCTCCGCCAAAGCCAGTGCGTTACGCGAGACCGCCAGGGCATTTTGTGGCTCACCCAGATATGCCCAGGACCTTATCATTTCATACATCAATTGTAATTCTATCTCGCCGCCAATTCCGCGAAATAGCGGCTCGGCTTGCAAGTAATAATTGATTGAGTTTGATAGCGATTCTCGGTTGTACGACATACCCATGCGCAAAAAGGTCGTTCCTTCGCCGATCCTGTCCCCTGTCTCGAGAAAGAGCGGGCGGCTTTGCTCGTAATACGCTCTGGCCTGCTCCAGCTTGCCGAGCATGTAATGCGAATAGCCAAGTGAGATTAGTTCCACGGCCTGCTCGTTTTTATGTCCGAGCGTGCGCCTGAGTTCCAGCGCCCGCTCGAACCGGGCAATCGCCTCTGGTTCATTATTCAAATCGAAGGAATAGCGCCACCCGATTTCATGCAACAGCATCGCTTCGAGTTCTTGATCCTGAATCTTTTGACTAAGGAGGAGTGCCTCTGCCAAGTTCTTCAGCGAATCTCGGATGTCCGCTGGAACCCTGGAGCGCGGAAGCGTATTCATGGGATATTGCGCATAGATTTTTTGTACGGCAAATCGTTCTTGATCTTGGGCAGTGGCTTCCCTTGGCGGACTGATGTGTACAGCATAAAGTGCAGGGGAAGCACCGGGGTCTCCTGCACGCAATTGAACGTAATAATGACCGGTCTGCTCTGCTACAAGATGCACATTTTGCGTGCCACGTCCCCAGAAAGTACCAATAGATGCGAACGCCGCAATTACCTCACGGTTGGGAGTTAGGAGACTCCACGCTACCCACATTCCTCGCGGTTGAAGTTCAATCCGCGTGTACTGCCCGGCTGTTAGCGTTATTGCGTAAGAGTGTATTTCATTAGCCTTCAATTCACGCTCAATAGGCTTGCCTGGTTCAAGCATTACAATGTCCTGCTGCTTGGCAGCGAATGCTTCTGGATGCGCGTGTGCCGTCAGAAAACTGAACGCCGGAAACACGACGATGGCGAAGCCCAGCCAAATACGACGAAGATCAAGATTCATAGTAGCGCTCCTCACACGAACCCGGCACGATGATAGGTTGCAAGAAAAGGGATTTCTGATGGGCGCGAAGCGTTTGGAGTGCGACGGTCTCGACGTCGCTTTTGTATTTGAGCCATTCCAAAGCTACGTCGAGCCGCAGCACTCCAAACGCTTCGCGCTCCCACGGAGAATCTCTCTATCGAGATCAAGAAAAAGATTTTCCAATTCTGCGGCCCTCCTGACTGGAGCGCAAGCGTCCTCGCTTGCCCGTGCGAGCGCGAGCGAGGCAAATGCGATGGCGAGCCAATTCGCTCAAGCTCAACCGCTTTCCTCGCCCAGTCTCACACGCTTCGTTGCACTCGCGCGGCAAGCGAGGACGCTTGCGCTCCAGTCCGCAAGGGGCAGGATTGCCGAATCTAATTTTCAATGACCATCATTGCCGCGGACAGGTGCAAGGAACGCTACGGGACAGTTTCGGAAAACCTTCTTCTCAAAAACAAAAACTATAGCTCAGTATTACAAGTTACTTTCGGTTGCGTCTCATTTGCCCAAACTCGCGGACTAAGTCGCGGGTCAAGGTCGCGGCGACATTTTCGCGGAATCCCACGTACTCGCGTCCGCGTGTATTGGGCGTGAGCGGCCAAATCACTTTGCCGTCAGCATTCACAATGCGCGCCAAGACGGTGATGCGTTCGGCCTTGGCATTGGATTGAATCGTCACTTTCAAGGCCACTTCCGCTGCCTCGGGGGCGGCAGTCAATTGCAGTTTGCCGTTCGCCTGCAAGCGTTGCTGCAAAGCGGTGGTCAACGTCTGGCGCATTGGCTCGCCGCCGCTGACTTCGAGATACAGCTTTTGCCCTGTCAACAAAGCCTCCACGCCGGATTCGCGTTCACCGCGCGTCAGGCTTTCGGTCGGTGACGTAGCGCGGGCGCGAATGTCTCTGGCAATCACGTTGTCGTCTGGTCGTGCAGGCGTGGGGGCGATCACGCTCGGTGACGGCGACGGCGTTGCGCTCGGTGACGAAGTGACGCTCGGCACGGGCGCAACGGTCGGCGATGTTTGTTTTACCATCTGCGGTCTGGGCTGTGGCTGCCAGAAGAAAAAGCTTATACCACCGAGTAGCAGCGCGAACAATGCGACCAGCAACGCGGGCTTCCACCACGAGACACCAAATCGTTGTTGTTGCCATAATAGCCGCAGCGCACGCGGCAATTTCGTTTCGTGATAGGTGAAAGCGACCTCAGTGCCATTGGGGGCGGGGCTGAAAGTAAGGGCGATTTGTTGACCACCTTCAAGCGTGAATTGTTGCTGCTGCGAGACGACCTGATCGTCTTCGTTGTATTGCAACGGACAGGTCGCCAACACAAATTCGCCTTCGTCGTCGCGGGTGCGAACTTCCAGAAATTCGGTGTTCGCTGGAAGCGAAAACTGACTAGCGCAAGCTTCGTGCAAATCCAGTTGCGCGACGATGTGGCCGTCCGCCACAAACAGCAGCAAGCCAGCAGGCGAGAATTTGCGGCGACGCGCACGATCCTGCAAATGCTGTTGCAAATCCTGCTGCGCGGCTTCATCCAACGCCGCATCGCGTCGTGGCGGAGTATCGTCATCCGGGGAATTATCATCGTGGCGCGAAGTCATAAAAAAGCGCGGAATCGCCAACTGTTCGTCGGGCGCAGCCTGTTGCAAAACATCCGTGAGGTTCGCCAAACACGGCGGATGCAACAGCGCGTGCATCCGATTGATTTCGATGGCATGTTCTTCATCTGGGTCTGATCCGGTAAAAGAGAGTGGCGGTGCATTCCCGTTCGCCAGATCAAAACGCTCAGGCAGCGGACACGGCGTGCGCCACGGTGTAAAGGCAAGCAGGCATTCGCGCACTAGGGCAATAAACGGTTGCGGCTGTTCATGCGTGACGAATCGCTCTTCGCCGCGTGGCCCGCGCGTTGTCGCCAACAAATCTCCGAAGCGCGTTTTCAATTCCGCCAGCAACATTTTCTTGCGCGAGCGGAAGTAATCTTCTGCTGCGACCCGCGCCGGGTCTTGCAGAATCAGGCTGTAGAGCGCCATCGCCTCCGCCGTCGTGTAATGATGCAACAACCGACTCAACCCAACCGCCACATGCAACGAATTGCGCCGCACTGTCAGCTTCACCAGATGTTTGATGAAGTGTTTCAGCAATGCGCGTTCATTGATTGCACCCTGCTGTTCCCGACGTCGTTCTTCGCCTTCCGATTCCGCATAAACAAGCCGTTGCAGCAGGTGTAATTCCGGCATGGAAACCTTGTTCCGTTTGCCGGAGTAATACAGCCGTTTGTCCTGCGCCAGGATCGCCGTTTCCAGCTTTTCCAAAGCCGCAAAAGCAATGCGTTTGGCAATGATCGGATCACCGTGAATGAAATAAGCAAGCTGATACGCCAGCGTCAACCGTTCGTCTGTCATTCGTGTTCGTTCGATTCTGAGCAGCGTGGAATAAATGTTTTCTAGGCCGCCAGCAGCTTAATCAGAGAAGCATCTCAAGTCCAGCCATTCCACCTGCAATTTCCGAAATTCACACGGTCAGCGAACACCGTTTTCGGTAGGCTGTGATTTCAACGTTCAGAGTTCACGCTTCAGCGTGTGTTCCTACGAGTGTTCGCACGCCGAAGCGTGAACTCTGAACAAAAGACGGCTCCCATGTCAGATATACACGCAAAATCCATATCAGCCGCCTCAGCCATTCGGGTTGTTTTGATCGAAGACCATCCTGATTTGTCCGACCGTTTGAGCGGTTTGCTGAACGATCAGGATGGTTATGCCTATATGGGCAGTTACGGTTCGATTGAGCAAGCAGTGGAACAAATTCGTGGCGTATTGGAAATTGAAGCGAAGATCAACGCAGTACTGTTGGTGAAGCGATTGCCGCTGCTGAAAAATGAATACAACCTGACGCCGCACGAAACGCGTGTGTTGAAAATGCTGGTCGCAGGCAGCAGCTACAAGGGCATCGCAGTAACGTTGGGCGTGAGCTTGAATACGGTGTCTTTTCACATCCGGCATATCTACGACAAGCTGGATGTCCATTCCAAAGCCGAAGCCGTTGCCAAGGCGCTGAAGAATCATTTGGTCTGAAAAAATGCTATTTCCTATCTAAACAAGTGGTGACAGGCAATCAGTCTTTCGGGGAAGAATAGCGGTGGCACCTTGGTACAAGTGGAAGTACCGTTCAATCCGCGTAAAAAAAGTAAATTGACCACCTAAACAGGTGGTGACAGAAAAGGCTCATGCCCCCACAATCTCATCCCTCAGTGAGAATTCTTGCAAGTTTGTTTTCTGCATATTGGCTGTATTTGGAGTGGTACGGCACGGTTAAGCTTTTTTGTTTATTGCCTACGTTAAGCTTAGCTGTGTCGTACCACTCCAAATACAGCCAATATAAATTAAGAGATTCTGGTGAAATCTTTTCGGAAAGCTGACCACGCAACATTAGCGATTGACCAAATGGCATTGCTGAAACAGCTTGGAGTAAGGTCATAAATTTCACACTATCAGAGATCACTTTCTTGTGATTGAGCGAACTACCTACAATCCAATCGCGTCCTCAGCCATTCGCGTTGCGATCATTGAAGACCGTCCTGAAATCCGAGACGGTCTGGTGCAAATTCTTAACAGAGCAGATGGATACAAGCGCAATTCTCAGGTGACAACCGCTCGTTGAATCGGTAAACATGCCTGCATGAAACTTACGCTTCCTGATCCTTCTTTGGTCGCCTTGATTGGTGTGGCGAGTGCTGGCAAATCTACGTTTGCGCGCCAGCATTTTTTGCCGACCGAAATTGTTTCGTCCGATCATTGTCGTGCGTTGGTAAGCGATGAGGAAAATAATCAGACGGTCAATCAGCAAGCGTTTGAAATTTTGCATTTGATCGCGGCCAGCCGTTTGACTTATCACAAGCTCACGGTCATTGATGCGACCAATGTGCAACGTGAAGCCCGGGCGCAATTGCTGGCCTTAGCGCGAGAACATCGCATTCCGGCGGTCGCGGTCGTACTCAATTTCGACCTGGAGAGTTGTCTCCATCGCAATGCGCAGCGGGGGCATCGTGTCGTGCCGCCCGACATAATTCTTCAGCAATATGCCGATCTGCAAAAAGCTTTAGGAACCTTAACCGACGAGGGGTTTCACACGATTTCAACTCTGGGTTCACCTACCGAGGCAGAGACTCTCATCATCAAACGAAAAAAATCCCGCCGCAGAAAATCCACTTCCGGGTAAAGCCGCGTACCTGTTCATGCTTCAATTTGTTCACGAGCGCGAGGTCTTCAGAGTCGGCAACCTCACCTCCATCATCACAATTTAGCTGTGACAGTATCGTGCTGTCTTCAGCAGCGGAAGGAAATCTATGTCTCGGTTAAGAGTTCTTTGCCTCGTTTGTCTGAGTTTGTTTTTCGCTACCACGGCGACGCAAGCCGATCCCATCAAATTTGATTTCAATGGCAACGGCAACCTTGATTTTAAAGGGCCAATCGTCACTTCGATCAAATTTCAGGCGATGGGGATTTACGATTCCTCGCAAGGTGTGTTCAAGTACATGTCAAACGGAGTCATTGATCTGACGGTGATTGGCAGCAATGGCTCCGCGCCCAACAAAGGCGACTTCATCATCAACTTCGGAGGCGGCGATAAACTCGTGGGAACGTTTACAGGTTCAATCTTTCCGGTAGATGCAAACGGCATCGCCCGCTACGTGCTGAGCTATACAATTCTGGGCGGAATGGGGATTTTTAAAGGCGCAATCGGTACAGGGGCAGAAGAGTTGCTGCAAAATTTTGCAACTTCGGCATATACCAGCAAAGGAAACTTCAATCTGAATGTGCCGGGCGCTCCGATTCCTGAACCTGCGACCCTGTTATTGTTGGGCAGTGGATTGGCAGGACTGGCAGCCGGTCTTCGACGCAAACCCAAACAGGATTGATAGGTGATTTCAGTCAGGATGAACAGGAAAATTTCTTGCTCACTCTGCTTGAAAACCCTCTCCATTCTGTCGCTATTTCTTATTGAAAAGCTCCAACAGTGTCGTCGGCTTGTCAGTTTTGACCGCATCTGCGCCAAGCCAGGCCGCAACCTGCGCAAGGCGGGGATCGTCCACCGTCCAGACCCAGACTTCGACGCCACCTTTATGTGCGAGGTCAACGATTTCCCACGAGAGTTTTTTGTAGGAAATCGAAAGCGAATGCGGCTTGAACGCGATCACTTTTTTGACCGATTCCTCATACGGCAAGGATGAATCGTAGCCCGGATTGATATGGAGTTTGAGCTTGGGACCAAACGCCGTGCGGAACTTTTGCGCCGTCGGAATGTCCGGTGGTTCCAGCACAACCCGTTCCATCGCCGGATGGTTTTTCAGGATGGCAATCGTTTTGTCTACGAGTTCATCGAAGCGGGGACATCGTTTGAGTTCAACGTTAAGCAAAACGGTTGGCACGTTGTCCAGCACTTCCTGAAACGTCGGAATTTTGCGTCCGCCAGCGTCCTCGCCCACCGCTTTGAGCGATTTGGCCGTCATTTCCGCATACGTCACATCAGCCACGAGCGGACCTTTCGTCCCAAAGGGCATCCCTTCCACACGGCCTACGTGATCGTCGTGATAAATCACAACCACGCCATCCTTCGTCAAACGAATATCGGTTTCAATCGCAATCGCGCCCAGCTTAGCCGCGCGCTGAAAGGCGGCGACCGTGTTTTCCGTGAATTCTTTTGCGCCACCGCGATGCGCCACAACAGCCGGCTTGGTTTGTGCCAGCAGCGTGGAGGATAAGGAAATCAGGGGCAAAATCAGCAAGAATAATTGTCGCTTCATATTCCACAGTATAAGCACGATGGAAAATGATTTGAAGAGCCAGGAGATGATTCTGGCAGGTTGGTTTTCGGGTATATTCCGAGTAAAGTTCCTGACCGCTGAGAGCAAACCTATCAGCAATTCGTCAGAGTTTTGTGAAAATCAGTTGTGCTATGATGCCTTGCGACCCAGCCCACTCTGCCGCCCCAGGCATTGTCATTCCACGAAAGGCATTTTGTATGGAAGTTCCTACTACCGAGCGGCGACGTTCGTTGCGTCATCAATTGATTTTGGATTTATTCTGCGACGGAATTGAAGGCGTTGGCGTCGCCCAAACGCGAGACATCAATATTCACGGGCTTTATTTCAATACGCTGACTGAGATTGCGAAAGGAGCACGATTGAAAATCCGCCTGCCAATCAATGCGGCGAAAGAATATTTGGTGATTGACGCCGAGGTGGTTTACAGCCAACCTAAAGTCGGATGCGCCGTGGAATTCATCGGCTTGAGTGAAACCACCAAAGCCACGCTCGCAGAGTTCATCGAAGAAGCAAAGGAAAGTCGCTTGCAACATTGGGAAGTGGCAGCTTGATGAGACAGGTGTCAGGTGTCAGGTGTCAGGTGAGGCGCGAGAGAGGCTTCAAATTGCTGGCCTGTGAATCCGTACATCCGAATGATTTTGGTTTTGGCAGTCTCACCGGAAAGAATAGAGAGATTGCGGCGCGGGACGGAAAAGAATTTAGACAGGAATCGTATTAACTCTTCGTTGGCGGCACCATCAACCGGAGGCGCAGCCAGTTTGATTTTGAGTGCGCCTTCGACCTCGCCCACAATACTGCTTTTGGTGGCGCGAGGCTGAGCGCGTACTGTGAAGGTGATCCTATCACCCTCGACGGTAAAGCGAATCATACCCTTCGCAAATCAAACAACAAGGTCAACTGCACCGCATACGCCACGAACGTCAGCACCAGCCACAAAATCAAAAAACCTAATCCTGGAAATGGTAATCGCTGCTCAAAGATTTGCAGAAGCGGGCCAATGCGCCGGTAAGCAAAACCCACCCATTTGCGCAGCAAACCAAAAATACTGTTGATAAAAATTACCGTCATCAAAAATAAGAAGAAGAACATCACCATCAAAAGAACTGTGCCAATCACATAACGCAGGACGCCGACCACATCGCCCGCGCCCAGGCGAATGAAGGTATTAGCCACCGCCCATAAGGCGACATTCAGATAGCCAACGATGGTGTAAAGGACATAGCACAAAATCACCGTCGCAAAAAAAACCATCAGAATCGCCGGATCGAATCCCAGGGCGCGTTTGAGCGGATAAAACAACTGCGAGCTTCGCATGTGACCAATCAACCGATTGGCGGGTTTGGTGGTGTAGTAGGCAAACTTCCCAAACGGATTGAGTTTAAAAACATCCGCCAGGACCCGCAGCAGCAAGATGATCGCAACGGCGACGATGACCAATCCAAAGAGATAAAATGAAAGCTCCTCAATCCATTGAGCAAGTGTTCCAATATAGCCAGCAAGTAAATTCATAACGTATACGTTCTCGCTCCAAACAATGCGGTTCCAATGCGGACCAGAGTTGCACCTTCTTCAATCGCAACTTCAAAATCGTGACTCATGCCCATCGAAAGCTGTGTGCAGGAATCAAGACCGGCATTCAAGGCTTGATCGCGCAACGCGCGCAACTGACGAAAGAAAGGCCGCACATCTTCGGGATTCTCCAAAAACGGCGGCACAGTCATCAATCCTCGTAATTCCAGCGCAGGCAAATGACGAATGATAGACATTAAAGGCAATGCTTCAGAAAGTGCAACGCCGGATTTAGACGCTTCTCCAGCCAGGTTGACCTCAATCAAAACGGGCAACCGCTTCCCCTCTTCTTCAGCGATGCGATTGAGGCGAACGGCTAAGCTTTCATCATCCACAGATTGCACGACATCAAATAACGATGCGGCTTTGCGCGCCTTGTTTGACTGTAAATGCCCAATCAGATGCCATTCAACCTGCGAACGAAGGTCAGCCAATTGAGTCATTTTGGCCTCGGCTTCCTGAACGCGATTTTCACCAAGCACTTTCACACCAGCCTCAACGGCTACCCGTATCTGCTCGGCAGAGACTGTTTTGCTGACGGCAACCAAAGTCACATCTGATTCGTGTCGCTCCGCCCGGTTACAAGCCAACGCGATCCGCTCCCGAATTGAGCGCATCGCCGCCAACAAAGCAGAATCCGCCTTCTGCATTCCGCACTCCGCGCTCATCATTACTTCTTGCCACCCTCTTCCACATAGGTTTGGCGATGCTGGACAACAATCAGTTTCGGATCAATTTGATCGCCCAGATTGACCTTGACTTGAATCTTGCGGCGCTTGCCTTCTTTGCGCGTGTTTGTCGGGACATAGCCGAGACTGTATTGATTGCGCAGCATCGCCTGCACGGTTTGCAACGCGCTGGGAATCTCGCCAGGAAATGTCACCGGAATGTATTTGCCGCCTGTTGAATCCGCAAAGGTCTTAAGTTGATTTTGCGCTTGCAGCAACACCATGCGGTCAATTTGAATGCCACCAACATTGACGCCGCCCCTACCAGGATCAAGGTATTGATCGTATCGTTTCAAAAAGAAATTGCCGGTTCCGATGCAATAGACCGGCACGCCGGAGTTTTCGACAATTTTACGCGCTTGGTCAAAATTGATTTTGCTGAAGGTATCCATTCCCGAAGCAATCAGCAAAATCGCGGTGCGGGCATTCGTCTCGTACAAACCAGCGTACTCCATCTGTCCGTTTTTATCTCCTTTGCCGTCTTCCATCACAACTGCATCACCTTTGCCACCGCGCAAGACGAACTTTAAAGTGTCAAAGAGATTGCTTTCCGTGAAGGCTGGATTGTTGCGAATCAGCAATTGTACCGCCGACATCAGTTTGGCTTTGTCGTCGGTAAAATCCACCAAGGGTGTCGGGCGAATGTCATAAGCCACAATGGAAATAAAATCTTTCGGCTTCACAATCGTGCGCACGAATTCGTAGGCTGGGCGCAGTACTTCCACACGACCCGGCTCGAAATAGCCGCCGGTGCCGGAGCCAAGCAAGTCCACCAGCTTGCTGTATTCGACGACCATCACCATCGTCAGCGGAGCCTCTGGCGTCGAGAAGTTTTCGACTTCCTGCTTGATACCATCTTCGTAAATCTCGAAATGCTCTTTCTTTAATCCCTGCAAAATCCCGCCGGTTTTCTTGTTGTAGACAACCGCTTCAACGTTCACAACGTTGGTGCCAATTGTCAGCACTGCGCCAGACATTTGCTTATCTACTTTCTTCTCTTCCTGACGCTCCTGCTCTTTCTTTTGCGCTTCGGGATCGCCCGTCGCATCCGGGTTTTTCTTCTTCTTGTCGCTGGTAGATTGCCGTCCCGCTTGTGCTTCAACGCGTGGCTGAAACAAGGTCTGACTGGCAACCCAAACCACAAGCAGCGTAGCGAAGAGGGCGAGGCCGATCTGTTTGGCGTATTTGCTGGAATCTTTCATAGTGATACCTCTAGGTTTCATTCTTGCACTGTCATCACAATAGATGATGCAACCAGCTTGTGCAAGTAGCAGGCTTTCTTCGCCGGGAAGCACACCTATTTGCGAGAAGACCTGCAATGACTGCCTCATCTTGGCTCTCGGCTCTTGCGTTGCCTTATCAAAGATTTATAATCGCGGACATCGCACTTCCTCACACTATTCTGCTGGAACACGTTGGGCTTTGAGAGAAAACAAATGGCAAGTGAACGACCAAATGCTGAACTTGGGTTCCGCGCGTTGTTGTGGCACTGGCTGCGACGACCCGGCTGGAGCGTTGTGGCTCCTGTTTTGTTAACGGCCTTTACGGGCGTGTTCGCCTGGCAAATCTTCTTTTCGCGATCGGAACTGGAAAAAGGTCTGGCGGCCTTGAACGCCATACATCGAGTTGCGCGCCCATTGGAAGCCCGCATCAGCGGCCTTGGATATGTGCCGTATGACAATGGCAACGTCAAATTCGATGAACAAAAACTCAAAGTCGCAGAGGACTTTCTGATGATTCAAATCAGTCCGCTCAACACGCCTGCCGCACAGCACGCACGCGGTAAGTTTCATCTGGTCACAAACAAGCCGGAGGAGGCATTTCGGGAATTCGAGGCGGCGCTCAAACTTGATCCGAACAACGCCCAGCTACATAACGACCTTGGTGTCGCGTGGCTGGAAAAAGCCACGCGTGAGCGAATTTCTCCAGAAGCAAGTAAGCACTTTGCGCAAAGCCGCGCCCACCTGGAACAGGCACTACAATACGACCGCCGCAATCTGGAAGCACTCTTCAATCTGGCCTTGTTGGATTTTCGACAGGGATTATGGAAGCAGTCAGAAGAAAGCTGGCAACTATATCTAAAAAATGACGAACGATCTGGCTGGGCGCAGGAAGCAAAAACGTATCTCAATCGAATCAAAGCACTGCAACAACAAACAAACAACTCCACCGTCTGAGATTCGCAAAGCTCTCAGCGCGGCTTGATTTCATTGCCGTGACCATTCAAGGCGGGCGCATTGGCAACAGCGGCTTTGAGACGCGCCAACACATCGCGGCTCAGTTCGTCATAGTTTGCTACACGCGTAAAACCAGCGGCGTTTTTGTGACCACCCCCGCCAAAATGCTCGGCGACCTGGGCAACATTCACGCGGTTCTTGGAACGCAAACTAACGCGATACGTTGAATTTGCCAGCTCACGGAAAAACGCAGCCGCTTCGACATCGCCAATCGTCAATGGATAGGTGATGATGCCATCGGTGTCTTCCTCCGTTGCGCCTGATTCCTGCATCGCTTTGTGCGTCATTTGAATCCAGGCAATCTTGCCCGTCTCGTCGCATTGCAAGGTTGAAAGCACCGCGCCCGTCAGTTTGATTTTAGCGTAAGGATATTGATAGAAAATTGCTTGCGAAAGCTTGGCGGGTTGCGCACCATATTTGACTAAATCACTGGCGATTTTAAAGGTGCGTTCGGTCGTGTTGGAAAAATGAAATGACCCCGTATCCGTCAACAATGCAGCATACACACAACTGGCGATTTCGGGAGTAATCTTCACTCCCATCGCTTTGGCTAGGTTGTAAACCATCTCGCCAACGGCGGCAGCGGTTGAATCAATCCAGTTCAAATTGCCAAACAACTCCGTAGTCGTGTGGTGATCTATATTGACGACGAATTGGGTATTCAGGGCTGGAAGACCCGGACGAGTAACATCGCTGCACTCAATCACAAAAACAGCGTCGTATTGACAATCCAAATCCGGTACGACCAGCACTTCGCTGGCTCCCGGTAGATTCAAATATGCCTGTGGGACGGGATCGCGCATCACGACTTCGGAGTCTTTATTGAGACTGCGCAAAATCCAGTTGAGAGCCAGCGAGGAGCCTAATCCATCTCCATCCGGTCTGATATGCGAAGTAATTGCGAACTTTTGATGCTTCTCGATAAGGTCAGTGACTTCGCCCAGCATAATTCAAACAACGCTTCTTTCTTTTGAGGATGTAGGGTCGTTTCTGTCTATAACTTGGGGGGAAGTTTCGTTAACTTGAGGGGATTCGACCTCAGAGGCGGCAACAGGGGGTAAATCCCGGACCGCTTCTGCAATCAGATGGTCCATTTTCGCACCATATTCCATGGTGTCATCAGGTGCGAATTTTAAATCAGGACAATGCCTCAATCGTAAGCGCCCGCTGAGCTGACGTCGAATAAATCCAACTGCGCGATCCAATGCGGCAAAAGTCTCTTTTTGTTCTTCGGGGGAGCCAAAGACACTAACAAAGACGCGCGCGTGACGAAGATCAGGACTCACGCGAACAGTCGTCACCGTCGCAAATCCAACACGTGGGTCTTTGACCTCACGGGCAATAATCACGCTCAACTCATTTCGTAACTCGTGCGCCAATCTATCAGAGCGGTATTGCATATGGCAGATGTGGGAACAGGGATTTGCGATTCTCCCTCAATTCCTACCCCTAATTCAAACTTGTCGCGGCGACCTTCTCCTCAATGTACGCTTCAACGACGTCGCCAATCTTGAAATCATTGAACCGATCCAGCGTGATACCACATTCATAACCTTGCTGGACTTCGCTGACGTCATCTTTGAATCGGCGGAGGCTGCCGATAGAGGTATCGAAAATCACCACATTGTCGCGGATTAGGCGTGCTTTCGCCGTGCGTTTGATGAAGCCATCCAACACATATGAACCCGCGACCGCGCCAATCTTCGGCACCCGAATCACATCACGAACTTCCGCTTTGCCCAACACTGTTTCCTTGATCGTTGCGTCGAGCATGCCGATCATCGCGTTGCGAATTTCTTCTTCAACTTTATAGATGATCGAATGCAGGCGAATATCTACTTCTTCCTGCTTGGCAACCTCATCGGCACGCGTTTCCGGGCGCACATTGAAGCCAATGATCACCGTTGCTGCGCCCGTTTCCGTCGCATTCGAGGCGCTCGCCAGCAAAACGTCATCGTACGTGATAGCCCCCACGCCGGCACGGATGATACGGACTTTGACTTTCTCCGTTGAAAGTTTAAGCAGCGTATCTTTGAGAACCTCGACCGAACCCTGCACGTCGGCTTTGAGAATAACGAGCAATTCTTTGACTTCGCCCGTTTCCATTTGCGCGGCTAATTGATCCAATCCGCGCGCTGCGGTGCGTGCCAGCGCCTTGATACGGGCTTTTGACTGACGGTATTCTGAAATTTGGCGCGCCTTGACTTCATCCGCAACGACCTGGAATTGGTCACCAGCAGAGGGTACGCCCTGCAAACCCAACACTTCCACAGGCGTGGCAGGTCCGGTTTCCTGAAGTTGTTGTCGCCGATCATCAAACAACGCGCGAACACGCCCAAAAAAATTGCCAACAATGAACGGCTCGCCAACTTTAAGCGTTCCATTCTGAATCAAAACTGTGGCCACGGAACCACGTCCGCGATCCAGTTTTGCTTCCAGCACAGTTCCCGTCGCCAGACGCTTGGAGTTCGATTTCAGCTCCATAATGTCGGCTTGTAAAATTACCATTTCCAGCAACCCGTCAAGGTTCTGTCGCTTCTTCGCCGACACTTCCACCATGGTCGTTGAGCCACCCCAGCCATCCCACAATAAACCGCGATCCGCGAGTTCTTTCTTCACGCGATCAATATTCGCTTCTGGCTTATCAATCTTATTGATCGCCACGATAATCGGCACATTTGCCGCTTTCGAGTGTTCGATAGCTTCAACCGTTTGCGGCATCACCCCATCATCTGCGGCAACAACCAGAATCACCAGATCGGTCACTCTGGCTCCACGGGCGCGCATCATGGTGAAGGCCTCGTGACCAGGCGTATCAAGGAATACAATGCGTCGTAGCTCTTCGGGCTTGTCAGGATCGGAGACCTGCACCGAATAGGCACCTATATGCTGCGTAATCCCGCCAGCTTCACCTTCGGCAACACGCGTTTCCCGAATCGCATCCAGCAGACTGGTTTTCCCGTGATCTACGTGTCCCATCACCGTAACAACGGGGGCACGCATTTCAGTATCTTCCATCGCTTCGGGCGTAATCTCGAATTCAGATTCGACGATCATGTCCTCGAAAGCACCAAAGGACACATCAAAGCCGAAGTTTTTGCCGATGTCTCTGGCGACATCAGGATTCATGGTCTGATTGATCGTTGCCATGACGCCGCGCTGGAAAAGCTCCTGCACGACGTCTTTGGCTTTGATGTCCAATCTTTCAGCAAACTCACGCACCGTTGCCCCTTCCATCACACGCACAGGTTTCAGCTCAACAGGGACAGCACGCGCGGGTGGCGCAACAACTCCAGGTCCCTTGCGTAATGGAAAACGCTGATGCCCTTCCTGCTTCTCTCCAGTGGCGGGTTTA
This sequence comes from Blastocatellia bacterium, assembly GCA_016789725.1. Classification (GTDB taxonomy): domain Bacteria; phylum Acidobacteriota; class Blastocatellia; order RBC074; family RBC074; genus JAFDVL01. The sequence continues at coordinate 30,007 of JAEUQN010000019.1, read as the reverse complement.
GGCCGGGTGCTATGACGCCCTTTATGTTTGTTATCTGTCTTAGGCGGAATGTACGTGGTGCGCTGCGGTGCGCCGGAAGGCAACAGATGAACGCCTTCTGGTGACTTTGGCTTCTCAGTCTTTTCGTCACGCTTGCCCGGCGGCGCGGGCGGCGGAACCAATCGAGGTTTCGGCGGTGCCAATCGAATTACGTTAGTAGTGCCAGGCCGCGTTGGAGGCTGGACGCCTCTCGGTGCAGGAGGCACTTCTTTCAATACCGGAGGAGTCTCCGGTTTGGGCGGTGGCGGCGGCATTGGCCGAGCCGGACGCTCAAGCTGACGCAAGGTAAAAGCAGGCTTGGGTTCTTCTGGCTTTGGGGCAACGGGAGCCACAGGACGAGGTGGCGGAGGCGGTGCGACCGGAGCCGTGACCGGAGGTGCCGGAGCGACTTCAACCACTTCACTGACTGGCTCTGGAACTATTGTTGGCGCAGAAACAGGTGGCTCCTCTTCCGGCACCACAATCGCCTCTGGCGCTTCTGGTTCCACTACGACGGGAGATTCAACTGGCGGCGGCGGTTGCAACTTGACGACGCGCGGCTTGAGTGAATCAGAAACAACAGGCGGCGCTGGCGGTGGCCCAGGCTCGACCACAGCAGGAGGTGGTACAAGCACAGGTGGCGTGACCGGAGGCGCTGCCGATTCCACAGTTGAAGGCTCAGAGATCACCTCAGTTGGCGTAGGAGTTGTTCTTTTGACCAGACGAGCCGTTCGTGGTGCGCTGACAGGCTCTTTCTTCGGAAAATACATCTCTCGAATTTTATCGGCGATGACATCATCCAACGTATTGGACGCCACACTGGCATCTACTCCAAGACGACGCGCATCTTCGAGAATTTTCCGACTTTCCATTTTTAGCTCACGAGCAAGCTCGTAAATTCTGACTTTACCCATTTAGTTTTCAATGACTCCCTACAATCGCGTTACGTTGCGGCTTTGCCAACAATGTTACATCTAATTCTCAGCCTCCTGCTTGTCTGATTCTTCCGCAGCGGAAGAGTCCGCACTCAGGTCCTCACTGCTCGCCTCCTCAACAATCACATCTGTCTCAGTCGCAGGTTCTGACACGTCTTCAATTGCAGCCTCTTCTGAAGCAGCTTGTGCCTCAGTGGTTGCTTCCTCTTCAGCCTCAACCCAATCACCTTCTGGTTGCGCCGCTGATTCGTCGGAGGTGTCGCCATCGTGATGCGCCAGCGCCGCCTCACGGACAGCGACTATTTCGCGGACCGCCGCCAATTGTTCTTCGGCATCGTCCACGCTGAGATCCAGCCATTCGCACAGATCATCTACGCTGGCAGCCGCGAGTTGCTCAATCGTTTCGATGCCGTGTTCAGCCAGAATAAGTGAATCCTGCGGCGTAATTCCTTCGATGAAGGAAACAGGCACCACTTCAGCGGTCAGCATTTCCTCCATTTGTTGCGCAATCTCGCGCTTCATATCCTCTTCGCTGCGAATATCAATATCCCAGCCTACTAACCGCGCAGCAAGACGAACATTTTGTCCGCGTTTGCCGATAGCCAGGCTTTGCTGTTCGGTTTCGACGGTGACTTGCAGCTTCTTGTCTTCAAAATCAAGGACAGCAACTTTACTGACCTTAGCAGGCGAAAGTGCGTTTGCGGCAAAGATTGCCGGGTCTTCAGACCATTCAATAATGTCAATTTTTTCGCCGCGCAATTCACGAATGATGGATTGCACACGCGAGCCTTTCATTCCAACGCAAGCTCCCACCGGATCAACGTCACGTTCGTTCGAGACAACGGCGATCTTGGCACGATCTCCAGGTTCCCGAACAGCCGCTTTAATCACCACCGTACCATCGTAAATTTCCGGCACTTCCATTTCAAACAATCGCTTGAGCAGTTCAGGACTGGTGCGCGAAACTTCAATTTGCGGCCCTTTCGCATCACGATGAACATCATGAATTACGACGCGCACGCGTTCCCCTTGGGAAAACGTCTCAGCACGCGACTGCTGATTTTTTGGCATCACCGCTTCAAGACCGCCACCAATATCCACGATTACTCGCCCCCCCTCAAATCGCTTAACAAACCCATTGACCAATTCACCGACCTTACTAATATACTCTTCGTAAACGTTATTGCGCTCGGCTTCACGGACCTTTTGCAAGATGATCTGCTTGGCGGTCTGGGCTGCGATGCGACCTAAGTCCTCGACGGGACGCGGCATTTCCAGCATATCGCCGGGTTCAACGCCTTCTCCGACTTCCGCAATGGCTTCTTCCAATGACATTTCCAGTGCCGGATTGGCAATCTCTTCAACAACGGTTTTGATCGCAAAGAGATCAATCGAGCCGCTTTCTGCGTTGTAACGAGCGCGCAAATCCTCGCCCGTTTTGAATTGCTTCCGGGCAGCCGTCACCACAGCGTCTTCCAGCGCGCTTGTGATAATCGTCTGGTCAATGTTCTTTTCCTTACTTAGTAGTTCGATATTTTGTGCGATGGAACTCAGTGCGTTCATTGTTAGCTGGTGCTGGTAACTCTTAGCCTTGATTCCTGGCCAAGAGCTACTTTCAAGGTTCAATTTCGACATTCGCTTTCGAGATTAAGTTGAGGGGTAAACGATGGCGTTTGCCTGTTTCATCATCCAGTAAAGCCGCAGCCTCACCCTCTTGATCCAATCCTACTAACGTGCCATGAAAATTGCGCTGCCCATTGAGCGGCGCGGTTAACTTAATATGTGCAGGCAGTCCTACAAAACGTTCGTAATCACTCGGTTTGTAAAGCCCACGATCCAGTCCCGGCGAGGCGACTTCCAAAACATATTGATGCGCAATCAAATCTTCCACATCTAAAATCAAGCCAACTTGTTCACTAACGGTTGAACAGTCATCCAAGGTGACGCCACCGGGCTTATCAATATAGATTCGCAAGGTCGCGTTCTTGTGGCTGCCAACCATTTCCGCGTGGACAAGCTCCAAACCTTCGCGGCTGGCAACTCGTTCAATAATTTCGTAAATGCGCGGATTTAACTTCACTGCTTTTCAGATCGCGGCTTTGGGCATCCAATGAGCATTTCACTTGCTCATATGAAAAAAGTGGGCATTGTGCCCACTCCATTAAGCCGCAGATAGTAGCTGACTCATAACGGGAAAGCAAGCCCGCAGTCATTTTGCGATGAATCCAGTATTTCGACCAACCGGTTCCTGAGGGTGCTTACCGTCTGGCCCTCAGGTTGATTCGACGCAGTGAAGCCGTAATCGAAGCAACAAATCATTCAGCGCCGCGCGACAGGACGGAGCTTCCGGCAAATGGCTGGTCTGAAAACTTGTGTCCAATACGCCGCGCAGCCGTTCATATTCCCGCCGATAAAAATCCACATCCTGGTCGTCCAACGTTCCTTTTTCCGGCCCAGCTAATTTGTGTGCAATTAAATCATTCAGGTATGAGAGATTGAATTCCTGATTCAACCTGACAAGATTCGCTTCGATCACACCGGTGTGCATCAGATGAATGCCCGTCAGCAGCACGCGAAACACATACAACAACGGTTTCACACGACGCGGGCGTTCTTTGTCGAAAAGCTTCCACTGCGTTTCGGCGAACCCAAAATAGTGATGGCTGTGATGCTTGGTGATACAGTCTTTTGCAATTGTTTTCAATTCGTCGTGTTCCGGCGTCGTGTGTAACATCAGCGGCGAATACAACTGCTCCAGCACATAGCCGTTTTTCCTGAGCAACAAACCGAAAAACTTTTTGACATCGTGGGTGACCAAATCCAATTCCAGATCGCCGCGCATTTCCGAGACCTCAATCGTCTCTTGACCAGGATCAAGCCCGATCACTTCGCGCATCGGCAGGATATGCACGCCGCGCAAATCGTAATCCGAATCCGGGGACGGAAAGCCATACAGATGCGCGCCGCTGATCGTGACGAACAGCAGCGGATGCGGTTGTCGGTGAACTTCGGTCAATAATCGCTCGTCGTATTGCATAGATTTTTCAGACAGGATTTACAAGATTGAAATCAGCTTGTAAATCCTGTCTCCCTCGTTCCGCCATTTCCCTTCTTGCCCGCAGCAAAAACGCATTGGCGCGTTCGTAATCCGGTCGTTCCGGCAATTTCGTCATCGCCAATGCCACGTCGAATTCCTGGTGCAAGCTCAGTCGCCGCGCATTGACTTCTCCCCAACTCAACTCGCCACGCCGAATCGCCAACAGTTCGTCCCGATGCTCCTCCACCCGCACAGGAACATGCCCTTCTTGCAAAACTTTCACCCCCGACAGCAATAAGCGAATCAAGTGCATCGCGTGTTTCCATTTGAGTTCGCCGCGCGCGCGCAGGTCCTGTTCCAGCTTTTTGAATTGCGACATCACATAGCCGTTGTACGTCTGATAGACCAGCTTCGACAAAAAGATTTCGCGCATCGCCAGCAATTCCTGCGCGAGCGGCGTGATCGTTTCAATCAGCGGCGAATACAGGCATTCCAAAATGTTCGGATTGGCTTTGAGTGCCAGTACCAGAAACTTTTGCAATTCCCAATAGCATTCTTCCGTATCCTTATTTTCAATCTGTTCCGGGACGCCAAACATTGACCAATGCACGTCCGCAGGCGGCAAATAAATCCCGCGCCGATCTGTATCCGATTCTGCGTGATCCAAGCCATACGCGCGCGAACCGACGATAACGCGATAGATTACAAACTCGTACAATTCACTTTCATCTATCGCCGCCTCGTGGCTCGTGTGTTGCTTGCGAATGGAGAATTCATTGCGATGCAGCGCGGCTTCGACACTATTGGTGAATTGCACGCGATACGAATGCGTATTGTCGGTTGGGGTTTTGACAATCACACCAACTGCGCCAACTGGACAAAGCAATGCGCCCTGCGCGGTTTTGATTTCAATGCGCGAAACAATTTGCGTGCCGAGTGGAATGATAAGATTGATCTCTGTCATTTTGCTTTAGGATTCAACAAAACCCTGCCGGGCGTTGCACCACTCACGTTGCTGTCACGCACAACCTGCTCGCCATTTACGAACACGTGAAGGATTCCAATCGGTACTTCAAAGGGCTTCACAAACGTGGCCTGATCCAACACTTTTTTCGCGTCAAAAATCACCACATCCGCCTTTGCCCCAACGCGCAACACGCCGCGATCTTTCAAGCCTAAACGCGCGGCTGGAGCCGACGTCATTTTACGCACGGCGTCTTCCAACTTCAGCCATTTCTTTTCGCGCACGAAACGACCGAGCACGCGCGGGAACGTGCCTGCGCCGCGTGGATGCCTTCCCCCAATGCCGCCGTCGCTTGATACCATCACCCACGATTGGCGATAAAAGGCTTCGATGTCTTTGTCAATCATCGAACGACAGACGACGCCTGCCCCGCCGTCTTTGACGATGCGCATGTACATTTCGACAGCGGTTGTTTTGTTATCATCGGCGAGTTGTTGCAGCGTTTTGCCTTCGTATTCACGGTGATGCGCGCAATTCGTGATCGTCACATTCACTGCGCCGCCGACATCGTTCAAGCCTTTGGAAACCTCGCGCGGATCGTCATGTTTGCGGCTCGGAATCAATACGGTAATCGTCGAATGCCAAGCGTCGTAGGGGTAACAATCCGCCGTCACATCCAGCTTTTCTTTGCGCGCTTCCTCGATCATGGCAATTGCTTCGGCAGCTTTGCCCCACACGCCAACCGTGCCCAATTTGATGTGCGAAATTTGGACAGGGATTTTCGCCTCACGACCGATGCGAATCGCTTCTTTCAGTGCAATCAGCATTGAGTCGGATTCGTCACGGATATGGCTCATATAAATGCCACCGTGTTTCGCCGCGACTTTAGCGAGGGCAATGACTTCTTCCGTGGTGCTGGGCAAGCCGATGTCGTATTCGAGGCCGCTGGATAAACCGATGGCACCTTCTCGCATTCCCTGCTCGACCAGTTGTGCCATTTGCTGGATTTCAGCTTTGGTCGCGGTGCGATTGAATTCAGCGCCCAGCACTTTGCGCCGCACGGTCGCGTGACCAACAAAGGCCATCACATTGACCGCCGGGGGCTTCTGTTCACGACGCTGCAAATATTCACCAATCGGCCAGGGCGAACCGCCATCCGGTCCGACGGCAAGCGTGGTGATGCCCTGTAAAATCTGACTGTCGGCGGTGCGCTGTCGCTCCAACCCGGTTTCGGAATGGTTGTGAATATCAATAAAGCCGGGCGCGACAACGTTGCCACGCGCATCTATCACACGGTCGGCTGGCGTTGGGGTGAGCTTGCCGATTTCGGTGATTAGGTCGCCGACCATGCGAATCGCAACGCTTTTGCCCTTAGCGCCGGTGCCGTCAATCACCCTGCCATTCACAATCAAAATCGAAGTCGGTTGCGCCACAACAGGCACCAACAAAGTGGCCAGGAACAAAGTCACTCCCAATAGTTTTTGCATATAAGTCATCTCACTTTCTGCCTCGGCTTGTATCGCAGTCATTGCCAGATGTAAAGCGCAGCCTCTATCATCGGGCGACATTGCAAAGGAGATTACTTCACGATGAAAAAACTACTGCCGTTGATAGTCGGCCTGATGCTCTTTACCAACCTCGCCTTCGCGCAACGCAATACACAGGCCCCAGCGGAACGCTATTCCGATCAACTGGTCGCCGAACTCAACCAATTGATGCGCGCGGCACTTGCCAGCAACTACGCCTATCAACAAACCGCATATCTGTGCAACAACATTGGCCCGCGCTTGAGCGGTTCCCCACAAGCCAATGCCGCCGTGGAATACGTCGCGGCGGAAATGCGCAAACTCGGACTCGAAGTGAAACTGGAAAAAGTCACGGTCCCGCATTGGGTGCGCGGCATCGAAACGGGCGAACTCATCGAATTTAAAGGGCAAGCCAAAGGCACGACGCAAAAGCTCGTACTGACAGCACTCGGCGGCAGCGTGGCAACGCCGAAAGAAGGCCTGACAGCAGAAGTCGTCGTCGTCGAAAATTACGACCAGCTCGAAGCCCTGGGCCGCGCGAAAGTCGCCGGCAAAATCGTGCTCTACAACGCCAAGTTTGATCGGCAACTGGCCGCCAGCGGGCGCGGGTTAGAAGCCTACGGTCAAGCCGTGGCATATCGTGGTGCGGGCGCAACTCGCGCCGCCAGACTCGGTGCGGTTGCCGCCTTGAATCGCTCCGCAGGCGGAGCCGAATATCGCCTCGCGCACACCGGGGGGATGCGCTATCAGGAGGGCGTCGCCAAAATTCCAGCGGCAGCCGTCGCCGCTGAAGATGCCGAATTGATTGCCTATCTTGCCGCACAAGGCCCTGTAAAATTGCATCTCACGATGACGCCGCAAACGCTGCCGGATGCAGTCAGCTACAACGTGATTGCGGATTTGAAAGGCTCCGAGCATCCCGAACAAATTGTCATCGTGTCCGGGCATTTGGATTCGTGGGACGTGGGGACAGGCGCACTGGATGACGCATCCGGCGTCGCGGCGGCGATGCAAACCGCGAACCTCATCAAGCAACTCGGACTCAAGCCCAAACGCACGATTCGCGTGATTGCGTGGATGAACGAGGAAAACGGTTTGATGGGCGGCAGGACGTATGCGGAGAATCACAAAGCCGAAGCCACGAATCACATCGCCGCGATTGAAAGCGATCTCGGAGCCAGCCATCCGCTCGGCTTTCACGCCCACGCGTCGCCCAATGCGCTCGCCAAACTTCGCCCCGCTTCGGCCATTTTGCAAGGCATCGGCGCGGGCCTCGTCAATGTAGTGGATGGCTCACCCGAAGCGGATATTTCGCCGCTCGATGCGGTGGGCGTGCCGACGTTTGGGATTTGGCAGGACAGCCGCACGTACTTTGATTATCACCACACAATCGCAGATACGATGGATAAAATCGTGCCGCGCGAATTGGCGGAGAATGCGGCAGTGATGGCGGTGTTGGCATATGCAATTGCGAATTTACCAGAACCGTTGGCAAGAAAATAGAAATACTTTCATCCACGAAGGCGCACGAAGAAACACAAAGTTGATTCGACAGGATTTACACGATTGGCAGGATTGCACCAAATCCCCAAATCAGCCTGTCAATTCTGCCTAGATATTTCTTCGTGCGCCTTCGTGTGCTTTCGTAGAAAAATATTTTTCTTAGGCGTGAGCGATTGTGCAAAGTGATTGCGCTATCTACGGGTGAAAAGGAAAACTCCGGTACGCGAAGGCTGTGTGACCGGGATTTTCTGTGGTACAAGGGACATCCAACCGAGGAGCACGAACCCCATGATATCCGCCATAACACCGGAACGCTGGCAAGAGATCAAACACCTCGTCAATTCGGCGTTGCAGGCTGATTCAAACAGTCGCACCGCTCTCCTGCAACAATCCTGTGCCGATGACCTTGCAATGCGCCTGGGTGCCGAGGCTTTGCTCTCCGCCACGCGCCCACTGCCTGCGGCACTGCTCGCACCGGATCAATGGCAACGCATTGAGCAACTGTTTCAAGCCGCCCTGGAAGTGACTCCGTCCCAGCGCCCCGCGTTCCTGGCCCAAGCCTGCGGCAGCGACGAAGCCTTGCGCCACGAAGTCGAATCGTTGCTCGTCTATCAAGGTGCGGCGGGCGGCTTGATTCAAGGCGCAGTTCACGAGGCGGCGGGCCTCTTGCCCAATGATGAGAAGGCGCGCTTCACGCCCGGCACGACCTTGAATAAACGCTATCGTATTCTCGGCTTGCTCGGCAAAGGTGGGATGGGCGAAGTCTATCGCGCCGACGACTTGAAGCTCGGCCAGCCCGTTGCGTTGAAATTCCTGACCGAAAAGTTATCGCGCGACAAGGCAATGCTGGCGCGCTTTCACAGCGAAGTGGCGATGGCGCATCGCGTCACGCATCCCAACGTTTGCCGCGTCCACGACATCGGCGAAGTCACGACTTCTTCGGGCAATCTGCATTTTCTCTCGATGGAATATGTAGACGGCGAAGACTTGTCGTCCCTGCTGCGCCGCATTGGACGCTTGCCCTCCGACAAAGCCGTCGAAATTGCGAATCAGCTTTGTGCAGGCTTGGCCGCCGCCCACGAAGCCGGAGTGTTGCATCGTGACTTGAAGCCCGCGAACGTGATGATTGACGGCAAAGGCAAAGTGCGCATCACTGATTTCGGATTGGCGGGATTTGCCGAACAATTCAAAGGCAGCGAAGTGTTCGCAGGCACTCCGGCCTATATGTCGCCCGAACAGTTCGCAGGCAAGGAAGTGACGACGAAGAGCGACATTTACGCGCTGGGATTGGTGCTGTATGAAATCTTCACGGGCAAGCGCGTGTTTGAGGCGGGATCGCTGGAAGAGTTGAAGCGAATGCACGAAAGCAGCGCCCCGCCAACGCCATCAAGTTGGGTGAAAGACCTCGATCCGTTGGTAGAACGAGTGATCTTACGTTGTCTCGAAAAAGACCCAGCGCGACGATTGGCGTCAGCGAAGCAGGTAGCGGATGCGTTGCCGGGCGGCGATCCGTTGGCGGCGGCTTTGGCCTTGGGCGAAACGCCTTCGCCGGAGATGGTCGCGGCAGCGGGATCAAAGACGGGGATGAAGCCAACGCATGCCGTTGCTTGTTTGCTTACAGTAATTGCTTGTCTGATTGCGCTCCCTTTTCTCTATCGTCACACCAATCTCTTTGAGCGCGTGCGGATGGAGAATTCGCCCGAAGTGCTGGCGCGAAAGGCACGTGAAATCAATACACAATTAGGTTGGCCTGAACAACCAGTGGATACGGCTTACGGTTTGACGAACAATTTTGTTGAGTTTGAGCATCGCGCAAAGACGGCAAAGACGATGGGGGATTGGGATAAGTTAGCAACCGAAGAGCGCATGCCCTATTTGTTTTGGTATCGAGAGTCGCCGATCTACCTCTTCGCTCAGCAATACACCAACAGTTTCCCACGCATAACAGGCGCTGATCCAGCGCGATCCACTACTGCAGGGATGACTTACTTGACCCTCAATCTGTGGGGGAAACTGTACTTCTTCGAGGCCATTCCCAATTCGTCGGACAGGCCGATAGATGCGCCCGGTGCGAAGATCAGCGAACCAGATTGGAAGATTCCATTTGCGGCGGCGGGCTTGGATTTCAGTCAATTCAAACCTGCTGAGCAAGTACGAGGGCCGCAAACGGCCTACGATATTCGTGCGGCTTGGGTGGGGCCGCACCCGCGTCAACCCGCTGTCCAACTGCATATCGAAGCAGCGGCATATCGTGGTCGGCTGGTTTACTTTTACACAACGGAAACTAACCGGGTAGAAATGCTACGAGAGCAGCAACAGCAACGATTCCAGCCCTCGACCGCGTCCAAAATCAGCAGCTTTGGATTTACGACAATGATGCTAGTTCTCCTGCTCAGCGCTGCGTGGATCACCCGTCGCAATTTGCAATTGAACAGAGGCGACCGCACAGGCGCAATTCGGCTGGCGGCTTTTGTCTTTGTTTGCTCAGTGGCAGAGAATCTTCTCACCGCACATCACACTCCAACAACACTGGAATACACCTTGTTTTTGCAAATCCTCGCGCGGTCGCTACTGCATGCCGGGTTCAGTTGGCTCTTTTATCTTGCGCTTGAACCTTATGTCCGGCGGCGTTGGCCAAACACCTTAATCGGATGGCAGCGCCTATCGGCAGGCGGCTGGCGTGATCCGTTAGTAGGGCGCGACATCTTGCTCGGATTGGTTTCTGGTCTTGGGGTGCAGACTATAGCGATAGTTTTGGTAGTCATTAGCATCAAGATGGGCGGTAAGCCAAATCTTCAGGCAGATTTCGGCGCGATGCTTAACCTTCCATCTGCGGCTGGATTACTCATCGGAAATCTTTTCTCTGCGACTTATTTCGCCGCGTGGGTATTTTTCCTGGTTTTTATGACCTGCGTTTTAGTGCGCCGCGATTGGCTGGCAGGTGGCCTCCTGATTCTTCTTTATGTGGCGTTGGTCACGCCGATGTCGCCACTACCACTGTTCGCTGCCATCCCGATTTTCACGGTTTTTGGCATCGGCATATTCGTTGCGGCAAGGCGATATGGCCTATTGGTCTTATCGGTGGTTGGTTTTAGCGGTATGGTCGCCGACATTCCCCTGACGACGAATTTGTCGGCTTGGTATGCGGGCAATGCGTTATTCGTAGCTGTAGTCTTATTGGCGCTGGCGATTTATGCGTTTCGCACGTCATTGGGCGGGCAGAAGGTGTTTTCGGGGAAGCTGTTGGAAGAGTGAATCGTGGAAACGCGCAGCGCCTGGGAGCGCGGGCGTCCCGCCTGCCACGAGCGAGTGCAACGACGCTCGCATTCGTCACGAGGCAGTCCCTTTATCTTCAGCAAATCAACGCCGCGCACATTCGTTGTGAGGCGATTGCTTTTTCTTCAATGGATTCCCTGACACGGTTGTTTGCATTGCTTCGCTCGCAAACGGCAGGCGAGACGCCTGCGCTCCCAGGCGCTTCGCGTTCTCACAAATTACTTCGTGTTCACTTCAAAAACGTACAGCGTTGATGTTTGATCTTCGGGCAGGAAATATGCTCGTAATCCACGTTCAGTCGGCTCCATCCAGAAGGGATTTTGTGACATCGGCAGCCCCGATTCCGTCCACAGTTCCAGGGGTAGTTGATGCAGCACCCGGCCACTTGCAAGGTCAATCAACTCCAATCCACCGAGGCTGAAACGCGTGCTTCCCCGTTGATAATTGCTCAAGCCGCCGCACAGCATTTCGCCTCGTCCCAGATATTTGCAATCCTGATAATCAATGTAAAAGGACGGATTGCGTTGGCGCAGTTTTTCAGGCGGCGTGGCGGCATTCGTGACGCGTCCTTTTACATCCAGCGTCCAACGATAAAACCAGCGCGACCCCCAACTGACGGCGTGCAGCGTGTGATGGTCGGTGTTGTGAACGATGCCGCCGAGGTGATCGTTGAAGCGAAAGACTTCGGTCGCTTTCATCATCGCGGGATCAACGCGATAGACAATCGAACGGCTATTGGGGCGGTATTCTGCAACGGACACCCAAATGAATTTACCGTCGTAATCAATGCCGCCGGGATGATACATCGTGCCTTCGCCAAGTTTCAGATCGGCGAGGAGATTACCTTTGCCATCGAATTTGAAAAGATGCCCCACCCCCGCGCCGGCATCGCGGTCGAAGCCGTTTTGGGGCGTTGCGAATCGTGTGGTCCGTTCCGTAACTTCGACGGAGGACACATAGAAATGCTCACCAATTTTCACCATTCCCTGCGGATGATGCGTGTTGAAGTGAACGGGCTGCGACGCCACTAAACGCCATTCGGAAGCGCGCGTCAATTGTTGGAATCGCTCGCGGATGAGACGGCCTTGCGCGCTGGCAATGGTTGTACTGAAAAAAGTCAGGAGGCTGATGGCAAGCGAAATGAAACCTCTCGCGGTTGAACTTCTGTGATTCATGGACTGACGTTAGCTAATCGAGATGAATAATACCGCGTTGGAGTGCGGTGGTAGCGGCTTGCGTGCGATCCGCTACGCCCAATTTACTGAGGAGCGAATTAATATGGGATTTGACCGTTGCCTCAGAAATAGACAGCGCCGTGCCAATCTCTTTGTTGCTCTTGCCACGCACGATCAATTCCAGCACCTGCACTTCGCGGCCCGTCAACTCTTCGCCCGCCATTCGTTCGGCCAAACGTTCGGCCACCGCCGCCGGAATGCGGCGCTGTCCGGCATGTACAGTGCGGATGGCGTCGGTCAAATCCTCGAACGACACCCCTTTCAAAAGATAACTCTGCGCCCCAGCCTGCAACGCGCGGTAAATGTCTTCGTCGCCATCGAACGTCGTTAGCACGATGATGCGGGCGGCGGGCGATTGCTGACGAATAGCTTTGGTGGCTTCAACGCCGCTCAGCCCTGGCATCCGCAAATCCATCAAGGTCACATCGGGTTTGTGCTGACGAAACAATTCCACCGCTTGTTGCCCATCCGAGCCTTCTGCCACGACGGTCAAACCCGGCTCCGTGTTAATGAGCGCGACCAATCCCTGTCGGACGATTTTGTGATCGTCCACAATCATCACGCGAATGCTTTGCAAAGTTTCCATAGTGGTAATTCTCACGGTTCAATGCGCCGACAACGGAACCTCGACAATAATTTCCGTTCCCGCATTTTGACGGCTGTTGATGATTAACTGCCCGCCCATTTGTGCTACGCGTTCCCGCATCCCAACCAGGCCGAAATGCCCGTCTGGGCTGCCGTGTGTGGTATCAAAGCCACGACCATCGTCTTGCACCCGTAATTTCACGCAGTCGGTCACGTAGCTTAATTCCACACGCAAATGTAAGGCATTCGCATGCTTGATCGCATTCGTGATGGCTTCCTGCCCGATGCGCAATAAATGGTCTTCAATTGCGTGGCTCAATTGCCGATACGTGCCGCTGACCTGAACCTGCGATTGAATAGGCGTGTTCGTCAGCAATTGCTTAACGGTTTCGTTCAGCGCGCTCGGCAAATCGCTGTTTTCCAGCGACTGCGAACGTAAGGCCCACACTGAACGGCGCGCTTCATCCAGGCTACTGCGCACCAATTGCCGCGCCTGATCCAGATGCGGTTTGGCGGCATCGGGAGCCTTGGTCAGAAGGCGCGCCACCAATTCCAATTGGACGGAAATGCCCGCGAAGCCCTGCGCCAACGTATCGTGGATTTCGCGCGCGATGCGCGTTCGCTCCGCTAAAATGGCGGCGAAGTGCCCTTCCAATCGCTTCACACGCAACCGATACCACAGCCAAACACACAACCCCAAGCTTAGCAAGCACACCGCGTAAAACCACCACGTTTGATAGAAGCGAGGTTGCAGCAAAAACTCCACCGAAGCCGCCGACTCGCTCCACACGCCATCGTTGTTGCAGGCCCTCACAACAAAGCGATACTGGCCCGCTGGAATGTTGGTGTACCACGCCACGCGACGCGTTCCAGCTTCAATCCAATCCGGGTCAAAGCCTTCCAGCTTGTATTTGAACGTGACTTTGTTGGGCGCGATGAAACTCAGTCCCGTGTAGTAAAACTCAAAGCGCGCTTTTTCCGGCGAAAGTGTAATCGGCGCATTCATTGCTACTTCACGGTCGTCCACCACAACTCGTTCAATAGCGATGGGCGGCGGTTGTTGATTGAGCTTCAGGTTCGCCGGATCAATCATCGCCACGCCTTTGATCGTCGCAAACCAGAGTTTGCCATCCGCCGTTTTCCACCCGGCAGGATGCCCGCCGCCGCTGCATTCGCGCGTTTCCATTCCATCGGCAGTGCCGAAAGTCATAACGGTTTTCAGCTTTTGAGCAGGGTCTGTGCGCGCTTCCAGTTCTTTGCGGCTAACGCGAATGATGCCTTTGTTGCTGCTCATCCAAAGGTTGTTTTGTGCGTCTTCGAGGATTTGATAAATCGCGTCGTCGGGCAATCCATCCTTCGTTGTGAACGAAGTGAATTTGCCATCTTTGAAGCGATTCAATCCGCCGCCGAGCGTGCCAATCCACAGCGCCCCGCCAGCATCTTCGTACAACGAAATCACGACTTCATTCGACAAGCCTGAAGCCGTGTTGTAGTTCGTGAACTTTTCATCTTTGAAGCGGCTCAATCCGGCGAGCGTGCCGATCCACAAAGCGCCCGCACGATCTTCGTACAACGCGCCAACCAAATCGCTCGGCAAGCCGTCCAGCATTGTGTACGGCGTAAATTGCCCGTTGCGAAAATGCGTGAGGCCGCGCCGCGTGCCGATCCATAAACTGCCATCACGGCCCGTGTGCAACGAACGAATGAAGCGATCTGACAAGCCATCGCGTTCGGTGAAGGTGGTGATGCTCGCGCCTTTGATTCGCTTCAATCCATCGGTTGTGCCGACCCACAAATTGCCTTCGCTGTCGTCACTCATCGCCATCACGTCATCGTTTGGCAAACTCTTCTGCGCGACTTGTCCGTTGCGCAAAAGATTCAATCCACGTTCGGTGCCAACCCAAACTTGGCCGTTGCGGTCGCCAAAAATCGAACGCACGACGTTGGCAGATAACCCCTCGCGCGTCGTAAATGTCGTGAACTTTTTCGCTCTCAGAACATGTAGCCCGTTCGTTTCCGTGCCGACCCAGAGCGAGCCTTCACGGTCTTTCAGCAGCGATAAAATCGGCGTGTCGTTGAATCCTTCGGGCGAAGTCACCGCTGCAAATTTGCCGTCACGAAACCGCATCAAGCCGCGCGGTGTGCCGATCCACAGCGTGTTCGTTTGATCTTCGGCAATCGCTTTGACTTCGTTATGAATCAAGCCTTCGCGCGTTGTGTACGAAATGAATTTGCTGTTCGCCATCACGCTCAAACCTTCGGTCGTGCCAATCCACAAGTGCGACTGCTGATCCACGAACAACGTCTTGACCGCATTGCCGACCAATCCGTTTTGTTTCGTGAAGCTGGTAAACGCGCCGTCTTTGTAACGGCTCAATCCGCCTTCTGTGCCGATCCACAACGCGCCGTCCTTGTCTTCGCGGATGACTTCGATGCTGTCGTTGAGTAAGCCTTGCGCAGTAGTGAACGTCGTAAATTTGCCGTCGCGGAATTGATTCAAACCGTTGACGGTCGCAACCCAAAGATTGCCCGCACGATCCTGAAACACCGACCAAACGTTGTTGCTCGCCAAGCCGTCTTTCGTCGTGTACGCAGTGAACACGCCACGTTCGTAGCGCAACAATCCGCCCGGCGTCGCAATCCATAATCGTCCGTCGCGGTCTTCGTACAAATGGCGGATTTGATTGTGCGGAATTTGCAGCGTGTTGTGTTTGTCGAAGATCGTAAACCGAATGCCATCAAAGCGCGCCAAGCCTTCGCGCGTTCCCAACCACACATATCCATCGCGCGTTTGCAGCAGCGTCTGCACGGTGTTTTGTGGCAAGCCCTGTTCGGTTTGCCAAAGCTCGTGACTGAATTGCAGCAGTGAAAAACCAGAATCAGAGCGTGCAGTCAAACTCAGGCAAACGGCAAACAGGATGAAGGTAAATTGTCGTGAGCGAGATAGCATGCAGAAGCTAAGGTTCTCAATAAAACCACGGGGAGCACGGGGTTCACGGGAAGCGAAATACTTAGCAAGAAGAAATTCCTCGTTGGGTTGATTGCCTTTTATTCATTTCAATCTCCCCGTGCCCCCCGTGGTTCTTTACTGGATTCTCCAGTTCAATTTTCACGAATACCAATCTTCGCGCTTGCCTCGTCCCACGCCCAACGCATCGGCGACGCGATTGATATAATTGAACCACGCGGCAATCAACGTGATTTGTAGAATCGCTTTGTCATCGAACCCGACCGCCTGCAACTTGTCGTGATCTTGCGGCGTCAACTTTGTTGCGTCTTTGGTTAATTGCACCACGTAATCTAACATCACGCGGTCTTGCTCGCTAATCGGCGCGGTCGTGTAGTCCGCGCGCAACTGCTTCACCATCGCTTCATCTAACGTCACCATACGCAGAAACTCTGCGTGCGATTCCAGTCAGTAAAAACAGTCGTTGGTGACCGACACCATCGTTGCAATCATTTCGTGCTGCGCGCGATTGAGCGGCAAATCCGGCGACATCATCGCCCCAAACGCCCCGAAGATGTGATACAGCGCGTCCGGCATCAATGTATGTGAAGCAACAATGCTGTCGCCACCGGGTGAAACGGGCGAAGCATATTCTATCGGATACATTGCCCGTTGCGCTTCCATCAATTGCTGCAATCGCTCATCCGCTTCTTCCATCGGAATCGTGCGAATCCAGGTCATTATTGTTCGCCTCCTTGCTGCGACTTGGTGGGTGAATTGAAAGTTGGATAAGCCCTCAGCGCAAGCAGGAGCAATGCCGCTACGACAGTCGCGATGCCGCAGCCCAACAGCACGATTTGATACGACCCAAACCGATCAAATCCCGCGCCCATCAACACCGGGCCGAGCGCGCCGCCCAGCGGCACGGTAATAAACAAATAACTGTAGATTTCGCCAAAAGAGCGCAGCCCGAAATACTGCCCGACCAAATACGGAATCGTGGCGGACTCCGCGCCATAGCCAAAACCAATCAGCATCGCCGCACCATACGAACTGATGCCTGCGGCTCCGGCAAACAACAGAAAAATTCCGGCGGCAACACAGGCAAAGGCCATCACAGGTACGCGGGTCGAAGGAAACAAATCAAGCAAATAACCTGTGCCCAATCTGCCGATCATCCCTGCGACACCAAACAAGGAAGCGGCGAAAGCAGCACTGGCAGGCGTCATCCCGCGATCTTTCAGCAGCGGAACCAGATGGATCATGCAAGCTTGAATCGTAGCCGACACGATCAGAAACGCGGCAATCATCAGCCAAAGCACGCCGCTGCGGATCGCTTCTTTTCGGCTCAATCCTTCTACCGCAGCGTTCGCGGTGGTTTCCTGTGACACCGTTTGCTTGCCAGGTTCCTTCAAAAAAGTCAGCATCAACGGCACGGCAATCAGTAACACGGCTCCGCCTAACACGGCGTACACCATCCGCCAGTTGAATTGATCCAACAGCTTTTGCGTGGCGGAAGGCCAGATGACACCGCCGAATGCCGTGCCGCACATCGCAATGCCTAGCGCCAACCCACGCCGTTTGGTAAACCATTTCGTAATCAGGCTGGCGTGCGGAACTGCCGAAGTGCCGGGGCCAACCAATCCCAGCAAAAGGAAGATGACATACAAATGCCACAGGCTTCCGTTGAGCAGCGCCAGTGACGCGAACAACGCGCCGAACAATGTCGTGCAAAGCAAAATCGGACGGCGCGCACCCAAACGATCTGTTAACCAGCCCGTCAACGGCATCGTCAACATCGCAGTGAGTGTTGCCAACGTAAACGCGAACGAGACTTGTGTCCGCGACCAGTTGAATTGATCGCACAACGTCGTCAGAAAAACGCCGAACGAATTCACCAGCAACGAGCCGAAATGGAAGAAAAGTCCCACCGATGAAACCGCGACAACCAACCAATGCGAACGCTGTTGATGGAAAGCAATTTGAGTGGATGCAGATTCGGCGGTTTGCATAATTTTATGACGGATCAAATGGAATCAACCACGGGGGACGCGGGGAGAATAGACAGGGCCAACAAGATGAACAGGATAAAAATGCTGTCCTTTACGACTCTCTAAAAATCCCCGTGTCCCCCGTGTTCCCCGTGGTTTTGTATACGCTTCGATCAAGCAATCTAAAACGTGATTTTCGCCGCGAGTTGAAAGGCACGCGCGCCACCGGAACCAAAGACGCCCCCCGCCGTGGTGATCGGCGTACCGAAACCGGATGACCGCAAAAATCCAGCGTTGTTTGGATCGCTGCTGTCGCGCGTCAGCACATTGGAATAACCCGCGTAATTCAGATTCGAGACGCCCAGGATATTCGTCACATTGAACAGATTGAACGCCTCAATCATCGGTTCCAATCGCACCTTCTCACCAAAACGAAACACTTTGGAAAAGCGCAGGTCGAAGGAACTCAAACTATCGCTGAATCGCACGTCATCGCGCACGAGCGGCAATCGTTGCCCATTCACGCCGCCCGCCGCATTGAGTTGCGACAGAAACCGATTCAAATCCGCGCCCGTTTTGAAAAGACGCCCGCCCGCATTGCGTTGCAACACCGGGATGCGCGAACTCGCATCCGGCAACAGAATATCCATCGGCACGCCCGAAGCCAATGTCACGAGCGGTGCCAATTGAAAACCGTAGGGCAGTTCGACTGCGCCCGAAAACGTGAAGTAATGGCGACGATCATTGGGCGTGGGGCCGTATTCCAACTGCAAATTGTTCGGATTCACCGGCCCGTTGGAAAATGGAATCTGATCGTCATTCGCGTAATTGAACGCCTTCGACAAGGTGTACGACGCGCGGAATTGCGTGCGGCGCGAAAAGCGTTTTTCGACGCTCAGCAACAACCCATCGTATTTCGTCTTCACACTCGATTCCAGATTCACCACGCGATCCGGGCCACCGACAACCGGATTGTTCACCGTGCCAATCGTGCGCCCGATGATGAATTTCGTGCCGTGATTGTGCAGAAAATCGGCCCTGACCACAAAGTCTTTGACGAATTCGTACTGCACGCCGAGGTTCATCTGTTGCACCATCGGATTCTGCAAATTGTTATCAATGATGTTGATGCCGCTTGCGCCAGCGCCCGGCAGAATGAAGCCTGTAAACGGATTGCTCAAGGTCGGTGCGAACGGTTGAAAGCGTCCGGTCATCGGATTGATAAAAATCGGTGCGCCCGTTGGATCGGTCAGCGCATTGCCCGCGCGCACCTCAACCGCCAACGCACGCCCGTCCAACCCGCGTTCCAGCGAATTGATTTGCAACGTAATGCGGTCGTAATAAATCCCATAGCCGCCGTGAACGCTGAACCGTCCGCTGTCGTTTGCCCAATTGAAGCCGACGCGCGGCGCGAAATTGTTGGTGTCGCGTTTGCGGTCGCCACGATAAAACGATTGCACAATCGGATTGCGGTTCGCGTACCAACTGTTGTTGTTGAGGTTCGTGTCCAGTTCGTACCGCAGCCCTACATTCAGCGTCAGCCGTCGCGTCACCCGCCAGTCGTCCTGCGCAAAAAAGGCAAAGTAATTGTTGTCGGCATCGGGAATGACAAGCGCCTGCGTCGGCTTAGAACTGCGCAGCGTCACCGCAAACAACAAATCGTTGTCGTCTACTTTTCCGTCGCCATTGAAATCCGCCTGCGCAAAGTCCTGCACGAACTCAATGCGGCCTTGCTGAAACACGCCGAGATCAAAGCCGGCATCAATCCGTTGAATGTCCGCGCCGAACTTGAACGTATGCGGGCCGCGCACGTATGACAACGTGTCAGAAAATTGCAGCCGATTCATTTTCGTCGCTTGCGGCACACGAAATGAAACGCCGTCCTGAATCGAAGGGAACGTGTACTGCGGCCCGGTCGCAATGGGGTTCGTCACGTTCTCGAAATTGTTGACGCTGAAGTTCAGGCTGTTGAGAACGGTCGGAGAAAACGTGCGCGTCCAATTTGCCAGAAACGCCTGATGATTGTTGCGCAGCTTTTGCCGCTGCGAAGCCGAACCAATCGCACGATCCAACTTCGTCGCGTCCGTGCTGTCCAACCGTTCAATCGCGTAGCGGAAGTTCAAACTATCTGCATCCGTCGGCAACCAATCTATCCGCGCCAAGCCGAGCAAATCATCCAGCGGCGCGGGCGCAAAGGTGCGTCGAATCTGACGCGCGGCGACATCGCGTTCCCCAACCAACACTGCGCCGTCCTGATTGCGATACTCGAACGCGCCGAACCAGAACAGACGATCTCGCTTCAACGGCCCGCCGAGCGTCGCAGCATATTGTTGGCGGTCAAAGGGTAGTGTTTGATTGAGGCCACGATTGTAAGTCGCGGGCAATCCCTGCAAGCGGCGATCCCGCTCGAAGAACGAAAACGAACCGTGCATCTGATTCGCCCCCGCTTTGGTCACAACGTTGATGACCGATGAGGCCGAGCGCCCTAGTTCCGCTGAGAAACGATTTGTCGCCACCTGAAATTCAGCGACGGCATCTTGCGAAATGTTCACGAGCGGCCCGCCGACCACATCATCGTTGTTGTCTGTGCCATCAATCGTGATATTGCCACCGCGCCCAAGCTGTCCAGCCGAAGAAATGATGACGCTGCCGGTTTTGGTCGGATCAAAATTCGGCGCAGGCACATTGCCCGGAATCAACAATGCAAGTTCCAGATAATTGCGACCATTCAACGGAAGTGTAGCGATGGATTGATTGGTGATAACGCCTTCGACCGATGCTGAAAGAGTATTCACTAACAACGGGGTTCCAATCAGTTCCGTTACTTCAGACAACATCCCGACTATCACGGAGAAATCACGGTTGATGGTTTGACCGACGGGCAAGATGACAGAACTGATAATGGTCTTTTTGAAGCCCGTCGCCTCAATCGTTACGCTGTATTCGCCGGGAGGCAAACTGGGTAAGACGTACAATCCGTCGCTATTCGTCACGGTGTCGCGCGCCGCGCCCGTGGCTTTTTGCGACGCCGTCACTTTTGCCCCGACGATGACGGCTCCAGATGGATCAACAACGCGCCCACTCAAGGTGGCGGTCGAGGCCGATTGCGCGAAGGCTGTCGCCAACGCAAGACACACGAACACCAGAGCAATCGTAAGTTGCTTCATAAAAAGAGTTCCTTTTTGTTTGACGAAAAATGGTTGAGCGCCGCAACCATACGGCGTTTTGTGTTCTCAGCGTGGATTGAACGGTTTCGCAGTGATGCCCTAGCTCGTCCTCAAGCTTACATCACCAGCACCGCTCCGTAGTGCGATCAAACTTGTCCGAGCAAAGCTTATTCGGAGATTATGTAGGGAAAGGTAAAGCGTCCCAGAAAAAAGTTTCCTATGCCATCTTTAGGCGGCGTAATCAGGATGGAGCGAATTGCGCCGCGCGTTGCGCCGCGTGGGGCGTTGATTGTACCCAGGAGTTTGCCCGAAGCGGCTTCGTGAAATCTTACTTCAATCGTTGTCGTGTCAACCCGGCGCTGTCCAAAAACATACTCTCCCGGTTGCAGCATTAAATCGCCAACTTTGACGGGGGTTTGGGTTTTCAAAAAGTACGAGTATTTTCCTTCGGCAGCATAGCCCGCCGTAATAATCACCACCGCCGCAAAGAACTTGCGTTTGCCATTGGTAATGCCGGAAGCAGTTCGCATCTCGGTTTCAATTTGCTCTTTTTCTACAGGCGCACGGGCGGGCAATAAAGAGGTCAATTCTTTTTCCGTTGCCGCACGCCATTTCCCCTGCGCGGCAACTGCCACCGTGATCGGCAGCAAAACCATTACTACCAGAAAAAGCTTTTTATAAATACTCATCTCGGAAAACTTACCCTGCCTGAATGTTATGAAGAAAGAGAGACTATCATACACCCTGTGAGATGTCTTGGAACCTGAGATTGGACAGCGACTCAAACTTTAGTTGGAGAAAACCAAGTAAGAGCACACCCTTCGACTCCAACAATTACGACTCCGGCGGGGACGTGACTATCGGCAGTTGACTTAGGTTCTCTCTAACTATAACCTTTGCACTAAGTCAGATATAAACCTGGAATTAAGTACTCTAACGCTTCTGGCGCTGATCGCGGATCAACGCGCTATTCGATCATTTCAATATTTTACGAATGGAGAGAAAACGAATTATGTCTACAGCTACAGCTAAAGTCGGTCAACCTGCTCCTGACTTTAATCTGCCGTCCACGAAAAATATTCAATCGCTGAGCGAACCGGTGAAGCTTTCCGATTACAAAGGAAAATGGGTGGTTTTGCTGTTCTACCCGTTGGATTTTACGTTCGTCTGTCCGACCGAGTTGACCGCGTTCAGCGATCAGTACGACCAATTTGAAGGCATCGGAGCCGAAGTCATCGGAATCTCGACCGACTCGGTCTTTTCGCATCGCGCGTGGTTGCAAGCACCACGCGACAAAGGCGGTGTCGAAGGATTGAAATACCCGCTCGCATCCGACATCACCAAAGAAATGGCCGATAATTACGGCGTGTTGATTGATGGCAAAGGCATCGCATTGCGCGGACTGTTCGTGATTGATCCCGAAGGCGTACTGCGCTACTCAGTAGTCCATGATTTGAACATTGGCCGCTCAGTCGAAGAAACGCTACGCGTAATTCAAGCCTTGCAAACCGGCGGACTGTGCCAGGCCGAATGGCGTCCGGGTCAGGAAACACTCAAGGTCGGCTAAGAATTTAGCGGGCGTGAACACGCGGCGCTAAAAACCTGGACAAGCGTTCAGGTTCATTTTTATCCTACATTTCAGGCCAGCAACGATCTTCGTCCGATTCGTTGCTGGCGTTTTTCACAAGCAGGGGTTTCATTGTATGCCAATGCGAATTGGAACACCGATGCCAGAGCTAACAGGCGCAACCGAATGGCTGACGAGCAATGCGGATGAAGCCATCGCAAGCGCGCAAGGCCATCCGACGCTCGTTCATTTTTGGGCTGTCAGTTGTGGCATCTGCAAAGAAAACATGCCAAAGGTTCACGAATGGCGCGATCAATTCAAAGACCATGGATTGCGCGTCATCGCCGTTCACATGCCACGGTACGAAGCCGACACCAACCTGGAAGCGGTGCGCGAAGCAGTGACCACCTATGACATCAGCGAGCCGTGTGCGGTAGACAATCTGCACAAACTGCGGGATGCGTTTCAGAACGATCAGGGATTTGTCCCGGCGTATTATTTGTTCGATCCAGAAGGCAAATTGAAAAGCTTCGCGGCGGGCGAACGCGGGACGGCGATGCTGGGCGCGGCACTTCATCGCTTGCTGGGGGTCCAATCCTAAGCTAAAGACTCAAGACATAAATCTGTGACAGAACCGCGCCAGCAAACGTATATGTTTAGAGTAAAAGAACACCTCACAATCGTGTACGCACAAATTTCAACCGGAGAGAAAGAAATGAACAAACTTGTATTCGCCTTGTCATTGCTAATGGGCGCATTGGTGATTGTCACCGCGTGCAGCACCAGCGCCGCCGAACAACCAATCGTTAATTCGAACGCCAAGGAGGCCACCACAATGTCCACCGTCACCGTCAATCCAACCGCCAAATCCGTTCATGATTTCACGCTGAAAAACATTGACGGACAGGAAATCAAACTAGATGCCTACAAAGGTAAAGTCACATTGATTGTGAACGTCGCCAGCCGATGCGGCTACACCCCACAGTACGAAGGATTACAGGCGATTTACAGTAAATACAAGGATCAGGGCTTTGTAGTGCTGGGCTTCCCCGCCAACAATTTTGGATCGCAGGAACCCGGCAGCAACGAGGAAATCAAATCGTTCTGCTCACTGAAATACAATGTAACGTTCCCCATGTTTGCCAAGATTTCGGTCAAAGGCGCAGACATCCATCCGCTTTATCAATACCTGACCAGCAACGAAGCGGGTTTCGGTGGTGACGTGCAGTGGAATTTCGGGAAGTTTCTCGTAGACAAAAACGGCAAAGTGATCGCCCGCTTTGCCAGCGGCGACGAACCCGAAGGCAGCAAAGTCACGCAAGCGATTGAGCAAGCGTTGAAGTAGATAAGGTTTATTTCACCGCAGAGGCACAGAGGTTGCGCTGAGGTTCGCAGAGAAAGCTCGGAAGAGAGTTTCCCTTTTTTCATCTCGGCGAATCTCTGCGAGTCCTCCGCGCCTCTGCGGTGAAATAACCTTTCGCACCTTATCCGTCCGACATTAGCCCCAATCCCTCCTTAAACCGTCTCAATCCGCATCACTCTTCACTGTCAAGATTGACTCTTTCCGCCGCAATCTGTAAGCATCGCGTTTGATGGAACTACTCAAACCCAAAGAAGCGGCACAACTGGCAGGCGTCAGTATTGTGACGATCAAACGCTGGATTTACGAAGGCAAGATCGAATCGGTGCAGACCGCAGGTGGACACCATCGCGTGCCGCGCCGCGAGATCGAACGCATCACCAGCGCACGTTCAGCCGCTACGGTGAAGAAAGCGAAACCAACCAATGCGATTGGCCTGGATGCGATCAGCGGGCGCAACAAACTACGCGGGCAAATTATTTCGATTCGCTTTGAGGGGCTATTAGCACAAGCCAGCATTGATGTCGGCGGGCAAGTCATCACTTCGATTATCACCAGCGATGCCGCGCGCGCGTTGGGACTGAAAAAAGGCTCGACGGTATACGCGCTCATCAAAGCGACGGAAGTGATGATTATCAAAAGCTGATCGGCGCGGTGTAACGCGATTTGCCAAATCGCGCCACATTTTTAGAGGAGAACCGTCGTTGCTTTCTGTTGCAGGCGAAATAGAAAAGTCGCTTCAATTCAATCGCATCAATCGCAATGAATTCAGCAAGCTGCCGCGTCGCACGGTGCAAGCGAAAAATCACGACGGAAAAGAATCCACGGATGAAGGTGTTGAGTTGTGCGAAATCCTGTCGCGCGCGGGCGTGAAGTTTGGGCAGGGACTGCGGGGCAAATGGCTCGCGTCATTTGTGTTAGTCGAAGCCGCCGACAATTATCAAGTGGTCTTCGCGCTGCCCGAACTTGATGCGCTGTTCACGGAACGCGTGATTTTGCTGGCCGATACGTGCGACGGCAAATCATTGCCTGCTACACACGGGCCGTTGCAAATGATCGTGCCCGATGAAAAGCGACACGGGCGTTGGGTGCGACAAGTCAAATCGCTCACCGTTTTGCACGCTCAGAAACCTGCCGGAGCTAAATAGCAATGCCCATCGAAGCCCTGATTTTATTGTGTCTCGCCATCACCGTGGTCGCGTTTTTGTATTCCGCTGTCGGTCACGCCGGAGCGTCCGGCTACATCGCCACAATGACACTCTTCGGCCTCGCGCCTGCGGTCATCAAGCCTTCGGCGTTGGTCTTGAATATTCTGGTAGCGAGTTTGACGGCGTATCAATTCTGGCGCGCGGGACATTTTTCGTGGCCGCTGTTTTGGCCGTTTGCTGTGCTGTCCGTGCCGCTCGCGTTTCTCGGCGGCTACATCAACTTGCCGACGCAGTGGTTCAAGGTTTTGGTGGGTTTGGTGCTGCTGTATTCAGCCGCGCGCTTTTTCTTTGAGCCGAAAACAGAAGAGCAATTAACCACGCCGCCCAGCAAACCAGTGGCTTTATTCACAGGCGCAGGCATCGGCTTACTGTCGGGCTTGACCGGAACAGGCGGCGGCATTTTTCTGACGCCGCTGATGATTTTCTTTCGCTGGTCAAAAACGAAAACGGCATCGGCAGTCTCGGCATTGTTCATCCTGGTCAATTCGATTTCCGGCTTGCTCGGCAACATCAGCAGCACGAAACAACTGCCGTTGTTTGCTGTCCCCGTTGTCATCGCGGCATTGGTCGGCGGCGCAGCAGGCTCGTATCTCGGCAGCCAGCGGCTTTCCGTAACCTTGATCAAAAAGCTTTTGGCGGTCGTGTTGCTGATTGCAGGCGGCAAATTGGTTTTCACCTGAAGGAAATATGCACGCACGAAAACAAACCACGGAGAGCACGGAGGCCACAGAGAAAAATCACTGCTCTGTTCATCCAATAATCTTTCGTGCGCTCTGTGTTCTCAGTGGTTCTATTCTTTGCTTAGCGTCCATTTACGCGCAGGCTGGTCGAGCCGAACTCAATGGACAACTCCGCGACAGTGCAGGCGCAGTAGTTCGCGCGGCAAACATCACGCTGATCGAAGTTGCGACAAACATTCCGCAAACAACCACCGCCAATCAGGACGGGCTGTTCGCGTTCACCAATCTCAAGCCCGGCTTGTACAAATTGACTGTCGAAGCAACAGGCTTTCAGCGACTCGCGCGCGAAGGCATTCGTCTGGCAACGGGCGAGCGCATTAACCTTGATGTGGTGTTGACGGTCGGCAACCTCGCGGATGTCGTCACTGTTTCCGCTGATGCTTCGTTGCTGCGCACAGAACAGGCGAGCCTCGGACAAGTGATTGATGGGCGCAAGATCGTCAGCCTGCCGTTGAATGGCCGCAATTTTCTTTCGCTCGTTTCATTAGCACCGGGAGTCGCCGCGCCGCCGCGCACATCCGAAGGTCCATCGTTTCCGCGTATCAATGGCGGGCGTCCGCGCGTGAATGAATATCTCTTCGACGGCATTTCCGTGCTACAACCGGAGCCAGGACAAATCGCATTCTTTCCCGTCGTCGAAGCCGTGCAGGAATTCAAAGTCGAACTCAACAGCCCATCCGCTGAATTCGGTCGCTTCAACGGCGGCGTCGTGAATCTGACAACCAAATCCGGCACGAATGATTTGCACGGCTCGGTGTTTGAATTCTTCCGCAACGAAGCATTGAACGCGCGCAATTTGTTCGCGCCCGCGACTGCCGCCAATCCTGGCAAACCGCAGTTTCGCCGCAATCAATTCGGCGGCGTGATCGGCGGCCCTGTCGTCAAAGACCGCACGTTCTTTTTCGGCGATTATCAAGGCACGCGCCAAAGCATTGCCCGCGTGCGCACTTCGACTGTGCCGACGCTTGCACAACGCAATGGCGATTTTTCCGCGAGCCTCGGCGCGCCGTTGTTTTTGACGCCCAGTGGAACTGCGACGACGACCGCAACCGGCAACACGCCCATCAACGTCACGGACACCAACGGCAACGCAATTCAGGCGCGTAACGGCCAATTATTTCGCCCGTCCGACAAACGCGCGTATGCGGGCAACGTGATTCCTTCGGCGGAGTTCGATGCGGTAGCGAAGCAATTGCTGACGCGCTATCCCGTGTCCACTACGACAGCCAGCGCGAACAACTTCACGCGCCTCGCCAACGAAGCGCAGACACAAAATCAATTCGACACGCGCGTAGATCATCGCTTCAGCGACCGGCAGCAAATGTTCGCGCGCTATTCGTTCGCCAAAGACACAAGCGATCCCGTCACGCCTTTGCCCGATGGCAGCGGCGCGATTGCGAGCGGCGCGATTGGCTTGACGAAGACGACTGCACAATCGGTCGTGGGCAATTATTTGTTCACGAGCAAGGCTGGCTGGCTGAATGAAACGCGCTTCGGTTACACGCGACGCGCAGTCGAGCGGCGTTCGCTCAATGCGGATGCCAATTTCAAACTGCCCGGCATTTCCGCGTCCGCCCAATTCGGCAACGTGCTGCCTACGATTGCGATCAGCGGCTTGCAACAACTTGGCGCGCCCGCCAATACAAACAGCGACTTTCGCACTGATGTCACGCAAGTGTACAACGCGCTGTCGCTGCAACGCGGCAGGCATTCACTGAAGTTTGGCGTGGATATGCGCAAGCAGCGGTTGGACGTGTTGCAACCGCCATCGCCCGCCGGATCATTTGCGTTCAATGCGCTATTCACCAATTCGCAAGGCTTGCCCGGTGTCGGCAATGCGCTGGCCAGTTTGACGGGACATCCGCTCGCCAGCTTTTTGCTCGGACAGGTGCAGAGCTTTGCGATTGATTTGCAGCCCCGCGTGCTGCAACCACGCGCGACGATTGCCGAATTTTTCGCGCAGGATGATTGGAAAGCGACATCACGTTTGACCGTCAACGCAGGCGTGCGCTACACGCTCAACTTCCCCTCGACCGAAGCCGACGATCAAGGCGCAATTTTCAATTTGCAGACACAGCAGCTTGATTATTTGGGGCAAGCGGGCTTTCCGCGCAGCGCCCGCAAATTGCACAAATTGAATTTCGGGCCGCGTGTGGGATTGAGTTTTCGCGCGACAGAAAAAACGGTCGTGCGCGCGGGCTATGGTTTGATCTGGCAAGAGCAGGCAGGCATCACGACGCCGTTCACGATTCCGCAATTTCCGTTCGTGCAGACTGTCACGCAACGCACGCTGGACAACGTGACGCCTGCGTTTGTGCTCGCCAACGGGCCGACGATCAACGCGATTCCGTTGACGCCGGATGCGGGATTGGGACAAGGCGTATTCAGCGTGGATCGGGATTTAGGCTCTGGCTACACGTCGCAATGGAACGTTGCTGTACAACGCGAATTGACGACGAATCTCGTATTTGAAATCGCCTACGCCGGATCAAAAATCACGCACGTCGGCATCCCCGATGTGAACATCAATCAATTGACTGCCGAGCAATTGCGACAGGGCGCAACGCTGCTCGAACGCGTGGCGAATCCGTACTTCGGACAAATCCCGCGCGCGTCGAGCCTCGGCGATCCAACGATCACGCGCGCCCAGTTGCTGAAGCCGTTTCCGCGCTTCACAACGGTCAGTTTGTATCGCAACAACGTCGGCAACACGAACTATCATTCGTTGCAAATGAAGCTCGAAAAACGCTTCTCGCGCGGGCTGTCCTTCCTGATCGCGTACACACGCTCAAAGCTGATTGACGAAGCATCGTCGGTGTTTGATGCGACGATTCAAACCGGCCCTGTGACGAATGCGCCCGTCGCCGACAGCTTCAATCGCAAGCTGGAACGTGACGTGTCGAACGGCGATGTGCCGCATGTTTTTGTGGCGAGCTTCACGTATGAACTGCCAATGAAACGCTGGCAATCCAAATCGCTCAACGCAATGTTGCAGGGTTGGGAAGTCAGCGGCATCGTCAATCTGCAATCCGGTTTGCCGGTGGCGATCAGTCAAGTCACCAACTTCAACGCTTTCGCCGGATTCGGCACCCAGCGCCCGAATTTATTGGGTGAAACTGCATTGCCGTCATCGCAACGCAGCACCGCGCAATGGTTCAATACCGCTGCGTTTGCCGTTGCGCCGCAATTCACGCGCGGCAGCAGTTCGCGCAATCCCGTGCGCGGCCCGGGTCTGGCCAATCTCGATCTGGCGTTGCTCAAACGCATTCGCTGGCGCGAATCACGCAACCTCGAATTCCGCGCGGAAGTCTTCAATGTTACGAACACGCCGCCACTCGGTAATCCCAATATGACGCTGGGCGCGCCGGGCTTCGGTTCCATCACGACCGCAGGCGATCCGCACATTGTGCAATTGGCGTTGAAGTTGAATTTTTGAATGAACCTACGAAGAAGAATCAGACAGGATTTACAAGATTGACAGGATTGTATGAACTCATCCTGTTCATCTTGTGAATCCTGTTCTGTTCTGAAAATAGCTCTCGTCGGGGCAGGTTACGCCGCCGCGGGGAGCGGGGTGACGGTGACTTGCAGACCCAGTGCCTGGAGCTGCCGTAATAATTGTTGTTGTTGTTTCTGTTGGTCTTGGCGGTCAAAGTAATCGCCGCCTAATTCGTGATAGTTCTCCTGTCGTTGCAAGATATGATAGACCATCACCAAAATCGAATGGGCCACCGCGACCAGCGCTTTCTGCTTGCCTTTGCGCTTCACCAACCGCTGATACGGTGCCGCCAGGTAGGTGTGTTTGCCTTCGCGGATATCACCGACGGTTGACTTGCCGGTGTCGGCCTCGTTACCAAAGACGCCCAGCAGGTCGTCGGTCAATTGGAACGCGATACCCAGCAGCAGTCCGAACTGCCGCAGTTGCATGACGGCGGTCTCGTCGGCTCC
>JAEUQN010000199.1 GCA_016789725.1 Blastocatellia bacterium | reverse complement strand
GGCGCAATTCGTGCAACGTGTCGCGCGCCGCGCCGTGAACCTGCGGAATGCAGCGCAGCGAATAGGCGTCTTGCACGCGCGGGTCATTTTCGCGGTGCGATTCGCGGATTTCACTTTCGGCCAGGAGTTCGCGCAAATGCGCCGCGACTTCGCTTTGACCGCGTTGCGGGCGCGCGTCGTGCAGCAAATGACGAAAGGCTGCGGGCGTGCCGCGCAAAGCTTCAAGCGTCATCGCGCCTGCGACATCGGACGAACGGGCTAATTTTTCCGCATCGAGCAATGCCAAGCCGCCGACCGCGCACATCGCTTGCGTGCCGTTGATAAGCGCGACGCCTTCTTTGGCTTCGAGTTCGAGCGGCGTGATCCCGGCGCGTTGCAATGCTTCGCCACCGCTCATTCGCTGTTGCTCAAATAACGCTTCGCCTTCGCCGATCAGCACGCAGGCCAGGTGCGCCAGGGGCGCTAAATCGCCGGACGCACCGACCGATCCGCGCGACGGAATGATCGGATGTACGCCGCGATTCAAGCATTCCAACAGCGTTTCAATAACGACGGGGCGCACGCCGGAAAAGCCTTTCACTAACACATTCGCGCGTAAACACAACATCGCGCGGGCTTCGATTTCGCTCAGCGGTTCGCCGACGCCGCACGAATGTGAGCGCAACAAATTGATTTGTAATTGCCGGAGTTGATCGGGCGGGATGACGACGTCGGCGAGTTTGCCAAAGCCGGTGTTGACGCCGTAAATCGTGCGCCCTTCGGTCATCATTGTTTCGATGACTGCGCGTGAGGCTTCCACACGCGCACGCGCCGTTTCGTCAAAGGCCACAGTTGCCCTGTCTCGCGCGATGCGGGCGAGTTGTTCCAGCGTCAGATTGTTGCCATCCAATGCAATCATCACAAACACAAACAGCAGCCCACGAGAGGCTGCTGCTTGAAGGTCAATTGAAAAGAATCAGGATTACGATTGCAATTCTTTGCCTGGCTTGAAGCGAATCGTTTTGCCTTCGGGAATGGCGACTTCCGTGCCGGTGCGTGGATTGCGTCCGATCCCGCGCTTGCGTGGTTTGACTACGAAGACGCCAAAGCCGCGTAGTTCAATGCGCTCGCCGCGTTTGATCGCGTCTTTCATGGTCTCAAACAAGGCTTCGACCGCAATTTCGGCTTTGATTTTAGGGACGCCTGTCCGCTCGGCTACGTTGTTAATAATGTCTAGCTTAATCACAAAATCCTCCAGAGAATCTCGACGGGGTGATGTGTTCCGACGCTGTCATCTATGATTTCATTAACAAGGAAAACTCAATGAATTTGACGACTTAGTTAAGCGGAGCGAATTATAGGGAGGCGGTTTAGGGGTGTCAAGGTTCAGCAGTCGGGGAAGTCTCGTGAAGTCTGGAAAAGTCTGGTGAAGTCTGTTTTTCCTAGACTTTCCAAGACTTCTCTGGACTTTCCTAGACTTTTCTGGACTTCTTTCGCTAGACTCGCCGCTTATTTTTTACTACTACGCCTTCTTCAGGAGACTTCATGAGCGTTAAGTCAGATCGCTGGATTTTACAGATGTGCCGTGAGCACCAGCTCATCACACCATTTGAAGACAAACTGGTGCGAGAAGTAGATGGTCGGCGAATTATTTCAGCCGGACTTTCAAGCTATGGGTACGACTTGCGATTAGCCTCAGACGGCTTCCGGGTGTTTTCGCCAATTGCCAGCGCCGAAATTGATCCCAAGCGGTTCGATGAAAGTTCGCTGGTTGAATCGCCGCTGAAAACCGCCGAAGACGGCTCGAAATACTGGCTGATGCCACCGCACACCTACGCGCTCGGCGTCACGGTCGAAACCTTCAATATGCCGCGCAATGTGATCGGAATCTGCCTCGGCAAATCCACGTTCGCGCGTTCGGGCATTATTGTGAATACCACGCCGTTGGAGCCAGGATGGAAAGGGCGATTGGTGCTGGAGTTTTCCAATTCTGCCGATTTGCCCGTTCGTATTTATGCCAACGAAGGCGTCGCGCAAGTGACATTTTTTGAATCGGACGAAGAGTGTGAGACTTCGTATGCAGATCGCAAAGGAAAGTATCAACATCAGGAAAGCATTGTGACCGCACGTCTGTGAAGTCGGTTGCCAGTGCTCCTTCAATCGTGCATATGATCCAGATAGATGCGTTCGAGGTCGGAATGCCCCAGGTCTTCGGTCTTGAGTGTGCTTCGTAACTGCCCGTGCCGCATAATTCCAACGCGGGTGCCGCTTTCTTTGGCGCGAAACAAATCGTGTGTCGCCATCAGCACCGCGACACCTTTCGCGCTCAGCGTTTTTAGCAACTCCGAAAATTCGTTCGAGGCTTTGGGATCAAGCCCTGAAGTCGGTTCGTCCAGCAACAACGCTTCAGCTTGTTTGGCCAATGCGATGGCGATGCCGACTTTCTGCCGCATCCCTTTGGAATAAGTGCCGACGCGCTTTTCAGCGGCTTCGCGTTGCAGGCCGACCTGATCGAAGAAGCGCAAAAACTGCTCACGTGAATATTCATCGTGTCCGGCCAGCGTACTGAAATAGGCCAGATTTTCCACGCCCGTTAGATTTTTGTACAGCATCACTTGCTCTGGGATGTAGGCGATGTGTCGCTTGGTTTCGAGCGGGTGTGTCGTGACATCTAAGCCTTTAATATTGGCGGTGCCAGAGGTGGGGGCAATGAAGTTGAGAAACAAATGGATGGTCGTCGTTTTGCCTGCACCGTTTGCGCCGAGAAGGCAAAAGACTTCGCCGGGTTCGATTTTCAAATTGAGCGTATCGAGTGCTTTGGTGCTGTTATATTGCTTGGTTAGGTTAATTGCTTCTAGCATGGAGGCCTCCCTTTGCGCTGATGAACCATACAACGCAAATAGCTGTAAGGTCGGACTGCTTTTAGGCCGACGATCAGCGGTTGACCGTCATTGCCTGGTGTTGTGGCGCGCGATAAAGATGTCAATCCACAGATTTGGACAAGCCACGAAATGAATTACTCACGACGAAACACGATGGCGCATCCGCCGCATTGCCAAACCCATTAAGCCGAAACTCAACGTCAGCAGCGATAGACTGTAGAACGGAAATGAAACTTTTTGTGCTTCGTCGCTGAACCGATGCCGTGGCAATTGATCCCAGGGGACAGGTGGCGGCGTGTCGTTGCGCATCAGGAATGGATAGAAAAATCGGCATACCTGTTCGTGAAAGCTCCGCACCGAATCGAGATACGCCAAATGATTTTCTAACTCTGTCTGCGCAATTTCGTTAAAGGCAGAATGCGTGGTGATCGTTGGCAGCATCCAGGCAACGACGCGCGTCCATTGTTGACGTTGGCGCAACTTCGCGCGGTATTGTGCCGATGCCTTGGCCGCTTCGACGTCGCCCAGATGTTGTGCGGCGTAATACCAACCATAAGAAAATTTATCGAGCGGCACCTGAAACGAAGCATATTCAGGATACGTCTGAAAAAATCGCTGCATCGTTTCCGGCTTCGGACGATCCCATTGCGCGTGGTAGCCTTCGCGCTGATTGACGGTAACAGCTAAGGCTTCAGGGACCGGCAGCGCGACCGACATTCCCACGTTCAGGGCCGCCGGAACCAGAATCGTCAAGGTCAACCACACACCGAGCAAGGCCAGCGCATTGAAATTGGACGAGCGGCGCAACGACATCACAAATAACGACGTCGCAAACCAGAAGAGCAAATATGCCAATGAAATTAGGGTGATGAAGCCGAAACGCCGATCCAGCGGCAACCGTAGCCAGAACAAACTCACCAACAAAGTCAGCAGCCACACCGCAATAAGAGCGGCACCGCGAATGCCTGCTTTGAGCCAAAGAAGCTGGCGCGGCGCGGTGGGCTGCGCACAGATGAGATTCCAGGTTCCTTGTTCCTGCTCCGCCGAAAGCGTGTTATGGGTGAAGGCGATGAGAAGCAGCGGATACAAAAATACGAGCAGGAATGACAGATCGAAATTGCCGAGGGCCAACGTCGCCGGGTTGCTGATGTCGCTGTTGTACAACTGACCCTCCAGCGCCAACATCCGCACCTTCAGATTATAGGGATTTACCTCGCGCAAACCGATGGACAATGGTGCAAAGCGCGATGGTTCGTGCCGCGTGAAATGGTTGAGGTAATACAACGTTTCAATGGCCCCGGCGGGTGTGTTTGGATGTGCGGCCAGCACTTTCTCAAAATGCGCGCGCTGCAATTCCGGCGCAGCGTTGAGCACGTTTTGCTGTGCGGCGATGATGCGCCGCCCGTGTTCGATGGCATAGACCCCGGCCAGAAAAATGACCAACAATCCCAATAAAACCGCGCGTCCGGTCAGAAAGTTTTTCAGTTCCAGGGGGAGGAGTCGTTTCCGGTTCATTACGCAATCCTCGGATTTGTGCGTCCAATAGCCGCCAATAAAATTAAGCCCCAACCCAACAAGGCAGCCATAGATAACCATTGTTGTTGAAGCGACCAGCCTATGGTTTGCGCGTGAAATATAAAGGTAGGGAACTCTTGCCAATGCGTTTTACTCGCACGTTGGTTACGGTCGTTTTCAAATTTGATTTCGTTCATATGTATTTGATTCAACCTTTGCACCATCTCAAACCGAAAGCTTTCAGCCTGCCACTGAAAGTCGGCGTAATGCGCTAAATCAGAACCCGCCAGCGCCATCGAAAGCGTGCGCATCGCCAGATATGGATTGATGGCTGCTGCCCACTCGCTGAAGCGATTCTGGCGACGAAACGTATCGAGCAATGCGCCATACTGCCGCCGGAAGATATCGGAACTGATTTTTTCGGATTCAACCATCACGAACGCACCATAATTGAACGGCAGGTCTTTGACATCGCTGACCTGATATTTTTTCAGCGTTTCGGCGCGCAACGCGGCAAAGTGCGGATCATCAGGATTATGGCTGTCGCCTGCGCGGCTGGTGGCGAGTTCCAAGGCCGCGTCAAATTGTGCCTGGGATGGAGCCGGAGTCAGAGCAGAACCGAGCGTTTGCGTGCCACGCGGAATCACCACACAAAACACAATCCACAATAAAATCAGGCTCGTCAGCGCACTGCGCGAAGTTTGTTGCCACGCCGAAATCAGTACGGCAAGAGCTGCAAAAATTAGCAGATACAAGCCATAGCCAACGATCAATCCTACGGCGCGCAGCCAAGTGTCTCGATTGAGTGTGCCACCTACAACAACGCGCCCGATCAGCAACAACAACGCGCCCGGCACAATCATCAACAGCGCCATTACTGCCACCCCAAGTGTCTTGCCGAAAATAATCTCACGCCACGTCACACCTTGCGCCAATAACATCGGCAACGTTCCGCTTTCACGTTCGCCGGTGATGGTCGCAAAACCCAAAAAGAAAATCGCCAGCGGCACAAGCAATTGCAACACCAGGGCCGGACTCATTTCGCCGAAGCGGAGCATCCCGCCGGAATGATTCGCCTCGCTGAAATTCGCGGTGTTTTGGCGATGCGGTTCGAGAAAAATGGAGGTACCCGTGAAGCTGTCTACACCAGAATCAAAAAAGCTGAGCGGCGCTTTCGGACGAAAGGCCAGATAGCCGTAATGCGAAGCGCGATGCGGATGGCGGTCGGGTTGTTCCAGCCAGTTGCTGCGCACTCGTTGTTGGTATTCATTGCGTTGTGCATTGAGCTTGTTTTGATTTTGCTGCGCGATAATCGCCGACAGCAGCAACAGCGCCGCGATGCTGCCGCAGGCAATCCACAGCGAACGATTGCGCAGGCTGTGACGAATTTCGTTGGTGGCAATGGTTTTCGTATGCGTCATTTTCA
This sequence comes from Blastocatellia bacterium, assembly GCA_016789725.1. Taxonomy (GTDB): domain Bacteria; phylum Acidobacteriota; class Blastocatellia; order RBC074; family RBC074; genus JAFDVL01. The sequence goes on along the minus strand of JAEUQN010000199.1, from coordinate 7,898 downwards.
CTTCGTATCCTTGCGCCCGCTTGTTCCTGCCGCGCCAGCCTCTGGCACATACACTACCGAGCCGTCAGGCAATTGATAGGCGATGCCGAGGCGCGTGCCAGCACCAGATTTTTTGTCCTGCGACATTTTTTTGACTTTGATTTCCTGCTTGTTTTTTTCGATGACTTCGGTTTCGCCGGTCTGCTTGTTTTTCTTGATGATGGTGAATTCGGAATCAGGGTTGAGCACCTGCATCACGCTGAAGGCTTGCACCGCCGCGACCATCACGCCGACGGCAAAGACGATGGACGCGTCGAATAAATTCGCCACGCCGCTCAACGGGTCTTCGTGATGAATGGAATTGTCGAGCAGGCCGCTGCGTTTGCGTCTAACGAAGGCTGGCATATTGCGCCTCCTTGTGGCCGTTGACTTCGGCGGGATGATTACCATTTTGTTTTTGCAAATTCCGCATGAGCAATTCGCACAAATCTTCCATCTCTTTCAATTCAACGCGCGCCCAGCGTTCGCGCACGAGAGTGACGTAATAGGCGACGCCGCTCAGCACCAGACCGCAGACGACCGCGCCGAAGCCCACGACTAAGTGATTGACCATCCCCGCCATATCGCCGCCGAGCAAGGATTGCAGCGCGGGGCCGAGCGGAATGATCGTGCCCGCCAAACCGAGCATCGGGCCGATGCGTACAAAGGCGCGACTGCGGTCAAGCTCGGTCGTGCGTTCGAGTTCTTCGCGGCGCAGCGTTTCATCGAGCCACAGATCGAGATCGGCGGATGACGCCAGGACTTGCAACCGTTCTTCGACGCGCGTCCAAAAGCGTTGCAGCGCGGGCGACAGCGCGATGCCTTCGAGCAGGTTACGCGACGCAGCGTTGCGTTCCAGACGATGCGCTAGGGTTTGCGCCAACGCCATCAAATCAGTGCGCGGCGCGCGTTGCCGTTTGACGGCGGCGTAAAGCAATCGCCCCAGATCGAGCAGCGAATACGCAAACAACAACAACAGCGCAATCGCGACCGGCCAGAAAAAGGCGTTGGCGAGTTGATAGAAAAGTTTGACGACGGATTCGTAAAGATTCATAAGGTGGTCAGTTAATCACCCGGTCGCTACCGCTCCCGGTACTGTATCAAGATGGTTATTTGCGCCAGCGCACGCCGAGATTGGCCGAGCGCGGAGGACTAAGGAAGAATTGGTAATACTGCCGATTCAGGAGATTTTCGATATTGCTGAACACCGAAAAGCCGCGCCCGATTTCCACGCCGAAACTGGCGTCGGCAAGAAAGAATGGGCTGTAGCTGCCGAAGACCCCGCGCGTGGTATCGGCGTTGTTATCCGTGCTGAACGTCGCTGCGACATAGCGCCCGCTGAGCGAGCCGGAGAGTCGCTTCCACGCGCCCAATAAGGAACCGGACGCCATTTGCGTGGGAATGCCGACGACTCGTTTCCCGACGCTCAACGGAGCCGCCGGATTTTCGGTGATCTTCGCGTCGGTGTAGCTGTACGACGTGCGGAATTGCAGCCACGAAAACAATTGTTGCCGCAAAGACAACTCTACGCCGTTCGTCGTGCCTTGCCCGGCGTTGACGTTGATGCGCGTCAATCCAGTTGGGTCTAACGCCAAATCCGTCTGGCGATAAATGAGGTTGGTGATGTTGTTGCGGTAGTAGGTCGCTTCGAGCGCGGTTTTATCGCCCAACGTTTTGCGCACACCGAATTCGTAACTGAATAGTTGTTCCGGTTTGAGGTCTGGATTGGCTAACAAATACAGTCCCGAGGGAAAACGAAAGTTCCGATACATATCAAACACCGAAGGATTTCTAAACGCCGTGCCGAGGCTTGAGCGCACCGTAAACCCGCGCCCGACAGCCCAGGCCGCCGCGACTTTTCCCGTCACGGCGCGATTGCTGCGCGGCTCATAGCGAGTCAGCGGAGTGAGCGCCGTGAAACCATTGAAAAATCCATCGTAAGTGCGCCAGTAATCGAAGCGCATGCCCGCCACGACGGTGATGTTTTCCTTGATCCGAAATTGATCCTGCACATAAGCCGCTTGATTGAACGTCCGTCCCAGCGCGCTGGCCGTCACGCTCAACTGTGAATTTCGCACTTGCCAATTCGAGAGCGTCACGTCCTGCGCATCCGAAACATCCGCGCGCGTTTCCGCGCCGAAAATAAAACTGTGTTGTCGCTTGAGCGCATCGGGCAGCCAGTTCAACTGAGCGTTGAAATAGGTGTTGCGAGAAGCTCGCAAACCTGTCGTGCCGGGGCCGCCTGCCTGTGTGGCGGTGGCGGGCGTCGGAGAGCGAAACTGTGACGTAGGCTGATGGCTGAAGCCGCCGGAAAAATTCAGGAAGGTGCGTTCGTTGAATTTATGCAGCAACGCGGCGCTGACAAAATGCGCATCATTTTCGACGGGAATTTGCAGGAAACTGCCCGGCGTAAAAGTAAACCGTCGCACCGTGCCATTATGGTTGAAAAGCACCGGCCCCTGTTCAATCACATTGCCTGCTGCATCCCTGACAAAACTCGTGGAAGCGTCATATCCGCCAGCGCTGGTTTGCCGGATGTATTGCCCGGAGATTTGGGTTTTCGTCGTCACGGCCAACTCGGTTTTCAAACGCAGCGCGTGTTGGTTGTACCAATTATTGCCGCTCGCGCCGATGATGAAGGATTGTCCGCCAGTCGAAGTCAGCGTTGGAATAATGCCTGTGACGAGTGTGCCGGTGGTTCCCGTGGTCGCTGAAGCCGTCACCGGTCGGGTTGAATAGCCGTCAGTTTGCACGCGGCGATAGCCGATGGAAAACCCCAGCTTGTCCCAGAAACGGTCGCTGTAGCGCGCGTCATACGAAGTGGTTTCAAACGTGCCGTATTGAATGCTGCCTTCAACGCTGCGGCGGTCAATCGGGCGCGTTCGGATATTCACCACGCCGCCCATCGCGTTGCCGCCGTAAAGCGATGAAAACGGCCCGCGCGCGACTTCGACCTGATTGACCTCGCTCACCGGAATCATCGTCCACACGATATTGCCCGTGTAAGCGTCGTTCAGCGGCAGACCGTCTAGCAAGGTCAACGTCCGGTTTTGCCCATTGAAACCGCGCATCACAATGCGGGCTTCGTTGTCCGCCAACCCCTTGGCTCGAAACGCAAACACGCCTTCGGTCAGATTCAGCGATTGGTCAACGGTCGAAGTGTTGCGAATCTGATTCTCACGCAAGGTGACGACGCTGGTCGAATTCGGCGACGCGCCCTGCGAAAGTTCATCGCGCGTGGCCGTGACGACGACCTGATCTTTGATGACAGGGAGTTCCGTTTTTTCAGGTGGTTGCCCGTTGGTGGGCGTTGATGTTGGTTGTTGCGCCACACCTGTTAACGTGAGCGACGACAAAGTGATCAAACAAAAAAATAAGCGAATCATAAATTCTCCAGGAGTTAAGAGAAGCTTGTGCATAAATCGGAGGGGTGCCGCTCACGCCCGCCGCCGTTCCCACAGCAAGCCCAATAACACCAGCACTGCTATCGCTGCATACGGTGCATAAGTAATCGGTAACGATTGGGCGATTTGTTTGATGAGCGGAATGGTTTTCTCTTCCATCGTGTAACCACTCACAACGGGCTGCGCCGCTTCGGTGTTTGCAGGCGCATTGACGGGCGGTGCAGCTTCGTTATTGGTTGCTTGTGGCGCGGCCTTTGCTTGTGCCGCAGCAGGTGCGGCAGCGGCTTGCGCGATTGTTGGCGCGTCAACTGAAAGATTCGGTTGATTGCCCAAACCTTCAATCAGGCCGGTTTGAAATGCGGCGGGCGCGGCGGCGAAATCCTGCGCGTTCCATCTCGTCGCCTTCGCCATCTGTTTGCCGAACGCCTGCACATCAGCTTCGCTCAAGCCTGCGACGTTTGGCGCGTTGGCGGCAATGAATTCGTGCAACTTCGCATTGCCGCACGTATTCGCCGAACACGCCGCGCCGTTCGCAATCACCGATTTCACGTAGCGTTTCACCAACTCGCCGCGATGCTCTTCTGAAAATTTGTATGTCCCCTGATGATCAATTTCGAGCAGCCGCGCCATTTGCCATTGCTGCGCATGCGCGTTGTTTTTCGCGTAAAACTCATCCAGCTTCAGCCCGTGTTTATCGGCGACGTAAACGTCATACGTTTCCTGCCACATCGAGCCGTTCATCTGTTCGGGCGAAGTCGCCTGCCAGCCGTATAGATACTCCGTGTCTTTGGCGAATTGCCGCGCGCCCGAATAACCGGCGGTCAATTGGCCTTCGATCCATTTCTTGTTCCAGAGCCGCGTGGAAAGTTCCTTGACCAGCGCATTGCGAAAGCCTTCGACTTTTTCAGCGCCGTTCTGCCGCAGGTTGTTGATGAACATTTGCGGCGCTGCACCGTCATTCACGGCTTTCGTCGCCATGTTGATGCCGCCCATGTATTGATACACGTCGTCGTTATCCGTGATGCCGTAAAGGTTGCTGGTGCGGCTGTGAATCACGACCTGATTGCCTTTCAGGTGATGGTCGAACGCTTTCGGCACGGACTTGCCCCAGAGAGTTTCGGTGTAAGCGTGATTCATCGCGTTGAGGTAAGCCTCAGCCAAGCCTTTGCCTGTGCCGCCGTCTTTGCTTTGCTCGACGATTTTTTCGAGACCGCCCGTGCCGTAAGCGCCGGGTGCTTGGCTGAAGGCGCGCGCTTTGGCGACCTGCTCGGCTTGCGCGGCATTGATGCCTTGTTTTTTCAATGCGGCGGCGACTTCGCGGTCGTGTTTGCGAATCACGTTTTCGCTCGCATCTTGTGCCGTAGCCGCCAGCCGTGCGGCGCGATCAAGCCAGATGACTTTTTCGGGTAGCGTGTCGCGGTACAGGCCGGAAACGTTGAGCAGGATGTCTACGCGCGGGCGACCGAGTTCTTCTTCGCTCATCAGGCGCAAACCATCCATCACGCCGCGCGCATTCCACTTCGGTTCGATGCCGAGCAGGTACAACGCTTCCGATTCCATCACGCCCTGGCTGCGTCCGGTTTCGCCGCTCCACATCACGAGCGAAATCTTTTCGGGAAACTTGCCCGACTCCTGTTTGAATTGCGCGATGGTTTGCGCGGCGAGGCGTTTGCCGACTTCCCACGCGGCTTTGGTCGGAATCAGCGCCGGGTCGAAGTCATGCAAATTGCGCCCGCTCGGCAACGAAGCCGGAGAGCGCAGCGGATCGCCTACGATGCCGCTCGGAATGAATTCGCCGCGCAGCACTTTGATAATCGTTTCAAGTTCGAGCGCGGGCGAACGCCGCAGATTTTCTATCCATAGCTTGCCGTCTTTGAGCGCCGTGTCAGTGCGTTCGCGCAGCTTCGCCGAAAAGTTCGCGGGCAATTCAATCGGCTGATTGTCAAAAACAGCTTTGCTCCAGGCGGAGAGATGCGGGCTGACTTGCGGCAACTCTTCAGCGAGAAACGCGGTGCGGATGAATTCCTGCAAGGCTTCGCGTTGGACGTTTTCCGGCGACGCTGTGCCGATGGTGTGCTGGCCGATGGGAATCGTGATCTCCTCAATCTCGTGCAGGAATTTGTGTAAGTCGCTGTGCGTCTTTTCCCAAGTCTGTTGGTCGAGATTGATGCCGAGGTGTTTGTCAATTTTCAGTTCGCGGGTTTTGGCGATGATGCGTTTTTGATATTCGCCCGCGACCTGCGGCGCTTCGTCTTTCGTCTTTTCGTATTCATCCATCAGGCCGTGAACGGCTTCGTATTCGGAATGCACGCCCGCCGCGACATTGAGCGGCGTCAGATGTCCCATCAACACCGCCGCACCGCGCCGCCGCGCCTGCAAGGCTTCGCCGTCGCCGTCAATGATGTAAAAGTACGGATCGGGCACATCGCCCAACAACGCTTCGGAACTGTCCGAGCCGAGTTGCGCGACGCTCTTGCCGGGCAGCCATTCGAGCGTGCCGTGACGTCCGACGTGAACGATGGCGTCGGCTTTGAAAACGTAGCGATACCAGAGATAAGCCGCGATGTAAGAATGCGGCGGCGGAATTTTCGGGTCGTGCTGAATGCTCGTCGCGCGCTCATACGTCGAGCGCAACGGCTGCGGTCCCAGATACAAATTGCCGAACTGCACGCCGGGCAGCACAAACGCAGGCTCGCCGCTCGGCGATTTCACCAGCATCATTTTTGACTCTTCCGGCTGTCCCCAATCGCTTTCGACGAAGGCGCGAAACTCGGCGGGCAGCGTTTTGTAATGCTTGCGATATTGGCTGAGCGGCCACAGCACGACGCCTTGTTGGCTGAGTTCATCGCGTTCGCCCGGTGCCCATTGCTCGACGTTGCGCCCTGTGCGTTCGAGCAACTTCACCAACTCTTTCGCATCCGGCAATGCCTCGCCCGCCGCGTAGCCTTCGCGCTTCATTCGTTCAATCACCGCCAGCATGCTCGGCATCAGGTTGAGATAACTCGCGCCCAGATTTCCTTTGCCCGGCGGATTGTTGTAATAGACGAGTGCAATGCGTTTTTCGGGATTCGGTTTTTCCTGCAACACGAGCCAACGCCGCGCGCGTTTGACGACGGCTTCGACGCGCTCGGTGATGGGTTGCTGGCGCAACACTTCGCTGCCGTCTTTCTTAATCGTCTTTTCGGTGGTGCCAACGAGGATGGGTTCGTTTGCTCCCATGCGTTCGGGTGCGACGACTTGATAAGTGAGTTGTCCGGGCGGCAACCCTTTGGGATTTTCTTTCCACTCGGCGGCGGATTCGCGCGTCGTCATCAGGTTCATCACCGGCACGCCGTAACGCTCCATGTCTTCGGCGTCATCCTGTTTCGAGAAGATCAAATTTAGCGACAGAATCAATCGAATCGGCGTCTTGCCTGAACCGTCAGTCATGAGCGGACGCATATTTTTCAGCGGCCACGCAAACGCCGGAACCGCGCCGATGCCGGATTTTTCAAGCTGATTGACTAAGGCCGAGATGTGCGCGAGGTCTTTGACTTTGTAATTGTTCGGCAGGAAGTGAATCGCCGCGAGCGGCGCGTTGGCGGGCACGAAACGCTGCGCACGATACCAGCGCAGGTATTCATCCAGCGAAGTGAACGCCTTGTCCGCGCGCGGATGCCAAATGCCTTCTTTCAACTGTGCGACGACGTTGGCGACGGCGATTTGCTTTTTGCCTCCGCCTGCCTGGTACAAAAACGCGAGCAGCGACACGAGGTTTTCCGTACCGCCCGCCGACCAGTACAACTCGCCGCGCGCGACGGCGTTGATGTCGGGCTTGAGCTTCCAGAATCGCTCCATACCGTCGGGCGGTGAAGCGATGACGCGCGCACCGCGCTTGACCGCCGTTTGCACCGGGTCATTCAGTTGCTCGTACACTTCATTGCCGACGTGATAGACGAAAATCACATCGGCATTGATGAGCTTGTCCGCCGCGATTTGCCCGTTGCCGTCGCTGATGCTGAGTTCGATCAAGCCCGCGCCATATTTCTTTTCAAACTCCGGCTGCACATCCTGCATCACGTCGGCGAAGCGTGTGATGACGGCGATGCGAACGGGGCGAACGGGCTTTGCTTGCGCGGCAACTTCGACAACGCTTGCAATGAGACAAACCAGCATGGACAGAACACTTGCTAACTTCCGCATAGAGAAATCTTTGCTAACGGTAAATGAATGGCTATTTTTCAGCGGTGAATGGCCTGTGTTGGCAAATCAAAATGTTTCTTTTTTCAGCGTGAAGGCTTGATCGAATTCTGGTTCGCTGCCTTTGCCGAGCAAACGATTGGCGAGGTATTGCCCAAACGCCGGGCCGTGTTTGAAGCCGTGCCCTGAACCGCCGCCCGCGATCCAAACGTTTTTCAGGTCAGGATGTGGTTGCCCGATGAAGTTGTCGTCAATCGTGTTTTCGGTTTGGCAGACGCGTGTTTCTGTGATGGGTTG
>JAEUQN010000198.1 GCA_016789725.1 Blastocatellia bacterium | reverse complement strand
CAATGAAAGTAAAAACTGGCATTATCATCATCGCCATTTCAGTGATTGGCTGGGTTGCCTATCACAACTCCGCCGCCCAAACCAAACCGCAATACCGCGACTGGCGGCAATTTGGCGGCGGCGAAGAAAACATTCACTACACGACGCTCAATCAAATCAATAAGCGCAACGTCCATCAACTCCAAGTCGCGTGGACATACAATTCCGGCGACGAATTCAACGGCTCAGAAATCCAATGCAATCCCATCGTGGTGGATGGCGTGTTGTATGCGACGACGCCGAAGTTGAAGGTCATTGCGCTCGACGCCGCGACGGGCAAATTGAAGTGGAGCTTTGATCCGAATGCCGAAAATCGCACGCTCGGCAAGATGCGCAATCGCGGCGTGACGTATTGGGCGGACGGCAACGACAAGCGCATTTTCTTTGGCTTTCGGCATTGGTTGTTTGCGCTGGATGCGACTTCTGGAAAACCTGTCACAAGTTTTGGAGAAGGTGGCAAAATTGATTTGCGCGAAGGCTTGGGACGCCCAGCCAATGGGCTTTCGCTCTCGAACACGTCGCCCGGCGTGATCTACAAAGACACGATTATTCTGGGCTTTTTGACGAGCGAAGCGCTACCCTCCGCGCCCGGAGATATTCGTGCGTTTGATGTCAAAACCGGAAAACAAAAATGGAGCTTTCACACGATTCCGCAGCCGGGCGAATTCGGCTATGAAACGAACCCGCCGGATGGGTGGAAATATTTAGGTGGCGCGAATAACTGGCCGGGTTTGGTTGTAGATCAGAAGCGCGGTTTGGTCTTTGTGCCAACGGGTTCGATGGCGTTTGATTTTTACGGCGCGAATCGGCACGGCGACAATTTGTTTGCGAACACGTTGCTGTGCCTCGACGCCAACACGGGCGCGCGCAAATGGCATTTCCAAGCCGTGAAGCACGATGTTTGGGATCGGGATTTTCCGTCTGCGCCGCAACTCGTCACGATCAAGCGCAACGGCAAGACGATTGATGCCGTCGCGCAAATGACGAAATCGGGACATGTATTTTTGTTCGAGCGCGAGACGGGCAAATCGCTGTTTCCATTGGAGGAGAAAACCTACCCAGCGAGTCCGATTGATGGCGAAAAATTAGCGGAAAAACAAACGTTGCCGACCTCGCCGCCACCGTTCGCACGACAAAAATTGACGGAAGATTTACTAACCAATCGCACGCCGGAAGCGCGCAAATTCGCACTCGAAAAATTTCGCGCGGTCAAAAGTAATGGGCAATTTGAACCGCCCAGCAAAGAAGGCACGATTGTGTTTCCCGGCTTCGATGGCGCGGGCGAATGGGGCGGCGCGGCCTTTGACCCCGAAACGAATTTGTATTACGTCAACTCGAATGAAATGGCGTGGATTCTTCGCATTGTGGATCGCCCGAAAACACAGGCGAACGTGAGCGGCAAAACGATTTACGAAGCGAATTGCGCAAGCTGTCATAAAAAAGATTTGACCGGCACGCCGCCCGAATTCCCAACGCTTGTCAGCATCGGCAAAAAATTCAGCGATGCCGAATTGCGCGGACTGATTCGCAGCGGATTGGGACGAATGCCCGGCTTCCCGGATTTGAGTCGTGGCGAAATGGCGGCGCTGTCGCAGTTTCTGCTCACGGGCGAAAGCGTGCAATCCGGCAACGATCATCGAGACACGCCGAATCCGATGGAATTGAAATACACGACGGACGGCTACAACAAATTTCTGGATCACGAAGGCTATCCCGCGATTGCGCCACCGTGGGGTACGCTGAACGCGATTGACTTAAACAAGGGCATTATCAAGTGGCAGATTCCATTTGGCGAATATCCGAAGTTAATTGAGCAAGGTGTACGCAACACGGGCAGCGAAAATTATGGTGGCGGGATCGTCACCAAGAACGGATTGTTTTTTATTGGTGCGACGAACTATGACAAAAAGTTTCGTGCCTATGACAAACGAACCGGGAAATTATTGTGGGAAACAACGCTGCCCGCCGCTGGCAACGCGACGCCTGCAACCTATGAAATTAACGGACGACAATTTATCGTCATTGCGGCAGGCGGCGGCAAAGGTTCGGCTTCGGGTGGAAGCTATGTGGCTTTTGCGTTGCCAACGAAATAAAAGCCCCGCGTGAACATAATCGTGCAACCTATCAAATCCTCCGTATTCATTCTTCTAGGCATTCTCTGGGCGGCCTGTTTTCTGAGCAGTTTCGCGCAATCATCAACTTCAGCTAAAGCGGCAGATAAGCCTGCCGAAACAGAAACCAAACCCTCTGAATCTGGCAAAGCAAGCGACATCAATCTGCTTGGAAAAGCGGACACCGCCGCAGGCGAAAGTCGGCGGAACGAAAATGTACAGTTCAATCTGATAGACAACTACTCGCTGAAAGAAGCGAACCTGCGTCTTGGCACTACGGCCACCATCATTCGAGAGTTTGCGGTGGATCGCAGTTATTTTGGCTCCGAGTTTGGGACTGCGCCCAAAGTGGATTTAACGATTCCAGCGGGGCTGAAATCCGGCTTTCACGGGCAACTGCGCTGGATGCACCTCAACAGCATTTTCTCGGCGCGGTCGTTCTTTCAGGTCGGAACGGTCAAACCCGCCCGCGAAAACGATTACGGTTTTAATTTCGGCACAAATTTGCGAAAAAACACGAAGCTATTTGTGGATATCGGGCAACTCAAAATTCGTGGCAATGTGAATGGCAACGTTTTAGTCCCACGATTGGATGAACGGACAGCCCTGACGAATGACCCGGCGACGCGTGCGATTGTGCTACGGTTCCTGTCGGCCTATCCACTGGAACTCCCCAATCGCACCGACATCAATCCGCGCGCGTTGAATACCAACTCGCTGCAAACGATCAATAATCATCAGGCGAACTTTCGGATAGATCAAACTTTAACCAATAAAGACGGGCTGGCGCTGCAATATCAATTCACAAACCAGAACGTCCAGGCGTTTCAATTGGTGGCCGGACAAAACCCAAACACCGACACCAAATCGCACGTCGCGCGACTGGTCTGGACACGGCAATGGTCGCCAACAACTCTCAGCTATTTGACGGCAAGTTATGATCGCGTGACGTCGGTGTTGTTGCCGGACGACCAAGCGGTCGGCCCTTACGTCAGTCCCTCTGGGTTAACCAGCCTGGGCCCCGATGGCAGCATTCCGATTGACCGCGCCCAAAATCAAGTTCGTTTTGGAGGACAATTGCGACGCGGGCAAGGCCGACACACCTTAACAACCGGGTTTGGCATCATCCGCCGTCAACTCAATGGACGCGAATCAGACGTGCATCGTGGGTACTTTTCATTCACTAGCGAATTTGAAAAAGATGCGAATGGAAACGATGTGTTCATTGACGCGGTCACGAATTTACGGCGTGGACGCCCGGCGTTGTTTTTGATTTCGCTCGGTCACATTCATCGTGGCTTTCGCAATTGGGATATGCAATTTTATGGCAGCGATTCGTGGCAGATTAATCAACGGCTGACGTTGCAATTCGGCTTGCGGTATCAACCGACAACCGCGCCGGTTGAAGTCAATGATTTCAATCAAGTGCCATACGACAGCGATCTCAATAACGTCGCGCCATCGTTTGGTTTTGCCTATCGAATGCCGGAAAATTTAGGCGTGATGCGGGGTGCGTTTGGGGTTCATTTTGGCGAAATCTTTCCCCCCACGTTTCAGCAAATTCGTTATAGCCCACCGCTGAATAACAAAATCAACGTGAATACGCCAAACCTGGTTACGCCGCTCGCCAGCATCACACAAGGCGGACAATTGGCAGTGGCGCGTTCTACCTTATACACCACCGCGCCGGAGCTGGCGTTGCCCTATTCGTATCAGTACAACCTCAGTTGGGAGCCGGAATTCGGGAAGTCGTTCTCTAAATTTGCGCGCTTACAATTTGGTTATGTCGGAAGCCGTTCCCATAAGTTATTCGTGATGTGGTATCTCAATCGCGCGCACGCTGTCCCAGGCATTGCGCAAACGTTAACGACCATCAATCAGCGCCGCGCCAATCCTGATTTTGCTGACATTCGCTATGTCGTAAATACTTCCAATGGCTATTTTGATGCGGGCCGCGTTTCGCTAGTGGTGTCCAACTGGCACGGGCTGACCACCGATGTCGCGTATTGGTTCAGCAAAGCGATGGATTTAGGGTCGAACTACCTGAACAATGCCTACGAAAACGATTCGCGCAGTTCGCGCAGCCAATCCGAGTTTGAAAATCACCGCGATATGAAAGGCTTGAGCCTCTTCGATCAGACGCACGCTTTTTTGTGGCGCGTGAATTACCTGCTCAAGCCGCAATCCAATTTCAGAGCTTTAGATCGGATCACCAATGGCTGGACTTTTTCTGCCGTCGTGCTGGTCAAAACAGGCATCCCCTTTAATGTCGTGACGGGTTCGGATGCGCCGGGTTTCGGCAATGTAGACGGCAACGGGAATGATCGTCCGAACCTCCTCGATCCTTCGATTTTGGGACGCACGATTGCGAATCCCGACACCTCTAAACAACTTCTGCCACGCGCGGCGTTTGGTTTCATCAACCCCACCGGAGCAAGCGGGAATTTAGGCCGCAACGTCTTTCGCAAAGGCCCCATTCGCAACGTCAATGCTTCGCTTGCGCGGACCTGGTCATTCAAAAAAGACGTGCGTCTGACCTTTCGCGCCGAATCGGTCAACCTCTTCAACACTCCACAATTTGCCGAACCAGGGTTTGAATTATCGAATCCGAACTTCGGCCTCATTACGAACACGCTGAACGATGGCAGGACCTTTCGCTTTGGCCTGCAAATCGGCTGGTAACAGACTTCACATTTGCACCGCTCGCCAGATTCCTCTATCCTTGCGTTTACTTGGCGCGCTATCCGTAGACAAAATGTAATCCCGATTGAGCGAGGTTTGTGTAGCATGAAACTTGGTAGAAGTCTGACTTCGACAATCTTTGTCTTATGGTTTCTGGTAATGAATGCGGTAGCGGCCAATATGCGCGCACCAGAATTTGAACTTAAGGATCAGTACGGCAATTCCCAGGCCTATCGGTTTCCAAATGGACGCGTCAACGTGCTGATTTTTGGCGACCGCAAAGGCTCCGGGCAAATCGAAGCCTGGGTCCGTCCGCTCTATGATCGCTATCAGGATCGCATCAATATCAAAGGCATTGCCGCCTTGTCATCGGTGCCGTCAATGGCGCGCGGGATGGTGACACGCATTTTCAAATCGCAAGTGAAGTATCCGGTGCTACTGGATTGGACGGGCGATGTAACCAAAAGCTACGGCTACGAAGCAGGCAAAGCCAATGTCTTTGTCGTCAGCCCGAACGGCGATATTTTATTGCGCATCAACGGCGCAGCGACGCCACAAGGGTTAGATCAGGTGAAGGCACAGGTCAGTCGCGCGTTAGGTGAGAAATGAAAACCACGGAGGTCACGGAGACTTTTTGACAGGGTTGACAAGAGTTGTTCAGGATTTACAAGATTCAATCCTGTATAAATTTCTCTGTGCTCCGTGGTGAAAAATAACAAATGTCTGAAGAACTCGAAATCATCGCTCAAGAGCCGACGGAACGCTTGCCAACAGTGGCGATCATTGGTCGTCCAAACGTCGGCAAATCTACGCTTTTCAATCGCATTGTCGGTTCACGACGTTCGATAGTAGGCGACTTGCCGGGCATCACGCGCGACCGTATTTACGGGCAAGCCGAATGGAACGAACGCGGCTTTCAAATCGTGGATACGGGCGGCATTGTGCCAGACGACGATGCCATTATTCCCGCCAATATTTTCAAGCAGGCGCGCGCGGCAATTGACGAAGCGAGCTTGCTATTATTCGTCGTAGATGTACGCGCAGGCGTTTCGCCGCTTGATGAAGAAATCGCCAAACAAATTCGCGCGCTTAACAAACCCGTTTTCATTGTCGCCAACAAGGCTGAAACTGCGCGCACCGCAAACGAAGCGGGGGAATTTCATCGCTTCGGCTACGATCAAGTCTTTCCCGTTTCCGCCGAACACGGTATAGGGATGGCGGATTTACTGGATGCGGTGATGGAGGTTTTGCCCGAAGTCCCGCCACCGCCCAAACTCCAAACCGAAATCAATGTTGCCATCATCGGGCGTCCGAACGTCGGCAAATCTTCGCTGGTGAACAAACTGCTGGGCGAAGAGCGCGTAATCGTTTCGCCAATTGCCGGAACCACACGCGATGCGGTAGACAGCGTGGTGGCCGCCAAACAGGAAGGGCTATTGCCGCTGCGCATCATTGATACCGCCGGAATTCGCCGCAAAGGCAAGACGGAGTTGATGGAAGAAAAGATGTCGGTTGTGATGGCGCGCAAACATATCGAACGCGCCGATGTGGCACTGTTACTGATTGACCCCGTCGAAGGCGCAACCCATTTGGACGCCAACATCGCAGGCTATGCACACGACGCCGGAACATCCGTCATCATTGTCGTAAACAAATGGGACTTGATTGAAAAAGACACGTACACGGCCAAAGTCTTCGAGGAAAAATTGCGTGACCAAATGCGATTCCTGGACTATGCACCGGTTATTTTCTTGTCGGCAAAGTCAGGTCAACGCGTCCACAAACTGCACGAAATGATTGCCAAAGCGAATGAAGCACGAAACAAACGCGTCGGCACGGGGCAGCTCAATCAGTTCTATCGAGACTTTCTGGAACAACCCAAAGCCACGACCGGGAAATCCCGCCTGAAAGTGTTTTACCTGACCCAAGCTTCGGTTGCGCCGCCAACGTTCGTCCTCTTCACGAACGCACGCAATGGCGCGAAAATGCACTTTTCTTACGACCGCTACCTGATCAATCGGCTGCGCGAAACGTTCGATTTTTATGCGACTCCGATTCGCATTCAGCAGCGCGGACGGCGGTGATCGCGTCATTGAATTTTTTCTTTTCCAACTCAGCCTAGTTATGTGAGAATGCCTGCGCCCTTCCCCCTCGAAGACACTTGAAAAACTTCGCCCGCCCCGTGAACGGCTAACCCGCGTGACCATTCAGCGTTGCGCCTCTCACAACCCTAAGTGAATCTTATGAAAAACCTTCGCTTGTTTGCACTCGCTCTGTATTTTTGTGGGTTCGGATTACTTTCTGCCTTAGCACAGTCCCCTGCATCAACCACTCAACCATCCGCTCCAACAACACCCGCAACGCCAACGTATGCAGATTTCCAAGCGGCCCAAACGGCGGCCCAAACGTTCGCGCAGGCAAAGGATTATGAAAAAGCCGTACAAGCTTTTGATGCCGCCGTCAGCCTGGCAGCGAAAGATAGTGACCGTGCTGAAGCATTATTTGGCGCGGGCAAAGCGTGGGAAAGCGTGCCGCGCCGGGTACACGCCGGTGGAAGCGGAAAATATGCCTCGTATCGCACCGAGTACGGCGATTGGTATCAGGCGCAACGACGCTACCATCAGATACTAAAATTGAAAGACCTGCCCAACGAAACGAAATTGAAGGCGGGGCAGGCGATCTTTGAAGCTCCGGCCAGCAAGCTATCTGAACCATTGCCGGTGATGGCTCTGTTGTTAGCATTGCCGAATCTTGCGCCCGATGTTCGGGCGGAGTGGTTGTTGCGGCGCGGTCAATTTTACCTCTCCGCTATTATGACGGGCGGGCCGTATCAAGCGCAGCAAACCGTGCAACAAAACGCGACCGCAGCCTTGGCCGACTTCACCGCTGTTGCTGCGACAGAACAAATCGCGGACCTCAAAAAAGCCGAAGCCTTGTTGCAAATCGGGTATCTTCAGACAGGCCTAAAACAGTTGGACAAAGCACTGGAAGCCTACGCGCAAACCATCCTACTGCCGCAGGCGCAAGACGGGCAAAAAGCCAAAGCCTTAATGAAAAGTGCTGAATTGCAGGCGCATCAGGGCAAAACGCCCGAAGCTGTCGCCAGCCTGACACGCATCTTTACGCTGAAATCTTTGACCGCCAGCGAAAAAGTCAGCGCCCATAAAATGCTGGCGCAGGCGTATCTTTTGCAAAAGAATCTTCCCGCTGCGATTACCGAACTGGGCAAAATCTCCGCGCTTCCTAATCTGACGGCATACAACAAAATTTCTGCGCTGGAAGAAAATGGCGATCTGTTGCTGGGCGCAAACGCTCCGTCGGCGGCGCGAACCGAATTTGAAAAAGCGCTCAATGTTCCGCCCACGGATAAAAGCCGGATTTCCTATCTACATATGAAAATCGGCAAAACGTATCAAGCCGAAAAGAATTATGTCCGCGCCCGCGAAGCCTTAAAAACTGCGGTGAGCATTGAAGGCGCGAGCAACAGTTACAAAGAGGAAGCGTGGCAATTGCTGGGTGACACCTTGGCACAGGGGCAAAACTATCCTGCCGCGATTGAGGCATATCAAAAAGTGACTGCCGATCCGAAGGCCAGCGTCTTCATCAAAATCAACGCCGCACTTGGTTTGGCGCAAGCTGCCAAGTCTGCGGGAGATTTCGCGCAAACTGCTGCCGCGTATGATTTGGTGCTGAGCAATTACTTTTCGACGAATATGTCACCCGTTCAAATCAACACCGTCAGAACCAATAAACAAGCCGTGTTCACGGTCATTCAGAATGTGGCGCTGGAGTTCAGCAAAACTGCGGCGTCGCAAAACGCGGCGATTGCGATCTTCCGCAGCTTCCTCAAAAATGCGAAGTATAACGATGCTGAAATGGCGACGATTTATTTGGCGTGGGGCGATGTGCTGTATCAGCAAAACAATCTGGATTCTGCCAAAACTATTTATCAAAAAATTCCGTCCACTCAACGTCCGCAATACATCGAAGCTATCAAGAAACTTCAGGAAATCACGGCCAAACTTAATGCCAACGGCAACCCTCAATAAGGGACACAATCATCACGGAGGTATTCACTATGTTTTCACGAATGACTTATTTGTCTACATCGTTTGCGCTCCTGCTGGGGCTGAGTCTCGCCGCGCTGGCACAAACCAAGCCGCAACCACAACTCAAAAAATTCGAGTTTATGCAGGGCGAATTCAAAGAGCGAAAATCGGATGGCGTCGTCACAGGCGCATTCAGCACGGATGGAAAAGAATTTCGCTGGAACTACAAAACGTCCGGCAGAACAAGTGTCGGCGTGATTACCTACGATGCCAGCACCAAGAAATATTCACTGGTCGAAACGATCAATGGAACGCAGGCAACCTACTATGAAGGAATGGAGACGCAACACGGCTTTCCGTTCCGTACGTTGACGGGCAAAGACGGCGCACCGGATGAAAAAGGCGAGGTCATTCAATTGATACCTATTCCAGCGGGAATGGCGCTGCCTGTCAAAATGGTCAATATGGTGCGGCTGCACAAAAATGCAGAGGGCAAATATGAAAAATACTATGAAGGCGATTACTATGCGCCGCTTTCATCAGATCAGCTTGCCGCGCAGGAGCGCAAAGGCATTGAGCGCATGAAGTTTCTGGTCGGCACCTTCAAAGAAGATGGCCGTGATGGCGAAGTCGTTGGCAAATTTGATGGCGAAACGTATCAGTGGAGTTACAAATCATCACGCAACACCAGTGATGCGCTGGTGAAATATAACTTCCATAACGACCGCTATCACTTGGTTGAAAAAATCGGCGACTCCGAAACCAAATACGAAGGCAGTTTTCAAGACGGTAAACTGGTTTTGTGGACAAACGCCACGACGCGCCAGCAATTGATTCTAAGTGCGCCGGAATCGGGCAAAGTTTCGATGGTACGCAAAACGAAAACCGTCACAAACTATGAAGGGACGTACACCAAAATGGAATCCTCTGGGGGCAATTAACCAGAGGCGCTGGCGTAGAGACCCAAAATAGTGCGATGATCTGCCACTTGCAGCATCGCACTATTTTTTTTGTCAGAAGGTAGCGATTGCCCCTTCTGAAACCTAAGGTTTAATTTCATCGTTTCTTTCCCGTATGGAAGCCCGGGCATTGGTGGAAACCACGTCTCAATCTTCGCTCGAACCATTTCAGCCTCTTGACCCGCGTGCCATCAAATTGTGGCGCGTTGCTGAACAAATCGCAGTGGCGGTATTTATGCTGCCATCATTGATTGGCGTGCTTATCAGCAGTTATTGGCAGCCCAAAGCAGCCGTTTTAATGATTGCGGGTTGGGGCTTTCTCACGTCGTTATGGCTCTGGCATAGCCTCTGGCAGCCTCCGCGCCGTTATCAAGCCTGGGGCTATCGCATTGATGATCGAGTGCTGGAAACACGGAGCGGGCGGATCTTTCAAACAACACGATTATTACCGCTGAATCGGTTGCAACACGTGGATTTGCAGCAAGGTCCGCTGGAGCGAATGTACGGACTGGCGCGTCTGGAATTACACACCGCAGGCACACAAAATGCGAGCCTCACCATTCCCGGCTTAGCGCACGAAGAAGCTGTGCGATTGCGCGATTATCTGGTGGCCTTGGGAGATACCGATGCAAACTGAGAAGCCTTTTTCAGCGCAACCAACCGCCCCCTTGCTCGAAGGTCGCCTCCATCCGCTGACGTTAGTGCTGGGGTTGATTACTTCGTTGCGCAGCCTGATTATTCCAGCCATTCCGATTTTGCTGTTTGGCAACAAGTTTCGATGGGGCGGCATTGGGTTATTTGGTTTGCTCCTGATTGGAACAGCGGTGACGTTGCTGATTCGCTATTTCTCGTTCAGCTATCGGATTCAAGGCCGCGAACTGGTCACGCGCGAAGGCTTAATCGAACGCAAAGAACGCCACATCCCACTTGACCAAATTCACGAAATCCGTATTGAGCAAAACCTGTTGCAGCGCGTCTTTGATGTCGTGGAAGCAGTGATCGAAACGGCGGGCGCAGAAGGAGCAGAAGCCAAACTCTCAGTGCTGTCGCGCACGGAGGCCGAACGATTGCGCGAGGCTGTGGCAGCACGGTCGGCGGCGAAAAAAGCAGCAAGCAGCGAATTCCCCGCCCGCCCTGAAACCAATGAGCGCGAGGTGATTCGCAAGCTCGGCATTCGGGATTTAGTGGTGCATGGATTAACCTCAAATCATTTGTTGTCGGCGCTGGCGATCCTGGGCGCAATCTGGGCTTTTGCGGACGACGTGTTACCCAATTCGATTTATGAGCGGATGGGCAAATTCCTCAAAGTCACCGCCGGAGAAATGTTTCGGCAGGGCTTGCGCGCGGCGTTGCTGGCGCTGGCGGTAGGATTGGCAGGCGTGATGATTGTCGGGCTGATTGTTTCAGTCATTGGCTCGGTCGTGAAGTTTTTCAATTACACCCTCACGCGGCAGGGCGATGAATTGCATCGCAGCTATGGCTTGCTGACGCGCCGTGCCAGCAGCCTGCCGCGCCATCGTATTCAGGTCCTCAAAGTCGAAGAAGGAATGATTCGACGCTGGTTCGGACTGGCGACATTACGCGCAGATATTTCGGGCAGCCAAAAAGAAGACTCGGATGATAACAAAGGCCGCGACGTTTTACTGCCGATTGCCTGGCGCGATGAACTGGACGCGTTGTTGGCTGTGTTTTTCCCCAAGCTGGCAGGTGATGGAAGTGAATGGAAAAAAGTCTCGCCGCTGGCGATTCGGCGTGGTGCAAAAGCGGGCATCATCATTCTGGGGATCATTACGATTGTCGTGATTGCAACGACCAAAAGCTGGTGGGGGCTGGGGCTGGGGCTGCTCGCGCCGCTGGTCTATTGGCTCAACGTCAAAAGCTATCATATCTTTGGGTACTCACTCGGTTCGCAATATTTTCGCACGCGGCAAGGATTATTGGGCCGCGCGATGCACATTGTTCCCATCGAAAAAAGCCAGGTCATTGTCGTGCGGCAATCACCATTTGATCGCCGCTTGAACCTAGCAACGCTGAGTGTAGATACGGCGGGGCAAAGTTATACGGGCGGCAGCCCAAGTATCAGCAACTTACCGCTCGATGAAGCCTTGCAAGTGGCACGCACCTTGGCAGGAGAGGCGTCACGAGCAGGCACGAATTTTTGAGCTAGGAACCTATTAGAATTGTGAACAACAGTTTTTTTCGAGTCTTACAAAAAGACAATGAATCGGCAGCACGAACAGGCATTCTCACAACAGCTCACAGCCAAATCGAAACGCCCGTCTTTATGCCCGTCGGCACACGTGGCACGGTCAAAGCATTGACTCAGGAAATGCTGGAAACGCTCGACGCGCGCATCATCCTTGGCAACACGTATCATTTATTTTTGCGACCCGGTCACGAACTCATCGCTGAACTGGGAGGGTTACATCAATTCATTTCGTGGCCGCGCTCAATTTTGACGGACAGCGGCGGCTTTCAGGTGTTCAGCCTCGGCGAATTGCGCAAAATCAGGGAAGAAGGCGTTGAGTTTCGTTCGCATCTGGACGGCTCGCGGCAATTCATTTCGCCGGAAGTTTCGATGCAGATTCAACATGCGCTCGGCTCCGACATCGTGATGGCTTTCGATGAATGCACACCGTATCCAGCCACACTGGACGAGGCGCGAAAGTCGCTGGAATTGACCTCGCGGTGGGCGCGGCGATCCCGAACAGAATTTGACCGCTTAAAACAAGCGACGTACGACTCGTTCCTTTTCGGCATTATTCAGGGGAGCATCTATCACGATTTGCGCCAACAAAGCCTGGAGCAATTGTTAGAGGTTGGGTTTGAGGGCTACGCGATTGGCGGGCTGAGCGTCGGCGAAGAGAAAACAATGATGTATGACACAACAGAATTCATTGCGCCGCTGATGCCTGCGGACAAACCGCGTTATTTGATGGGAGTCGGAACGCCGGAAGATTTAGTGGAATCCGTGGCGCGCGGAGTGGATATGTTTGATTGTGTAATGCCCACGCGCAACGCCCGCAACGGACAGGTTTTCACATCAAGCGGTAAGGTGAATGTGCGTAACGCCAAATATGCCAAGGATACACGCCCGATGGATGAAGCCTGTGGATGCGCTGTTTGTCATCGGTATTCGCGCGCGTACATTCGCCATTTGTACCTGAACGACGAGATCCTGGCGAGCATCCTCTGCTCGTACCACAACATAGCCTTCTATCTTGACTTGATGCGGCAAATCAGGCAAGCTATCGCGCTTGGCGAATTTGCCGCATTTCGCGCCCGCTTCTTAACTCAATATCAGCGCGCGGATCAGGTAATTTAAAGTATCGCCAACGACCCCTAGATTATCTTGCAAGGAAAGTAGAACCCGCCCCTTTTATGTCAGTACATTTTGCATTGATTTGGTTACAGGCAGGAGCATTTATCCTCCAATTCCTGCCGATTATTGCGATTTTCGCGCTGTTTTATTTCATGATCATCGTTCCGCAACGCCGCAAACAACAGGCGTTGCAGAACCTGCTCGGCAACTTGAAAGTCGGCGACAAAATCATCACGACCGGTGGTATCTATGGCGTAATTTCCATCGTGCGCGAGAAAGAGCCGAGATTTCAACTCAAAATCGCGGACAACCCTGCCGTCAAAATTGACGTGACACAAAGCTCAATTGCGGGCTTGCAGGAAGCTCCCGAAGAGAAGAAGTAAACCTATGAAAAAGAACCTTCGTACACGCGGCATTGTCATTGCAGTCCTCACCTTGTTCTGCGCCATCGTGATGATTGGCCCCTGGCATAAGCCTAAAGATTACACGCGCACAGCGAGCGACTTCTTCAGCCCCAAGCGGTGGAAGCAAAATTTTGGCGAAAATATCCGGCTCGGCCTCGACCTCAAAGGCGGCACGCACCTGGTGATGCAGGTCCAAGCCGATGATTACCTCACAGCTTATACTGAAGGAGAGCGCCAGAAAATTGACGAGTATCTGAAGAAAGAAAACATCGCGTTCAATTCGGTCAAGGCACCAGGCGCTGGAAAGGTAGTTGTAGAAACGGCGGACACCAGCAAGCACGGTGACATTACGAGCAAAGTCACAAGCCAAATCCTTGGTCCTGACTGGCCGTCGTCTACCAGCAGCAGCCCGGCGACAGTCACCTTCACGCTCAACAATTCAGCAGCGAATTTTCTCAAGAGCCAGGCAACCGAGCAGGCCCTAACCATCATTGAGCAACGCATCAATGCTTTTGGCGTAGCAGAGCCAACCATTCAACGCCAAGGCCG
>JAEUQN010000197.1 GCA_016789725.1 Blastocatellia bacterium | reverse complement strand
TATTGCGCATGATGCGCGAATCATCAATCACTAATGTTCTGAGCTTCAATTTTTCGTCAGCCACTTGGGGGAATCTCCTTGCCAGTTATCAATGCCTATCCTTGACGGTTGAGTACAGGAACGTGCAAACCTTGTTGAGACAATTATCGGCAAGGCTGCGAAAACAGTTTAGCGGTTTGCTTATTTTTTTGACAAAGTTCTTTCCGGCCAACCTCACCCCCAAGTGTTATACCTGTTGCGCCGCCACAATCTTGGCGCGGAATGCTCCCTGCCGGGAAGTAAAGTGCAAACGCTGCGCGAGGTGATCCGGCAGGATCACTTCCACATCGCAACCGCGCACCACGCTGGGCAATCCCATTTTGGCTTCAAAGCCCTGTGTTATTAAATGTGCGCTTGTTGGTCCCGCTACGATGTTCAAGAGTTCACCTGTCACATCAATCATGTCCATACTCTCGAAGGGAATTTCACAGCCAGCGAATTTTTGCGCCATTTCGAGCGCCGTGGCGCGCGGAAACCCGATAGCCAGGGTCCAGGACACTTTTCCCACAAAGGAAATCAATCCGGCCACTCCATCAAAGCCTGCGTCATTTTGATGATCTTCGCCACAGATGGCGACATCATCAAACATCGCAGAAAACGCTCGCAGAATGCCATATTCGACGCCCTCCACAAGCTGCTCATAGATTTCTGGAGGGGTCAGCACACATACGTTCATGTGAGAAACTTTCCGTTCATCGAAGCCGCCCAGACAAGATTCCGCTTCGATCAACTGATATAGAGGCAAGCTTAACGACAAATCTGGCAGAGGCTTCAGCAATTGTCGCTCCACTACTGGGCGCTCCTACGTTCGGCTGGTGATATACGCTTTCTTTGCGGCAATTCAACACGAAAACGGTGATGTTTTCTTGCCATTGCTATTTTCACCAACACTATATTCTTTCAGAATCACACAGCCTACTCCACAAACACGTAGTTCGTGGGTGAACGCAAGGCTCTGCCCTGTTGAAACAGTTATCGGCAGGAAAAAGAGAAGAGTTTAGTAAAAGAGCGTTTTTTTTAAGAAGGACTCACTCTGTTCCGTGCAAAATGACTAAATCCACGCGCCGATTGAGCGCGCGACCTTCGGGCGAAGCATTATCTGCAATCGGTTGCTCACCGCCATATCCAGCGAGAGAAAGACGCACCGGAGGAATCCCACGAGCAATAAATCGGGCTAAAACAACTGAGGCGCGGGCAGAAGACAGTTCCCAATTGGAAGGATATTTTGCCGTGGCAATCGGAGTCGAATCCGTATGCCCTTCAATACGAAGCCGGGCGGGAGAATCCCGTAAAACGTCCGCAATCACTTCGACCAGGCCCCCCGCATCGTCGCGCACATTGGCGTCCCCCGGCGCAAAGAATCCAGCCTCAGCCAACGAAACCGTAAACCCGTCTTTTGTCCCCACAATCCGCGCCCGCCCTCGTAAGGCGGGATTCGCGGCAAAAGCACGTTCCATTGCGCTACGAGCCTCACTCACGGCTTTGTCGCCAGGCAAGACGCCGGAGCCAGTCGGCAAAGACATCGGGCGATTGCTGACAACGGCGGTCACCGCCTCGGCCACCTGGCCCGCGCGCTCGTGATCGGCGGCGGCATACAACACGACAAATAGCGCAAATAACAAGGTCACCAAATCGGCATACGAAATCATCCAACGTTCATGCGGCTCAACGCTTTCCGTACGGTGCCTGGCAAAACGTTGCCTGCGCCCATTTGTTGTGTGGTACTTCATCGGCTCTTCAAGGTTTGATTATTGGAAGATTAAAGAAAAGCTTTTTCTTTCCGCAGCATGAGTTCCATCTCAGCCACAAATTTTCGCGTAATCGCGCTCGGCGTTTCGTGAGCGGCCAGGTCAATTAACGCTTCGGCGACGGCTTCGCGCTGGCGCATAAAATTGTTGTGGCGCTCGCGCATGCGTGCTGCCAACGGAAACAAAATCAGGTTCGCCACGCCAACGCCGTAAATCGTGGCAACAAAGGCGGTCGCAATGCCGACGCCCAATTGCGTTGGATCGGCCAGCGCGCGCAACACCTGAATCAACCCCAACACGGCCCCTACAATGCCGAAGGTGGGCGCATAACTCGCCGCGCCTTCCAGCGTTGTAACATCACGCAACCCCTGTTCGTCTTCGTGATCAAGAATGCGTTCAAGACGTTCGCGCACCAGCTTTGGCTCGGCGTATTGCGAGATCAACATTAACGCGTGAGAAATCAACGGGTCATTCGTGGCAGCGGCTTGTGCTTCTAACGCCTGTGCGCCTTCGCGCCTTTCCAATCGTGCCAGCCAGGTCAGGCGCGCTTTGGTGGCCTCGATTTCATCTTTCCCAGGATCGAAAAACAAGCTGAAAACCCCGCGTAAAATTGCGCCTACGCCAGCCAGTCCGCGTCGAATCAGGACCGCACCCAACGTGCCACCAAAGACAATCAAGGCCGCCGCTGGTTGCCACAAAAAACCAAGCCTGACACCTTCCATCCAAGCCCCAATGCAAATCGCCGCAAGCCCTACTGCTGCGCCGAGTGGGATCGCCAGATCAGGACGTTTCATACCTACTTACCTTTGAGGGCTAATCTTTTTCTTCTGCTTCTTCGCGGGCGCGTAGTCGAGTGGCAAGAGTTTCTACCAAATTGGGAACCGCAGGTGCGAAGGCCGCCTGGTTGGCGGCTTGAATCTCGGCAAAAACCTCATAGCGATGGACCGACGTTTCGCGCGGTGCGGAAATGCCGAGTTTGACCGCATCACCATTGATCGCCAAAACCTCAATCATGACCTCGTTCCCGATCACTAACTTTTCCCCAATCAAACGCGATAGTACCAGCATGGTTTCACGAGCCTTTCTTTCATTTTCCAATTTTCATTGACCATTGTTCAGTTGTCATTGCCTGTTCTTACCCATTCGCACTAAGGCAAAAGGATAAAGGACCTTTGACCAATGGAAAATGAACCAGGCTATTTTCCAACCGCTGTTTCTTTCTGTCCCAGAGAAGGCAACGGCGCTGTCAATTGATAGTGACTATCGTTCAGCACGATTTGCGCTCCACGCATGGTGGCCGGCGCAATGACCAGCGGCGCGCGTAAATTGATCGTAGAGGCTGTCCATTCAGAGGCAATGGTGACGGTCGCCAGAATCACGGGTTCCTCTCCCTCGGTCAACCCTAATTGTTGTCGGACAGCGGGCGAAAAACGCGGTGCATAATCGGGGACGTGTGCAACCGCCTCCAGCACCAGAAAAGTGACCTCCGGTTGATCCAGAGAGCAAAGCAAAAGAAGCGGCGCAATCTCGGAGTAATGAATCAACACCATCCGGTGCAATTGCGGCATCCCAATCAAGCCTTCGTCAAACCTGATGAGGTCTTTTTCTTCATAAGCCAAATCCGTGCCCTGCACGTGAATCGTTTGCATGATGTATTACCCCAGGAAATCAAGCAGCGAGCGCCGCCCGAATCTCGCGGACGCTTGCAGAATTGCATCCAGTGTGGTGTTCGTTGCGGTCAACGTCACCGCCGCTTCAGCCAAATCAACGTTTTCGATGCGTTGCACGCTTCCCTCGACGGAAAGGTTGTATTGTGTCAAGCGATCAGTGATTTCATCCAGATGATTGATCCGTTCGCCGATTTTGGTGCGCGCTTCATTGGAAAGCGAGGAGAACGTATTCAGACGGTCTAGTGTCGTCCGAATCGCCGCGCGGTCGGCGGTCGCATCACCGGTGCCGCGAATTGCCGTGGCAGCCGTTTTGAGCGCATCCAAAATCGTCCCCGTTGAATCTGACACAAATGATTCAGCCGTAATTCCCGTTGCGATCAGCGTGCCTTCTGGCTCGACCTGAATCGTCACGTCTGACGCGGCTGTCGCATTCAGCACTCCACTGTTGTCAAACGGCGGAGCGTCAATGCGTCCGCCACCGAAGACGTAATAATCTCCACTTTTCGTATTCGCCAGTTGCTGTAAGCGCGAGGTGATGCCATCCAATTCGAGGGCAATCGGTTCTCTCGCTTCAACTACCACCGTGTCAGTGGCGGCGCGCGTCAGCAAGGCACGCGCGCGATCCAATACCTCTTGATATTGATTCAGCGCGTCATCGCCCACTTGCAAGCCTTCTTTCAGGCTGGCCGCATTGTTGGCAAATTTCTTCAACTCTGCCTGCGTGGTGCGCAGACGAAGAATCGTATCGGCCCCAATCGGATCATCCGAAGGCCGATTGATGCGTTTGCCACTGGCAAGCTGTTCCTGCGAAACGGAAACTCGTTGCCGCGCCGTTGCGATTTGGCCCGTCAGACGAGCATTACTCCCACTATCTGTAACTCGAAATGCCATAAAATAATTTAGAACGGTGATGACAATTGCTGAGAGGTAAAATCAGCCATTTCAAATTTCAAATCCTATTGCCCTAGTTGCAGGATGGTTTGCGTCATCTCATCCGCCACGCGCAGGAAGCGAGCGGCGGCCTCGTAAGCTTTTTGATACTGCAAGAGGCTGATCGCTTCTTCATCCAGCGAAACACCGGAAATTGAATCACGTTGCGCCTGGGTCTGCGCCAGAATCGCGGATTGCGTTACCAGTTCATCGTCAGCAGCTTTCACGGCTGCGCCTGCTGAGGACACCAGCGAGGCAAAAATATTGGCGAAGGAATCCGTCGTTGCGCCAACCACTGACGAGGTATCGCTGAGCAACCCCGCCAAGCCGCGAGCAACGCTGCCATCACCACCGCCTGCACCCGTGGCGGCAGCGACGACAAGACGCGGATTTGCCTTGATGGCGGCGGCAACATCGAAATTCTCAGCGGTCACAGGTCCGCTGACCGGGGTTGCAAAAAAAGCGCCACCCGCCGCACCGTTGAGGTCGTCCCCAGCGGCGTGCAGCGTGTTGACACGTCCGGCAACCGAGGCCGCCAAATCATCCAGCGTTTGAATTTGCCCGCTGATAAAACTGACTCCGTTTTGCAGTCCGCGCAATTTCCCATCGCTAATCACGGCAGCTTGACCATCAATGCTAAGCGTCGCCAAACCGTCCGGTGGCGTGTTCGCAACCGTCAGAGTGGCGACCTGATCGCCATACACCAACGCCTGTCCATCGCCCAACGTCAGCGTCACACTGCCGTCGGCATTCGTCGTCGAGCGCGCTCCCGTGAATTCGGCAATTTGGTTAATCGCTTCGGTGCGTTGATCTACTAAATCGGAAGGGTTGACACCATTATTTTCGGCAATGCGAATTTGCTTGTTGAGTTGCGCAACTTTTTCGGCGAGATCGTTGACCGTATCAACCGTAGAGCGAATCTCCTGATCGGCCTGTCCACGAATCTCAACCAGACGCGAGCGAGTTGAATGAAAGGCTGACGCCAGTACATTCGCCTTCTCCACAACCGAGGTGCGGACCGCTGTTGAAGTCGGATTCGCCTCCAAATCGCGGAAAGCTCCGAAGAATCCCTGAAGGGCAGAACCAATCCCGCCCGCATCGCCCGCATTGAAGGTTGTCTCGACTGGAATCAAAGCATCTCGTTCCGCCGTTAAGCGTCCGTTGGTTGCCGTTTCAGTTTGTAAGCGTGTGGCAATGAATTGATCGCGATGGCCTTTAATACCATCCACATTCACGCCGGTGCCAATATTAAGTCCTTTGCCGAGCAACCAGCCGTAACCTTCATCGGGGGCCGAGGCAGATAGTTGCACCGATTGCCGCGAATAACCCGGCGTGTTGACGTTGGCAATGTTGTGACTGGTCACTTCCACGCCCACTTGGCTGGCCCGTAAGGCACGCCGCCCAATTTCAAAAACAGAAAAATTTACACCCATGCTTTCCCTTCACCGCGCCGCGTGTAAGGCGCTCGATATGTGGTCGGTTGAATACCAAAGAGTTCAATGCACACGGAAGAAAACATCGCGCCGTTGATGGCTAAGGCCGAAGCTCGCCCGCCGACTTGCTGATATTCCTGCGCCGCTGTTTGCAATTCGCGGGAGGCTTGACCAAACGCCTCTCGAACGGGCGGGGTAATTGGCACGCCGTGAGGGTTGGCCGCCCGCGCATCAGCAAACGTTGTCAGCTTGAACATCAACCGCAAAAGCCTCGCCCGCATTTCCAGCAATTCGGTTTCTCCCACGCGGACAACCGCCGAAACCATTTCGGGATTGCTCTGCGTCAAAGCAGCGGTGACCTGTGTGCAGATAGCTTTGAGCCGTCCGTATGCCTGTGTTTGTTCGCGCATCAATTCTGTCGCCTGAACAATCAGTTCTTCACCCATTCATGGTCTCCTGAAACCTGATGCGCCGGATTCATTTATCGCTCGCTTTTCAGTAAAGCGTCAGCGATGGTGGCGGCATCAGGATGATAAGTGCCAGCTTGTATCTGTATGCGGAGTTGCTCGACGCGTTCCGCTCGAATTTCCGGCAATCGGCTGGTCTGTTCAACCAGACTTCGAATCGCAGTTGCACGATCTGACACTTTGATTACGTCCTTGATCCCCTCTGGTGGCGGGGTTGGATGACTCCCCTCAGGATGGGCAATCGCGGCCCCTTCTCCGTCACGACCAACCTCCGGTCGCAAAGTTGTTCGCACCAATTCAATGTCGTTCGTTCCATTCAATTTTATTGAGTTCATGTTTACGCCTCCTTTCAAGTTCAGTCGGATTGACCGACTTCACTCTCTTATCGGCGGTCAAACACGAAACCTTTAGCGAGGTTTTTTGAGGGGTCTACAGGCTGTCCGTTTTCGCGCACCTCAAAATGCAAATGTGGCCCGGTCGAGCGTCCAGTGGAACCAACAGTGGCAATGGTTTGTCCGGTGCTGACCTGATCACCCACCTTCACCAACAATTGTTCAGCGTGTGCATAAAGAGTTTGCTTGCCATCCGGTTGCTCAATAATAACGGTATTGCCGTAACCGCCGCGTCGTCCGGCAAAAACGATGGTGCCGGAGGTTGCCGCCCCAATCGGCGTGCCGCGCGGAGCGGCAATATCAACGCCGTGATGCGACCGTTGCTGACCATGGATCGGATCGTTTCGCACGCCGAAATCAGAAGTGATGCGGCCTTCCACCGGAACCTGCCAGGCGGTTGGCATCTCCTGTGCCTCGGTGATCGCATTGATTTTCAGAGCCGGGATTTCCGTGGTTTCGCTTTTCACAGCATTCGCCGCTTCAATGGCTCGTTCCAACGCCGGAGACTTGGCCGTAGCCTTACTGCGCAACTGTTCTAAGATCGTATCCGCAATGCCAATGCCGCCGTTGTTCGCCATGAGCTTAGCGATTTGCTCGCCGAACATTTGTTTGTACATGTCCGAGCCGGTGCTGCTGAATACATTGTCCTCAGATTCGTCCGAAGTGGGATTCAATGCGGCGGTGAGTTGTGACAGAAACAAGGCTTCAAATTCCATCGCCGTTCGCCGCGCGACAATTTCATTTTGACCGGCTGTGGGTATTGCTCCTGCGACAGGTGCTTCAAGTCGAGAAAAATTCATAGAGGTTTATTGCAATTCCAAATCAGCGGCGAGTGCGCCTGCGCTTTTGATGGCCTGCATAATGCTGATGATGTCGCGGGCAGTGGCTCCGACCGCACGCAAGCCGCGAACGACTTCTTCGACCGTTGCGCCATCCGGCAAAATGATGGACTCCGGTTTGCGTTCTTTGACATCCACATTCACGCGCGGCGTGACGGCAGTCTCGCCAGTTCTTGATAAAACGCTGGGTTGCGAAACATCGTATTCCGTGCCAATGCGAACCGTGACACCGCCCTGAGAAATGGCAACGGACGAGAGCCGCACATTGCTTCCCATAATGATGGTTCCGGTGCGCTCGTTGATGACGACTTTCGCCACTACATCAGTTTGCACGCGGATGGTTTCCAGGTCGGAAATAAAGCTGACGTTATCGTCCAAATATTTGGCAGGCACTTTGACAACAATGTTCCGTCCATCCAGCGAACGCGCCGTACCGGCACCAAAGGTTTCATTGACTGCTCGGCTGAGTCGCGCGGAAGTCGTGAAATCGTCCTGCCGCAGCACCAGGGTGAGCGAGCCATTGGCCGCCAAATCCGTGGCAACGGTTCGTTCGACCATGGCACCATTCGGTACGCGTCCGACGGTCGGATGATTGATGTCAACGGAGTTTCCAGCATCGCCTGCGGAAATGCCGCCAATTGAAACCGGCCCCTGCGCGAGCGCATAAATTTGCCCGTCCACGCCCTTCAACGACGAGACAATCAACGTGCCGCCCTGTAGCGAACGCGCATCGCCAATCGAAGAAACGATCACGTCAATTTTTGAACCTTGGCGCGCAAATGGCGGCAAGGTCGCCGTGACCAGCACCGTCGCCACGTTTTCCGGGCGCAGCGTATCCACGGTGGTGGAAATCCCCATGCGTTGCAGCAGGTTTTGTAAGGTCTGCCGCGCGTACAAATTCTGTTGCACTTTGTCGCCCGTACGATTCAACCCGATTACCAATCCGTAGCCGATCAATTGGTTGCCGCGCACGCCTTCGATTTCGGCAATATCTTTGACGCGCATCGTCAATCGCTCATTGATTTTTTGCGCGTGGATGGTGAGGGACAGCAGGCTGCACAAAGTCAGAAGCAAGATAATATTTCGGTTGCGATTCATGCTGCGAGGTCTCCTAAAACGGCGTGATTTTCTCAAATAAGCGAAACAGCCAGCCCGGTGCATTGTCCGCCGAAGCGACACCTTTTCCGTTTAGCTCAACGCGTAAATCTCCGACGGAAGTTGTTGGCACCACGTTATCATTCGTCAAATCGCGTTGCCGCACGATGCCCGACAGCATCAGCTTTTCTGTTTCCTGATTGATCTTGACGCTTTTCAAAGCTTCGATGCGAAGGTCGCCATTCGGCAAGACTTCGATCACGCGCGCCGCAATGCGCGAGCGCAAATCGCTGGTTCGTTCGGTGTTGCCTTTGCCTTCAAATTTGCGATTGCCCAACGCGCCCGCCGCTCCTGCAATCACGGCTGCACCCGGTGCCGGGAGCGCGCCTGCCGCCGTCACCAAACCGCCCAACGTCCCCGAATCACGAGAGCGTTTGGCGCTGGAAGAAACGCTGGCGGTGCTGCCTTCGACAACATCTACAAACACCAAATCACCCAGCCGACGCGCGCGAAAATCGCCGAGTAAATCCGTGCCTTGTGCGCTCGCCGTAAACAGCGAACCATTCGCTGGGCGCTCTTGAATTTTGGCGATAGTCGCTTCGTCCGGCAGCGTCTGCACAAATTGTGCGGGCGGTTCTTCGGGTTCTTCTTTGACCGCGTTTTTATTGGCTTTCTTTTTCTCTTCGGCCCGCAGCTTGTCCGCTTTCTTTTTTGTCCAGGGGAGCCTGAATTGCGCGGAAACCGACGAAGCAACAGCGGTGAGCAACAGCCCTGTCAGCATCAGTGTTGTGAAAACTTTTTTCATAGCAATTCCTTTTAGAATTAGTCTTTTTAGAACCGGATGCGCACGAGTCCTTCATCCGCCACGATGGCTTGCAATAAAGCCCCCGATTGCAGGTTCTTGACCTGAATGCGGTCGCCAATACGACCTGCCGCACGCGCTTCGCCGTTCACCATTAATTGCAATGCGCCGGATTGACCAATGATGCGCACTTGATCGCCGGGGCGAATGACAATCTCTGAATGAATCACCTCGGCCATCAGGGCTTCACCGCGCGCCAGCGGGCGGCGGGCCGCCATTCCGCGCAATCGTTCCGGGTCGGTGATGTAATAATTTAATGGGCGCTCCAGCCGCTTCACTTCCATCTTGAACGACTCTTGCCGCAAACGAACATTGGCCGAAATTTCACGCGCCGCCACCAGAACGGGGGCGTGAGCTTCGACCTGTGCCGTCGCATTGAATCGCTTGACGACGCGTCCTTCCTGCCATAATTCAACGAAGACGGTGAACGGTGAAAAAACATCGCGCACTTGCCCGGCGGAAGCGCGAATGTCGAGTGGTCCCGCCGGCGCTTCAACCTTCGCGGGTAAATCCAACCGTGTCAGGCGTGCCGTTGCACCAGACGCATTGAGTTCATCCAACGTGGCGTGTTCGATAGCTTCACGCAACAACGCAGCGTCAACCATCTGCGCCGCCCGGCGAATTAGAATGATCGGCGGCGACTCAATCCGAACCGTACCTTCAGCAAAGCCCGCAGCCGCAATCGCCAGCGCGATCCGTTCGCGCGCAATCTCACGCGTCATCCCGACGTTTGGGGCATAGCCCAATGAAATTGCGCGCAATCGTGCGTTCGTCGTTGTCTCTTCAGCTTGTACTTCGCCCAGGTCGCCCAAGGTCAGGCGATCCTGTTGTGCGATGACCTCCGATGCCACGCGCACCACAGACAACCCCT
Source organism: Blastocatellia bacterium (assembly GCA_016789725.1). GTDB lineage: Bacteria > Acidobacteriota > Blastocatellia > RBC074 > RBC074 > JAFDVL01. The sequence goes on along the minus strand of JAEUQN010000197.1, from coordinate 3,805 downwards.
TCCCCACAGCCATCTGCGCAGGCGTCGTACTGGAAAACGCAAGGCACAAAGCGCCCCATACAAAGCTGAGAAAAATTGTTGGCCTCTCAATTTTCATGAAACTGCTTGATTGATCGTGCCGAGCATACGATCCGAGGTGGTGATGACCTTGGAATTGGTCTCATAAATCCGCTGCGCCGAAATCATATTCACCAACTCTTCGACAATGTTGACGTTCGAGCCTTCGACGTAGCCTTGATTGACCCGCCCGGTTCCCTGTGTGTCCGGTGCGCCGACGGTGGCTTGCCCGGAGGCCGCAGTTTCTTTGAAAAGATTGCGTCCTAACGATTCCAATCCCGCCGGATTGGCAAAGGTGGCGAGCTGGATTTGCCCAACGTTTTGCGCATTGGTCTGGCCCGTCAAGGTGATGCTGACCGTGCCGTCATTCCCGACGGTGATTGAAGTGGCTTCGCGCGGAATCGTGATCGCAGGTTCCAACGTTTCGCCCGTTGCCGTGACTACCTGGCCTTCGGCATTCAGATGAAACGACCCGGCGCGGGTGTAGGATAGTTCGCCGTTCGCTTGTCGGACCTGAAAAAAGCCACTGCCTTCAATCACGAGATCAAGCGGGTTTTGTGTTTGGTGAAAATCTCCCTGCACGAAAATGCGTTCACTGGAAATCGTGCGCGCGCCGAGTCCGATTTGTAAGCCGACGGGTAAGGTCGTGGAAGCGTTCGCCGCCGCACCCGGTGCGCGATGCGTTTGATAAAGCAAATCCTGAAATTCCAGACGCACGCGCTTGAAACCCACGGTGGAAGCGTTCGCCAGGTTGTTGGCAATGTTGTCTACGTTTTGTTGCTGCACGCCCATGCCAGTTGCAGCGGTGTATAGCGCTCGGTACATAATTCCTCGTTGTCAGTGGTGGGTTGCGGTCTGAGTTAACTCTCCGGGCGGAGACAAAAAAGCTCAAATTGGAAATTGAGATTGGACTCGGTCGTAATTCTCAACTCTCCATTTATACGCGTCCAATCTCAGTCGCTATTTTGCGACCAATGTCATTCATCATCAGGGTAATCGAACGTTGGAGCGAATCGAATTCCCGCGAGTTGTGCATCATCGTCGCCATTTCGGTGACAGCATTCACGTTCGATAATTCCAGCACGCCTTGCACGACGCGCGTGCCATTGGCGTCTTGCGGTTGTTCTTTGCCCGTCGCCATAAAAAGCGAATCGCCCTCTTTGGCGAGAGCTTCCCGCGCGTTGTCGAAGCGAACAACTCGGAGTTTGCCAACGGTTTGTTTGTCCACAGACACGCTGCCGTCGGCGCCAATACTCAACTCGCCTTTGCCTTGGCGAATCGTAATGGGACCACCTTCGCTGACGATCAATTCGCCACGTTGCGTAACCAATTGCCCGGACGCATCCACGGTGAGCGCACCCGCACGGGTGTAGCGTTCGCCGCGCGGCGTTTGCACGACGAAAAAGCCTTCGCCATCCAATGCCACGTCCAGCGGGCGACCCGTTTCGCGCATCACGCCTGCGGTAAAATCCGTGACGCCGCCAGATGAAAGGCCAAAGACCCGCGCGATAGAATCCGGCGGATTCGCTGCCTCAAACGTGGTATTCGGTGTCGGCGTGCCGGGTGTCGCACTACTTGCATCAATGGTTGATGGTCCAAGGACCAGTTGCCTTGCTGCCTGCGCGCGCGCATCTTCGGGCGTCAATTGAAGGCCCGCGTCTCGCGCCCGAAAGAGTGAGGCTTCCGCCAGCTCAATCGAATGATGAAATAAGCGGTCCGCTTTGAACCCGCTGGTTGAAGCGTTGGCGATATTGTTGGCAATGGTTTCCAACGTTCGTTGCCGGGCGCGCATTCCTAAGAATGCGGAATAAAGTCCATAATTCATGCGGTTTAATCTCCGAATCTGGGGTTGCTCATTCTGATAATCAACGCCACTTCACCGTGCGGCATGCCAAGGGTTTGAGCAATTGCTTTGACATCCATCCCACGTCGTGCCAGCGTTAACACGCGATGGCGGCGTTCGGTCACGCTTTGACGTGTTCCCGTCGTTTGGGCAGCAGCGCCAGCCAGCGCAGGCTCTCCCGCCAAAGGTTGCGGCTTCGGTTGCGGCGGCGGTGATGGTTGTGGTTGTGATTGCGCAAATTGCTGTAATTGCGCCACCGTGTGTTGTGCAACAGCATTCAGGTTTTGTCGCACTTCATTCAACCGATAATCCATATCTGTCGCCAGCACCTGTTGTTTATGCATCACTTCACGCAGTTTTCGCGCGAGGGCAAAACACGCCAAACCAGAAAGCACCGAAAGCAAAATTCCGGCGAAAGCGATGAGTGAAATGAGTTGCTCCATATATTGTCCTCAAAGTGGGGCGAGAGAAAAAAGAAATCCACAGGCAAATCAAACCAGGCCCAAATGCGATGTCGCAGCTTGATATTTCAAGCTTTCGTCAGCGATTGGCGACGCTCTTCTAATTGCCCAATTTCTGTGATGCAAACACCATAATAACCATCCACGACGACCACCGAACCGCGCGCGAGCGGGCGATTGTTGACGAGCAATTCAACCGGTTCATCCACTTGCCGATTGAGTTCGATCATTGACCCAACGCCGATCCGCACCAATTCCCGCAACGGGATTTGCGTCAGGCCAAAGCGCACCACCACTTCAAGTTCAACGTCCAGCAAACGCTCCATATTCCGCGAAGCATCTTCGCGTGAAAGGCCCGCGCGACGTTTGCTGGTGAAGTTTCCGGCCCCGGTGGTACTCGCGGCGGCGGCACTTGCGGCTGACTCTGCGGTTGCAGTTGCTTGTAGAGCCTCGACCGACCCGGAAGGCGCATAAATCGCCAGCATCTGTGAAGACAACCGGTCGCCCACCGTTAAGGTGAACGTGTTAATCCACGCTTTCTCACCGACGGCGGCGGCCAATTGCGATGCCAGAGTGGTGGCCTCCGCATTCGCTAAATCGACATAAGTAACATCGCCGAACGCGGCCTGTTCTGGCAAGTTGGGAGCTGTCGCCGTCAAGACCGAATTCACCACCAGAGAAACACCGGCAGGGCCGTCATTATTCAGCGTTTTGCTGACGAACAGTTCAAGCTGCTGGCGATCTTCTTTTTTGAAAAGGCAGAGGAAAAACCCACTTAAGGCACCGGAACAATGCGCCACAAATCCAGAGGTAAAGGCAGGCACAATTTCCAACGCAGGTTTCACCTGTTCTCCAACAGCTTCCTGTTGAGCCACCAGGCTGAGCGCGGAAGAGGTTCCCACGACTGACGGCGCAAGATCGCTCCAGGCCATCGTAAAGATATTGAAAAGTTGTTTCTCAAATGATTCTGGCATAACTCAAACTCTTAGTTGCTTCAAGAAGAAAGTCGTCACGAGTGAATTGGCGCACTCCTCGCTACCCAGCTTCGCTCAAGCTGGTGATATTGACGACCGTGCGACGCTCCTGCGCCAACAGGTTGCCATAAAATTTGACGTGGCCTCCAACGCTGACTTCCAGCGGCTGATCTACGCGATGATCCAGGCGCAGCACATCACCCGGCGACAAACTCATCAGGTCATCTATCAACGCCTTTGTCCCCCGCAACTCAGCGGCCACGGGAAATTTGACCAAGGTTAAGATATCGAGCAAAACGCGGGTTTGTTCGGGCGGCACTTCGCGGCTGCGCGAATAGACCGATTGATTAAGAATTTGAATAATCGGTTCCAAAGTAATGGCGGGCAAACACAGGCTCATCATGCCGCGCGTTTCAGCAATCTGCACCTGAAAAGCAATGGTCAGCACAGCCTCATTTGGCGCGACAATT